>CAKOLB010000004.1 GCA_934096125.1 uncultured Bacilli bacterium
CTTATTGCTTTTAAAGTTTCTAAATACTCTCTTTCCACCGGACTTATTGTTTTTACTTGGTATTTCTTATATTCATCTTTGGCTTTTTCGATTGCTTTATTATGACTAATTGTACCTGCACCAAAAAGTAACTTTTCTCCAGTACTAGAAAGAATTGTATCCAGTTGCTTAATATAATCATCCATATGCATTGAATTAGGTCTAATTGCTTGTATTTCAGCAAAATCAAAATATCCAGATACTAAATTATTTAAAATTTTTAATTTTTCTTCTGTTAAATAATTTTTAGCAATTATAACATCACTCATCACTGGCAAATCACCTTTAAAAGTAGTTAATACCATAAAAGGTTTATCAGCATCTGCCCTTTCATATATTACTTCAGGTGCTGTGTGTCCGTGGGCAGCAAAGTGAAGTTTATTTTGAACAATTTTAAAAAATTCAATTGATTTGCTATCTTTAGGATTATAATCTACAGCAGTTGCATACAAATCAAGGACTTGCCTATATAATACTTTTTCTGATGACCTAATATCCTTAATTCTAGCAAGTAATTCTTTCCAATAATTACCTCCACCATTACCTTTAAGTCTTTCATCGTCCATAGTGAAACCTTTAATCATATATTCTTTCAACCTTTCGGTTTCCTTCTTTTTGAACTGTCAAGAATTCCTTGACAGTTGAATTTATGTCTAATTCTTCTTCATCAAAGATATTTTTAATATGCAAACTTATATTTTGTTTAGTCGTATCATATAAGTCAGCCATCTGTTGTTGTGATAACCATACTGTTTCATCTTCAAGTTTTACATCTATTTTTGTCGTTCCATCATCAGTTTGATAAATTACAATATTATTGTTATTTTCTTCCATTGTTATAGCTCCATTTCTATGAGATTTTAAAAGGTGTCAACAAATATAATCATTGTTCACACCTTTATTTTACTACATATTTTTAATATTTTGTGGACAAGTTATAAAACTCGAACCAATTTATCTTTTTTAAAATTTAAATCTTTCCCTTATTTTATGCTATTTACCACAGCAATTCTTATATTTTTTTCCACTGCCACATGTTCGTCCTTTTTCAATATATATGATACTATGAAATATATATAGTATTATATATATTTCAAGGAAAAGTGGGTCTGAACAGTATTGGTATTATGTCATACATATAGTACATATAGAACTATACATTTTTTTATTTTTGCACACAAATTGCACTCATTGTTATCATCAGCATTCGTTCTCTACTTAAAATTATAACATTTTTATATAACAATCTATAATTCACCTTTATAAAAATAAATTTTCATTGCATCTTCGTTATACGTAGGTTTTGAAATATCTATATCTAGAAAATTTGATATATAATATATTAAATATTGAGATGAAATTAATAAATCATATTCACATAATATTCCATCATATCTACTTTCAATTATCAAATTTTGATTTTTTTCTAAATATTCCAATAACTTTTTCTCATATAAACTTGTAGTTTTTTGCTTAAAATAAATATTTTTGTTATGACTTAAATGCTCGTAATTAATAAATCTTCCATGTGAAAAATTTTTCTTTTCATGAATTAAACAATTATATATACCAGACTCAATTATTTTACTTTCTAAATCATTACCAGCAGATTCAGTAAAATCTCCTGTAAAAATATTAAAACTATTTCCTTCTTTTAAAAATTCTTTTAGCATTTTTTTATTTTCTTTAAAATATTTATCAAAGTAATTTTTCCAATAATTTATACTATCTCTAATAAACTCTTCAATATTATTTTTTGATTTTCTTTCAAAATATAATTTTAAAAATAAACTAGCAGGAGCCAATGCTCCTTCAAAAGATAAGAATCCTCTTTCTTTTCCTTTATTTGTACCTGTTCGATATGAAATAACATTATTTTTAGATATTCCAGTTTTTGTTACAACCTTTTGCAATTCACCTTTTGTTATAATATATTTATTATCATTATCAATTAAACTTGTTGATACAAGCAAATCATTTGTTGTTCCTGAGTAAGTAAACAAAAATACTGAATCAACACTATTATTGTTTCTATAATATAGGTCTCTAGGATATAAAGCTATTGTATTTATTCCATATAAATGATTAATAAGTTTAGATGAAAATTTTGCGCCTGCAAAAGAACCACCAGTTCCTACAAAAATACTATTATTTAGACTTTCAAAATCTATTTTAGTTAACTTATCATAAGCTCTGCTATTAATAGCATTAATTATTCTTGTTTCTAAATTATTAATATTTATATTACACCTTTTTATTTGTTTCCTTAATGAAATATCAAAATTACTGCAAGTACAAGCATCTTTCACTTTTTTTATTTTATATAAATTTTGTATATGTCCTCGTGCACCAAACTTTTTTACAACCCTTTTTGTAAGTTTAGTCGCTTTTTCAAAAGTTGAATCTATAAATTTATAATCAATAATATAGTTATTCTTTATATATTCACTAATAAACATTGAAAAAAATGCATCACCAGCTCCTGTTGGATCAACTTCTGCTTCTGGACTATTTAACTCTTTTCTGACTTTATTATTATCAAAAACAAAGTCTGAGCCTTTTTTTCCTCTAGTTACAATTATCATTTTAGGATGTAGTATATTATATATATCTCCCAATGATTTTACAGAAAATCTATTTTTCAAATATTTTTCAACTCGTTCATTTAAGTTTATAATATCAAATTTATTTTTAATTTTTTCTCGGATTTCATTATCATTATAATCTTCTAATTCAAAATATTGTCCCAAATCCAGCATTTTTCTATTATTACAATTATCTATTATAATTTGATTTTTATTGTTTAAATTATCAAAAATCAAAACATCATCTTCATTAATTTGTTTCAAAATATTATTTGGTTCTATTTTACTTTCTTCATACCATTTTTTTATATTACAAATTGGGCATCGTTTTTTTGAAGTAAACTCTAATTTATCATTTAACTCTTGATATGATACATGAAAGCAACGAGTATTTATATCTTCAATCACTTTTACATTATCAATGTTTGTTCCAATTTCTTTTAAGCTATTAATTGCTATAGTACCTGGCATATCATTTCCACATACACCATAAACAGATGTTTCCAAACCTAGTTTAGCAATATTAGCGATTATATTATGAGAAGTCATACCTCCATTTACTCCTACCAATTTGCCATTTTTATAATAAAAATCTGTAACTAAATCTCCAATACTAATTATTCTCATTTATTCACCTACTTAAATATTTTTCTCTAACCATTCGTACAAGTACTTATCTTTAAAAGCATGTGAAGTTAAAAAATGATTATCATTTTCTATAATTTTTAATTCTATATTTTTTGAATCTATGCTTTTAAGTTTATCATAAGCTTGTATACTTTCATTAACATCAATAACATCATCAGCATTTCCATGATATATCAAAATTGATTTGTCCTTTAATGGTAATAGTGTTTGATTAATAGGTAGCATTATACCACCTGATACTGAAACTATACCCTTAAATAGTTTTGGCCTTGACATAATGTAATTCCAAGCACCAAATGCTCCCATGCTACTTCCTAAAATACATACTCTGTTTTTATCGTATTTATATTCTTTGTAAACTTCTTCCAAAATTTTTTCTACATCCCTTAAATGATAATCCCAAAAATTGTTATCAGTACACTGTGGAGCAACAACAATATAAGGTATATCAAAATTATTCATATATTTAGGTAAAGCATATTTCTCTACATCTTCTACTTTATTGCCTCTTTCTCCGATGCCATGTAAAAACAATAGTAAGGGCAAATTATCATCTTTTTTATCTTGAGAATAAACGATATAATTTATATTACAATAATTAATGTCATTAAGTTTACAATATTTTTTTAACATACATCCTACCTTACTTTCACCAAATTTTTATTTACTTTTAGATTATATATATTTTGTTGTAAATTATTGAAAAATAATCCCATATGATATCCATCTTGAAACGCATGATTTACTAACAATGAAATATCTATAAGATATCTATCTCCTTCTAAATAATATCTTCCCCAACAAATTTTAGGTTTACTATTTTTCTCATTAAAATTAACAGCATCTTTAAAATTTGAAAAAGTAATCCAAGGAATACATGTCATATTCACTTTATTCATATTTTCCAATCCTGATATTTTATAGTATGGAATATTATTAGATGCATCTTCTGTAGCCTTTGAAAATTCTATAAGAAAATTATAAATATCTTCATCATACTTAACATATCTCGTAAAATTCAATTCATTATCGCTATTTACAACAGTAGCGGTTGCTGCTAAAGAATCATATTTATAGACAGATTCTTTAGCATTTTCTTTTCCATAACCATAACTAAATGCATCAATTTCGTTTATAGATTTTAATACAAAATACGTCATACAACCATAAAATGAAATTTTATTTTTTTTCCAAAAATTAACTAAGTTAGTTATATCTATTTTAGTAACTATACCTGTATATGGGTCACTAAAATTTGAAAAAGTTTTATATGCTAACTTTCGTTTCCAATTATTTATATCAATTTTATTTCTCATTCTTCATCTTCCTTTTTACATATAATACTTCACTCTTTTTAGAATAGTCGCCATTTTTTGCTAAACATTCTAGTATTTTTCTTCTATTCAAATCAAAAATTCCTAAAGAGTCTTCATATGGATTTGTACTATACGGATCTCTCCAACTATATGGACTAGGGAAATATAATCCTTCTATAAAATTAAAGAAATGTCTATAATCTACAGCTCCATGATTAGGCATAAACATTTGACTAATTCTATTAACTCCCGGATACCTTACAGCAACTATTTTATCAACGTCGATTCCTATATCATAAAAAGTAGTTATAGCTAGTTGCATTGTTTTGCCAGTTAATAAATTGTCATCTAATATAATATATTCTTTATGTTTATCAATTCCAAAAAGTTCAATACCACCGGTTTTAAAAATATCAAAAAATCTTAATTCTAACGATTGTTTTTTCGCATATCCTGTTACATTCTTGTTAAACTTTAGTATAGAAACATCATTTATTCTATCGTCTATTGATTTCATTATGATTGGCAATTCTAAACCACCATAGCATAATCCACAGATACCTTTATTAGAAATATTAGAATCTTTTTGTAATGTCAAATTACAAGTAATAAAGTTTTCTGCAAAATTATCTATCTCTCTGTATGCTCTAAAATCTTTAGAATAATTTTCTTTGTCAGGTTGTTGAGTAAATTCTAATCTAAATTCATTAGTAATTAAAATTACATTTTTAATTAAATTTTCTATATGAATATTATCAATTTTATAGTTTTCATTGAATGAAATATTTTTCATTAAATTTTCAGTACTTATTAAACTATTATATAGTTTGTACATTAATGAGTTTTTAGTTAATGCTTCCAAGTTAACCATTACATTTTTTTCTATCTGATTATTAACAATTTGTTGATTTAATAGAATTAACAAATAATTTCTAATATTATCTATTAACCCTAATATCATTTTAACATTATTTAAATCATTTATATCTGAGGTATTATTAATTGCTATTAAAGACTTTGAAAAAAACTCTATATTATTATTTAACCATTCATATATCATTTCTTTAGTTGTTATATCTTCTTGTGTATTTTCGTCATGAATTCTTTGAGATAAAAAATAATAGTATATACCTGAACCTCTTAATAATATATTTTCATTATCATACACCCCATAACATAAACTAGAATCGTTACATTCAAGCCATAGTTGTTTTAGTGGATTATTATCTGGTATAGTAATCCATTCATACATAGGAATTTTTATGCTTCCACTCGACGAATCAAATAAGCTAGCTATTCCATCTAGTGTCTGAAATTTATTATTAATTAAATTATTAAAATATATAATTTTATTATTTTTACCTTGAGTCATTTTCTTTTCTGTTTTAGCATATTCTCTTGCATAGTGGCTTTCTATGGCATGTTCCAAACAAATTGTAGGCAACAATTTTACTTTTTTTAATAAACTTAAAGTACCATTTACGCCAGTTATTATTTTTCCGTTTTCAATAACTGGAAAACATTTATCAAAATCACCACTTGTTTTTTCAACGTAAATCCTTGTGGACAATTTAACATAGAATAATCGTTCCCAAATTGATCACCACAATCTCCAATTCGAAGCATTGAATTTTGTGGAATACCTATCATCCTCTCAGCAATTTGTATAGCTTTATTTTTAGTAGCAGTACCTATTTGTAAAACTTGTTTGCCATTATGCATTCCTATTGTTAAGTTTAAATTTGAGTTTTGTGAGTCTCTTATTAATGAATTAATTATTCTTATTATCTCATTATTAAATTCTACGTTATCGTTCAAAATCATTATTCTTATATTTATTATAGCGTTTGTTTTAGAATCTATTGAATAAGTAATCTTACAATGTTCATTTAAAATAAATGTATTTAATAAATAAATAGTTTTTTTATTTAATTCTTCTAATTTAATAAAATCTTCTTTAGATGATATATATTCACTAATATTAAAAAGTTTTTCGCTGCCATCACTAGTCATGAATATCCTTGCACCATCATTAGTAAGTGCATACATTTTTAACAATTGTTTTTCAGTAACACCGTATTTATTTTTTAAATCATAAATAATATCACTTAATAAATCATTTAGTCCAGTCTCTCCTCTACCTGTGATAAAAACTACTGGAATATGTTTTTTTAACATATTTGCTAATATTGGTAAAACACGAGAATCTATCTTTGTTGAATTATTTTCTGTTAATGTACCATCAATATCAAAGCATACCGCATTATATTTTTGTTGTAGTGATTTTTTATAATTGTCCACTAATTCTTCACTTATCATAAAAACCTCCTATAAAATTCTGCTCAAAGTTTTTACAGTTTCAAACTGACCAATAGAATCTAAATCTTCATTAAAGTAAATACTCTTTCCTCCTTTTTGTTCCCAATCAATTAAATTTTTAATACTATCATCAATTAGAATTTCTCCGTTATTTGGTAAATATATTTGACTTTTTTTCACGTGTGGTGGAACAAACAAAATTGGTACTTCTACTTTCCTACTCCTTAATGCTTTTACTTTTGCCTCCATTTCAACCAAAGTATGTATTTTAGTTAAAATAGCAAGTTGTTTAGATTTAGCTTGTCCCTTTAAAATATAATCGATAGCATTATTGATTACTTTTGAGTCATCTAGTAATTCAAACCAATCTAGTTTTTCAAAAAAATCATCCCAACTTATAGTTGGCTTTTGTTTTTTTCTTTCAACAACTCTTTTTTCTGTATCAAATATTACCCCATCAAAATCAATAAATATTTTTTGATTAGCCATAAATATCACCTCTTGTAAATTTATTATATCAAACATATAGGCAATATTACGTCTTAATTATTTATTGTTTAACTTTATTCTATTAATTTCAAAATGTCTAATATCATCTCTAAGTTCACAATATGCTGTTACATAAAATTTATTATCATAACTAAATATTTGTAAAGGGTGAATTATTCTTTCTTGCCATTCTTGTTTTAAATTCCTGTATAATATTTTTAGTGGTGTTTTATTTAAAATTGCATCATTTAAAGTAAAATATAATTCAGATTTATTATTAGCCCCATTATCCAAAAAATATTTACTCTTTTCCTCCTCTACATCACTTGCAAATTTAATTTTATTAATTAATTTTTTATATTTTACAATATTTTCATATCCTAATTTTTCTAATACCATTTTAATATTTTCTAATAATTGAAGATCATATTTATTAAAATGATTATATTGGTTTTTAATATTTAGTATGTAATAGCCCCCATTCGGTCCCATAAAGGTTTCTATCGGAATCCCTGCCTGCTCTAATTCTACTTTATAATATCTAACCATTCGTTCAGTAACACCTATTTTTTCTGATAGCTCCCTTACGGTATATTTATTGCCTGTGTTCAAATAGTTTAACATTTGAATTGCATTTGATATTTTACCCATCTTTTCACTTCCTTTATTTCATTATATCATTTATATTATTAGTTTTCTTATCTCAATATAAACTTTATTTAAATTTTATTTTATCGGAAATTACATTTGATTGAATTTGATTTTTAATTAGTTCACCGGTGTTCACTTGTGCCATAATTTATTATTTTTTTAAAACTTTCTGAAAACAAAAAAATCAACACAAATGTTGATTTCATGATTTTGTGTGCCTGATTTTTTATTTTTCGCACACAAATTGCACACAATTTAGTTTTTTTTGACTAATTTTAATTGTACAACCCTTTATAAAACAGGCTATTTACCACAGCAATTCTTATATTTTTTTCCACTGCCGCAGCTGCATGGCTCATTTCTACCTATCTTATGACCTACTCTTTTAGGTTTAGCTTTTTCCTTTTCTTTTCCATCATTTGCTTTACCTTCTAAAGTTTGTTTACGGGTAATATTTCGATGAATTTCTGCTTTAAGTAAGAATAAGGCGATATCATTATCTATTTTATTTAACAGTTCATCAAACATTTCAAAGCCTTCCATAGTGTAGACTTGAACTGGATTAGTTTGACCATATCCTCTTAAACCTACACCTTCTTTTAAATGTTCCATTGCACTCATATGCTCTACCCAAGAAGTATCTATAACTCGCAAAGATATAGCTTTTTCAAACTCATTCATAACTTCTGGTTCAACCATTTTCTTCTCATAATCTTTTAAAACCAACTCTAAAAGATATTCACTTACTTCAGCTTCACTTTTGTTTTCTAATTCTTCTTTCTTAACGACTTTTTCTTTCAAGAAATTGGTATTAACATATTCGGCGATTTCTTCTAAATCACTTTCTGTTAAATAATTTTCTGGAGCAATATGACTTTCTACCAAGTTATTAATGGTATTTTTAAATGTTGCTATTATTTTATCGTGGATACTTTCTTCATCAAGTATTTCATTTCTTCTTGCATATATTATTTCTCTTTGTTCATTTAATACATTGTCATAGTCTAGCAAACTTTTCCGATAATCGAAGTTGTTACCTTCCACTTTCTTTTGAGCAGTTTCAATGCTTCTTGTAAGAGCTTTAGAACGAATAGCTTGATTTTCATCAATTCCCATGTTGATAAGCATAGTTTTAATTTTTTCTGTTCCAAACCGGCGCATTAAATCATCATCGAAAGAAACAAAGAATTGACTAGACCCTGGGTCTCCTTGACGACCAGAACGACCACGCAACTGATTATCAATACGTCTAGATTCATGTCTTTCAGTACCAATAACAAATAAGCCACCGATTTCTCGAACTCCTTCGCCAAGCTTGATATCTGTTCCACGTCCTGCCATATTAGTAGCAAGAGTTATAGCATCTTTTTCACCAGCATGAGCAATAATATCTGCTTCTCTTTCATGATTTTTAGCATTTAACACTTCATGTTTTAAACCATTTTTAGTAAGAAGTTTGCTTAACTTTTCATTAGCTTCAACAGATATAGTCCCAATTAGTATTGGTTGATGGCGGGAATGTATCTCTTTAACACAATTAATAATAGCTTGATACTTTCCTTTTTCATTAGAATATACTAGGTCAGCAAGGTCTTCCCTAATAACTGGTTTATTAGTTGGTATTCTAATTACATACATATTGTAAATGTTACGAAATTCTTCTTCTTCAGTTTTAGCAGTACCAGTCATACCTGCAAGTTTGTTATACATTCTAAATAAATTTTGGAATGTAATAGTTGCCATAGTCTTAGTTTCGGTGTTGATAGTTACGCCTTCTTTAGCTTCAATTGCTTGATGTAAACCTTCGCTATATTGTCTACCATGCATTAGACGACCTGTAAATTGGTCAACAATAGTTATGGCATCACCTTCAACAACATAATCAATATCTTTTTTGAAACCATAATTAGCTTTTAAAGCTTGGTTGATATAATGAACTAAACTTGTATTATCTAAATCATATAGATTTTTTATGTTTAGATATTTTTCAACCATTTTACTTCCCTCAGCAGTAAGAGATACACTTTTAGTTTTTAAGTCAATTGTATAGTCTTTTTCTTCTTTTAATTTTTTGGCTACTTTATCAGCTTCGATATAAAGAGAACTTGAGTTAAATACTCCACCACTAATGATAAGAGGAGTTCTGGCTTCATCAATCAAAATGGAGTCCACTTCATCGATGATACAAAAGTTTAAACCTCTTTGAACTCTATCTTCTTTTTTAACAACCATGTTATCACGAAGGTAGTCAAAACCAATTTCGTTGTTAGTAGAATAAGTTATATCAGCATCATAAGCGGCCTTTTTTTCTTTGCTATTTGCCTCATGTAAGTTAATACCAACAGTTAAACCAAGAAATTCATAAATTTTACCCATCCATGTTGCATTACGTGTTGATAAGTATTCATTGGTTGTAACAACATGTACACCTTTTCCTTCCAAAGCATTTAAGTATGCAGGAAGAATAGTTGTTAATGTTTTACCTTCCCCAGTTTTCATTTCGGCAATATTACCATAATGAATAGCAAGCCCCCCTAGAATTTGAACATGAAACGGTTTTTCGCCAATAGTACGATAAGCTGCTTCTCTAGCAAGGGCAAAAGCAGGAACTATAATATCTTCTAAAGTTTTACCACTTTCAAGCTTAGCTTTTAATTCTAAAGTTTTATCTTTGAAATCTTCATCCTTTAATTTTTGCATTTCTGGTTCCATTGCTTCTATTTCACTAGCAATTTTTTCAAACCGACATAATTCTTTATATTCACTATCTAATAATTTTCTTAAGAAATTCATCTTTTCACCTCGAACCTATTATAACACATGTAAAATAAAAGAAAAAGTAGAATACCTACTTTTACTTGACGTTTATTATACCGAAACTTCCATCTTTTCGTTTATATAATACAGATACACAATCTTCATCAATATTTTTGAATACAAAGAAGTCATGATTTAAAAGTTCAATTTGAATTAAAGCTTCCTCTTCATCCATCGGCTTCATTTCAATATCTTTTCGCCGAGCAATTTTTATATCTTCTGCTTCTGTTTCATAATCATCTTCAAAACTCATTTCAAATTTAGGAACATCGCGATACTTCTTACTGATTCTTGCTTTATTCTTACGAATTTGCCCTTCTAGTTTATCAACAACTAAATCGATGGCTGCATATAAATCATTATGTCCTTCTTCAGCTCGCAAAGTAAATTTACTAGTGGGAATAGTGACTTCAATACTTTGAACATCATTTTTAACACGAATTAGTACTTTTCCTTGGATTTCCTTAGCATTTTCAAAATACTTATCAAGCTTACTTAACTTATCATTTACGTATTCTTTAATTGGTTTTGTGACTGTTATTTTATCACCACGAATACTTATTTTCAAATTATCACCTTCCTTACCTTTAATATATCACAAATAAAGAAAAAAAACTACTTAATCGTAGTCATTTCTTGTTCCACAACATCAACTGCTTGTAATCCTTTAGAAGTTTCTATAAGTTTGAAATTTACTATAGCACCTTCGCCAAGTGTTTTATAGCCGTCTTTAACAATGGCAGAATAATGAACAAAGATGTCGGATAATTTTCCATATTCTATAAATCCGTATCCTTTATCATTGTTAAACCATTTTACTTTTCCTTGCATCATGATCACACAACTCCTTCCCACATCTAAAATGTATCATATGTTGCATACTCGTGCAAGAAAAAGCGTCCGACATTCATCGACAAAACTTGGGAAAACTTTAGGATTTGTCCACAAAATACGTGGCATGATTATTATATAAATATGTTAAAATATTATAATTTTTTTCAAAGGTTTGAAAGAAATGATTTAACTTATCACCTTGGCCAAGTAAAAATAACTCTTTTCCTTTTACTTTTCTAGCAATATACTTTTCATATTCACTACTTTCAGCAAATATGTTACTATCAATTAAAATACTTCTTGCCTTTTGATACTCATCCAAATAATAAAGAAAAGAGTAAGTATCGTAAATTAAAAGATAAGCTTTACTAGCAGTAAGACTTAAGTACTTAAGCTCTTTTTCAACGATTACCTTGCGATAACTTAAGCAGGTAAAAATATTTTTTAAAACCGTGATATCACTATCTAAGTAGGCACTATTTACTATTATCTTGATAGTTTGCCCAAATATACTATTATTTAAGTTATATTTTTGCATTAGTTTTTCATATTCTTTTGTGAATTTAGAAATAGATGCAATTTTACCATTTTTTAAAACATTTTGGCGTAATTTCCATTTAATAACTTCATCTTTAGATTTTAAATATAGAGTATCATCAGTTAGATATAAAGTATTTTTAATTTTCATCTTCTAGCCCCTTTTATATTTTCTTTTAGTTTCTTCTCCACCCCGTATATGTTTAATTTCATCATGTTTTTTCAAAATTGTATCAATTTCATTTTTTAAATTTTGGTCTATTCTTGCTAGACGCTTTGATAAGTCAGTATGAACAGTGCTTTTGCTAACACTAAACTTCCCCGCGGTATTTCTAATTGTTTCATTGGTATCAATTATATAACTAGCTTCACTTAAAACTCTTTTTTTAATATGTTCATTCATAATAAACAACCCCTTAATAAACTATATTATTAAAGGGATTTCTTTATGTTAGTTTAACTCATCTGTTTGCATGTTATAAAAGTCTTCTGGGTCAATTGCAAAACCATTATGGTATACTTCAAATAACAAGTTATTTTGGCTTGCACTTTCAAGTAGATTTTCGCCACTTACCCCGATTATATCCCCACTTTTTAATACGTCATCTTTCTTAACTGCGACATCTTTTAAGCTATAATAAACAGTTTTAAGATTAGGATTATGGGTTATTTCCACAAAATTTCCAAGGACATCATCTGATGATACATTAGTTACTGTTCCATCTAAAGAGCATAAAACATCAAATTTTTCATCAGAAGAATAAAGTGTACCACTATTTTGAAGATAAGTCTTTTCATAGTAGACTAATGAGTTTTCTTGTTTCTCTTCATCATCGGTCATATCATAGTAAGACCTTGTTATTTTGACGCTAGTGCTTGTAAAGGGTTTGACAATCTTACTTGGGTTTTTAGTCTCATCTTTGATAACAGTTTTAACATCATCCTTTAGAGCACTTACTGCCATATCTGGATAGTCTTTCTTTGTTTCAAGGGCACTGCCTAAGTAGGATATTCCCATAAATAATACACCAATTACTAAAACATAAATTGTGGGTAAGACAAAGCCTTTTAATTTTTTCTTCTTCATAATTCACCTTCCTAATTACAGTATGAGGTAAATTATTTATTTTTATACACTTAGCTTAGTTATTTGTGTATTTTGATAATAATGTTTAAGTATTTCTTCAAAACTTGCACCATCTTTAGCCATAATATTAGCACCGTACTGGCTCATACCTACTCCATGACCATAGCCATTTGTTGTAATTATAATGTCATCCCCCACGGTTATTTCAAAATCGGTGGAACGTAAATTTAAAGCTTGGCGCACTTTTGTACCCTTGAATAGATGATTGCCTATAACTATGGTATCTACCCTGCCGCTTGCAGTTTTTTGGATGTCTGTAATAGTAATGTTTTGACATGTAATGTGGAGCTTGCTACAAAAGTCACTTTTAGAAAATTTAACAGTTTGCTTAAAAGTAGTAAGCGTCTCTTCCTTCTTGGAGTCAACACTTTGCAAATAGTCTTTAGCTTCCCCAAAAACCAGCTCGGAGTTTTCCGTCTTTCCATTACTCATGGCAAAGTAGTAGCTACTAATAATTTCTCCCTCATATGTTATAACTAGGTTAGAAGTATCTTCTACAGCTTTTTTTATCCGAGCAAAATAATAGTCATAATTATCTTGCCACTTTTCTTTCATCTTTTCATTATTTAAATATACTTGATTAGTTACATCTGTTACTAAATCGTACTCTGAAGTTTTGTTATTAATTTTGTACATGGCATATGTTCTGGCAGCAACAGCTCCAGCTTTTAAAGCTTCCATTTCAAAAGAAGCAGGCATCTCTCCTGCAACAACACCTACTACATAATTTTCCAAATCAAGAGTTTCGATAACACCAGTATCTTGGTCTTTAACTTTTACGAAAATAGTTTTATTTTCGTCTTTCTTATCCAACTTTGCTTCTTTCTTTGGATAAGTAACTATAGCAATAACACTTAAAATAATAACTATAATGATTAAATGTTTATTTTTCATGTGTTTTCCTTATCCTAAATTATATTATAAATTTAGAAATACTAGAACAAACTGGGTTAATAAATAGCCGAAAGAAAAACTTAAGACCATCACAAGAACGCGAGATTCCATGATGTGTTCTTTTTTAAAAAAGCCGTTATAGTTAATACCTGATAAACCAAAGGCAGCGATAAAGGTACAAACTACTAAAGTTATTAGTTCAGCGTTCATCTTTCTTCTTCCTTTTCAATTTTCTCAATCTTTTTGATTCGGCGAATATGTCTTTCTTCATTTGGTTCTTTTGTCATTAAAAAGTTATCAATTATTTCATGAATGGTACTTACTGGCAAGCTAGAACTAAAGGCGATAACATTTGCTCCATTGTGATTTTTGGCAGTAAATGCATCATCACTTGTAACTACTCTAGCACATCTAATTCCTTTTATCTTGTTAGCAGCAATACTCATGCCAATTCCAGAACCACAGACAAGTATTCCAAGGCCATTATTTTCAAGAACTTGATGACATACATCTTTGGCAAAATCTGGATAATCATCAGTTTCATAATTAGGCAAAGAGCAAGGAAATACTTCAAAACCATTATCTTTAATATAGTTTTCAATATTCTCTTTGCACTTTACTCCTTGATGGTCATAACCAATATATATTTTTATAGTAATCATCTCCCTTTAACATTATACAATAAAAAAAACAAAAAATTAATTTTGTTTTTCATCAAGTCCAAATTTCTTATTAAATTTTTCAATTTTTCCAGTTCTTTTAGCTTTTCCTTGTGTTCCTGTATAGAATGGATGACATTCACTACAAATTTCTACATTAATATTTTCTTTTGTAGATTTAGTTGTGAATGTAGCTCCACAAGCACAAGTTACTGTAGCATCTTTCATTTCTGGATGAATATTTGCTTTCATAATTCACACCCTTTCGCCATGTCATTTCTATGACATAGTATTTCTTTGTCAAAAATATTATAACATATTTTCTAATTATAGCAACAATTTATATCTTTAAAGTATTTGTAGAGATGGAAAATTTATTTAAGATATAAACCATAACTCTACCGGTTTACCCCCGGGGTATTTATTGTAACATAACTATTTGGAAATTTGCAACCTAAATGAAGTATTATTTGACACTTTTGTGAATATATTTTTTCTTCATAAAATATATTATATGTTAAGAAAATGCAAAAAATTTAACATGTTTCCTTGCATATGTTAAAAAACACCTATTTTTTATATAGATGTCAAAATTTTAAAATTACTTTATTCTAAATGGAGAGCTGCTTGTTCCAGCGCCACCTGTATATAAAACATTATAGTTAAGATAAAAGGTTGGTAGGACTTGACGAGCGTTTAATGAATAGCTAGCCAGACGTAACCAGTAGCTACGATGTGATGTTGATAAATAAGGACTATTGTATCTGGCATTATTGTCCACATTGCACGATAAAATAAGCATATGTTGCTACTATAATACTTTTTTGTCTATTATAATTTAAGTGAAGGGAAATGCTCAAATGAAAAAATTTAAGATTCCAAATATCAAAGATGAGAATACGACTACTAAGACAATTAGAATAAAGATAAGTTTGATTGATAAATTAAATGAACTTGCTAGTAAAAATAATATAACAACAAATAGAAAAAGAAGATTAATTATAAATAGCCATTAGTTCACTGGCTATTTTTTGATGTCCAATATAATTTAAAAAATAGTTTTCTGGGTCTGTATACTCTGAGTAACTTAAAAGGTCGATAAATGAGGCCTTAAAACTTATGCATAATTTTTTTAAATTGTTATTAATTTTATAAACGTCATCAGTTTTAAAGTTTTGCCAAGGGTAAAGTCCAATGATAGTGATAGGCCCTGAATAAAACTCACGAATATTTTGAAGAAGGTTTTTCATTTCTTTTAAATATTTATCTTCAAGTGAGGTTTGTAAATTTTCTTTGGTTGCTAAATCGATAAATTCATCTTCACCAATTGCAATTGTAAGTATGCTTGCATTTTCAATTATTTGTTTAATAGGTTTTTCACTTTTGCAGCCTATTTTATTAAGATTTAAGTACTCATTAAGCGTATGGATATTTAGGTAACTTTGGCTAAAATCTATGTTATATTCGCCGAGTTTTTTCTTAGCATCAAGACTTTCTTTATAATAGTCATTGAAACTTTGACCGATAACATGAGAAGAAGTAGTACCAATAGCAAGGCTGTCACCGATGGCAACATAGTTAATTTTAGAAGTTACATGTACTGTGCTTAAGTAAATTGCACTAACTGTTCCAAATATAATGATTAATAATAGTTGGTATCTTCTTTTCATTTTTCCCCCATAAAATAAGTAGAGTTTTCTCTCTACAATATATTATTCTTCTTCGATTTTTATACTTGCGCCAACTTTCGATAGTTTGTTGATAATTCGTTCATAACCTCTTAAAATATGTTCGGCATCTTTAATTATGGTTGTTCCACTTGCAATTAATCCAGCGGTAACAAGAGCAGCACCTGCGCGTAAGTCGGTTGCAGTGATAGTACTTCCGGTAAGTTTGGTAGGCCCAGTAATTCTAGCTTTTTGACCGTTTACTTCAATATTTGCTCCCATCAAATTTAAATACTTGACATGCCCCATTCGATTTTCCCAGATGGTTTCTTCAAATAAAGATATGCCATCAGCTTGCGTTAATAAAACTGACATGGGTTGACCTAAGTCGGTTGGAAAGCCTGGATAAACTACAGCTTTAACATTGGTTGGTTTTAAGTGTTTAGCTTTATTTAAAATTATTTTATGGTGGTCTAACTTGAAGTCTACCCCCATTTCTTGCAATTTATTAAGTAAAACTATATTGTGTTCTGGCCATATGCCATCGATTTCCAGATTTTCACCAAGGAGTGCTCCCATGATGATGTATGTTCCAGCTTCTATGCGGTCTGGTAAAACTTTTACTCTAGCATCGTGCAAGCTTTGGACACCTTCAATTTCTATCGTCTCAGTTCCTGCACCACTAATTTTGGCACCCATTTTGTTTAAAGCTTCTGCTATGTTAGTAATTTCGGCTTCCCTTGCAGCATTTCGAATAATTGTTTTTCCCTCGGCCATAGTTGCAGCGATTAAAATATTGACTGTGGCACCAACTGAGGCAAAGTCAAGTAGTATATCACTTCCATGAAGTTTATCAGCGGAGATAATATACTTACTTTCTTCTTTAGTTATTGTAGCACCAAGGGCTTCAAAGCCTTTTAAATGTAAATCAATAGGTCTACTACCAATGTTGCAACCCCCCGGAAAATATATCTCAGCATGTTTAAATAAAGCAAGTAAAGCTCCCATGAAATAATAGGAAGCTCTAAGCTTACTACTTAGCTCTTCGGGGATGCAAACATTTTCAATATTTGTGGAATTAATTACTAAAGTATCTTTGTTTTCTGTAACCTTGACATTTAAGGTATCTAGTATTTGAAGTAAGGCATCTTTGTCCGAAATATTAGGAACATTTTTAATTTCAACCGTACCTCTTGCCATAATAGCAACGGGAATGAGAGCAACAACACTATTTTTAGCTCCTCCTATTTTAATTTTTCCATGAAGATTTTTTCCTCCATTAATAATAATTTTTTTCATAAACTTATCACCTTCATTATAAGTATATTTATGATAACAAACATAAATTAATTAATCAATAGATAAAGGCCCATCCCAAGAAGTAATAAGGCTCCGATTAGGGATGCGAAAGAGCCTGCTTTATCACTAAAATACTTGCCGATTAAAAGAGCAGTAAAAGTAAAGATGAAACTGCAAAGAGAAAAGATAATGCTAGCTAAGTAAACACTTGAGGTAATATCAGTGATGCCAAGGCCAGTCATTAAAGCATCAATACTTACACTAATGGCTAAAATAAGCATGCTAAAAAAAGAAAGAGTTATTTTTGCACTTGTTTCTTTAAATAAACTTAGTAAAATATTAGTACCTAGAAATAATAAAACACTACCTAAAACGATATGACTAGCAAGATTAAAGATAAGCATTATTTCTAAGCCTAAAATATTACCAAGTAAAGGAAAGATAAAGTGAAATATTGCAACTAGAAAGGGGAAAACAAATAATGTGTTTTTTTGGTTGCAACTTGATGCAAGACTTAAAGATAAAGAAAAAGTATCCATTGATAAAGATATGCCTATTAAGATAATGGATACTAGACTTTGCACATTAATCACCTAAGAAATTATATGCTTTAATTTTTATATTTATCTATTAAATCCTTGATATAAAATGAATACGTATTATCATCAAGGGTATTTTCGGATGCTTCAAGTAAACATAAAGGTGGAAACAACACACACCACCAGTTTTCACCCTCGCCACTTCCTAAGGTAATAACAAGTGACTCATACTCTCCGGCTTTATAACGAGTATGCTTGTACTCTTTTTCGGGAAAATAATTCATGCCATAATTAATCGAGTAATCACTAGTGTACTTGTTAATAACTTTTTTAAAATTATTTAAATTGTTATTTATGTTTTCTTTAGTACTTTTTTCATTATCAGAATTTTGTAATATATCGCTTATTAAAGGCTTAAGTTCTTCCTTAATTTCAATTTTCGTTTGTTGGTCTTCTATTTTGTTACTACTAGCAATTATTCTAAATCTAATTGCATCTTCAGGAATGATTACATGTTCTTCCTTTAAACTAACCATAGTAATAGTAAGTATAAATAAAACAATAATTATTTTTTTCATAAGTTCACCCACTTTTTTAATGGGGAAGTTTATTTTTATTTATTCATTAAATATAAATAAATATCTGTCTAATCCTTGTAAGTCTTTGGAAAATTCGTATTTATAGCTTTTATTTTTAATAAAGTTTTCCAGTTTTTCTCTTTCATTATCACCAATTTCAAAGGCCATAAAGCCACCTTTTGTAAGGCGGGAGAAATGATTGTTGATAATTTGTTTATAGAAGTATAGGCCATCATCTTTGGCAAATAATGCAAGGTGTGGTTCGTTATCAAGAACTATTTTTTCAACATAACCATTTTCGGGAATATAAGGGGGATTAGATATGATAATGTCATACACATCTGGCAATGGGTCTATCATATTTTGGCAAAAGAAAGTAATTTTCGCATCGCACTTTTTGGCATTCTCTTTGGCAACAGTTAATGCATCTTGGGAAATATCTAAAGCTGTAACTGTGCTATCTAGAAGTTTTTGAAGGGCAATTGCAATGCAGCCACTACCTGTACCAAGGTCGATAATATTTATCTTTCTATGAAACTTTTCTTTGGCAAGTTTTATAGTTTTTTCTACTAAATATTCAGTTTCAAAGCGAGGTATTAATACTCTTTTGTCAACATTTATTAAAAAGTTTAAAAAGTCAACATTACCTACCAGATATTGAGGGGGATAAATTTCTAATAACTTTTCGTAGTTATCTGGGTACTTTTTTTTAATTGTTTCTAAATCTTGCTTGTTTATATTCATTTTATCTCCTTATCAAAAAAAACTCGTTACTTTAAAGAAAGTCCAGCGAGTTTTAATTTTAAATCTTCATTAACTAAAGCATTAATTATTTGCTCTAATTCTCCTTCCATAACTTTATCTAGGTTCATAACAGAAAAGTTAATCCGGTGGTCTGTTACCCGGTTTTGAGGGTAATTATAAGTTCTGATTTTTTCTGACCTATCTCCAGAGCCAATTTTAGATTTTCGAGCTGCTCCAACTTCGTTTTCTTGAGCTTGGTTTTCAGCATCTTTAATCTTGATTTTTAAAAGATTTAATGCTCTTTCTTTGTTACGAAGCTGACTTCTTTCAGTTTGACAAGTTACTACTATACCTGTTGGAACATGGGTTATCCGAACAGCTGAATTAGCGGTATTAACTGATTGTCCTCCTGCACCACTAGAGTGGTATACATCGATTTTTAAGTCACTTTCTTTAACTTCGATATTGACTGTTTCAACTTCGGGCATCACAAGAACAGTTGCTGTTGAAGTATGTACTCTTCCTTGCGTTTCTGTACTGGGTACTCTTTGCACGCGATGGGAACCACTTTCATACTTTAGCTTACTGTAAACATTTGTACCTTTGACAATAAACTCAATACCAGCATAACCACCACTTGCCCCTGGAACTTCATGAATTATTTCAAGTTTCCAGCCATTTTTTTCAGCATAACGAGAATACATTCGGAATAAATCACCAGCGAAGATATTAGCTTCATCTCCACCTGCTGCACCTCTAATTTCCATAATAACATTTTTGCCATCATTTTCATCTTTAGGAACAAGTAAGATTTCAAGTTTCTCAAAAAGGTCAGCGGTTTCTTTTTCTAGTCTCTCTTTATCTTCTAGTGCCATTTCCCGTAGATCTTCATCATCAAGCATCTCTTCTGCTTCTTCTAAGTGCTTTTTAGCTAGTTTATATTTTTTATAAGTAACAACTGTTTCTTCCAAATCACTTTGCTCTTTAGATAACTCTTTAACTAAATTAAAGTTATTTAATACTTCTGGGTCAGCGAGCCTTTTGGTTACCTCTTCGTATTTTTCTTGCATTGCATCTAATCTATTAAACATTTTATCCTCCTTTTAAATTTCGTAATAAATCATTTAATAACTAGCTACAAATTATTTTCTTCTAAATCATCTACTACTACTAAATCAGATAAGTCATCGTCTTCGGTATCTTCAGTTTCATCTTCTTCATCATAAAAGACTTCTTCTTCATTTGCTTCTTCTAGATTTTCCTCTTCGTTATTTTCATCGTCTTCTTCATCATCTTCAAAAACAACATCTAATTTATGACGATTTTGTAAATCCCAATAACCATCTTCAACCATTGTAAATTTTTTATTAATAGACATTAGCTCAAAAAAGTCCATTATTTGCTCATCAACAGCACTATCAGGTAAGTCTAAAGCTTTACAAACTTTTGCAAATATATCCTTAAGTTTCATCTTCTTACCACTTTCCTTAAGTACTAGAAAAGCAATATCATCATACCCCATTAACTCTAACTCTTCTTTAGGTACTTCTTTTAGTTTCATCTAATCAATCTCCTTACATTTTTTCTGGTGGTACTACACCAATTAAATTTAGTGCATTAAATATGGTTTGACCAACACACTTAATAACATTTATATTTTCCAAAGTTTCTTCTTCATTTTCCGTTAAAACTTTTTTCTTACCATAGTATGCGTGAAATAAACTAGCTAGTTCATAAACATAATTGGTAATTAAGTGTGGCAACTCTTTGCGAGCTGCCGTTTCCACAACTTCCGGAAATTCATAAACTTTTTCTAAAACATTATATGATGATTTATCATTTATTGCAATATATTTTTCTATAGTTGTAGCAATAGGTGCATCTTTTAAAATTGAACATATCCGGGCATAGGCATAACTTACGTAAAATACAGGGTTTTCATTAGATGTACTTTTAGCAAGCATAAGGTCAAAATCCATTTGAGTATCTAAGCTGTAACGAGAGAAATAATAACGCATCGCATTAACTCCAACTTCATCCATGAGCTCTCTTAGTGTTACTGACTTACCACTTCTTTTACTCATCTTAACGATTTCACCATCATTTACTAAACGAACAAGTTGTAAAAGTTTTACTTCTAATTTTTCTGGGTCATTACCTAAAGCTTTAACACTACTTTTAAGACGTGCTACATAGCCATGATGGTCTGTTCCTAAAACATCAATCATCTTATCATAGCCTCTTTTATATTTGTCATAGTGATAAGCTATATCAGGGACTAGGTAAGTAAGAGTGCCATCTTCTTTTACTAATACATGGTCTTTATCATCAAATAGAGTACTACATTTAAACCAAATAGCCCCATCTTTTTCATAAGTGTATCCATTTTCTCCGAGATTATTTATCATGTTTTTTAAATCATACTTTTTAGTAATTTCTTTTTCACTTGTAAAGACATCATAATCAATTCGATAATCTTTTAAGTCTTGGACGATATGACTAACTAATTTTTCCGTTCCAATTTTTTTGAAGTACTCTAGATCTTCGTTTAAACATTTATCACCATTTTTTTCATATATTTCTTTGGCAATATCAATTATTTCCTTGCCATGATAACCATTTTCAGGAATTTCGGTTTGAATGCCACAAAGACTTTTGTAACGAGCTAAAATTGAAAGACCTAGATTATTAATTTGATTACCAGCATCATTTATGTAATATTCTTTTGTAACATCGAACCCAGCGAAAGATAAAATTCTTGCTAGGGAGTCACCATAAGCTCCACCACGGGCGTTACCAAGATGAAGTATACCGGTTGGATTGGCACTAACAAACTCGATATTAACCTTTTTATTTTGCCCAATATTACTACGGCCATAGTTTTCTTTTTCAGTTAATACTTTATTTATATTATCAAGTAAATAATCTTTTTTGACAAAGAAGTTAATAAAGCCAGGATTTTTTACTTCCACTTTAATAAATAAATCTTGATTTAAATTAGATGTGATAACACCAGCTATTTCAAGCGGATTTTTCTTAAGACGACTAGCTAGTTTCATCGCTACATTAGTAGTATAATCACCATTTACTTCATTATTACTTTTACTAACGATGATATCAACATCAAGAATATCTAACTTTTCTAAACTTTTCTTTATTTCACTAATTAATAACTCTTTCATATTTCCTCTTTTCTTGTAATTACAATCTTATTTTTATTATCTCCAAGAGCATATTCCATTATAATTATCTGGCCATCATCTTGGTAGTTTGCCTCAATATCAAAAGTAAAGTTTTGAGCATCAAAAGCAACATAAAGGGTGTTTTTTAAAAAATCTATCCGAAAGATTTCATCACCATTTACCTTTTGATATGTTTTCTCTTGCAAATCTATTTCATGCTTGCCATAATCATCATTATATATAAGTAAATTATTTTCTTTGATAATTTTGACATTTTCTTCATCAATCGTGAGATTATCATCATTATATACTTGCCAGCCTATAATCAATTTTCTCACCTCTTTTTTTTCGAAAACATTATAACAAATTATATATAAAATGTATAGTTAAAATTATTAAAAACATAATAAGGATTAGGTGAGAAAATTGAAAAAGATTAAACTTCTAGGGAAAGTGGGAATATTTTGTTTTATCTTGATGGTTGTTTTACTAATTGGACTTTATACCTATGCTTATTTAAGTCCTAAATTAGATTTAAAAACTTCTGGTAGTTTATATATATATGATAATAATAAAGAGCTTTTGTATCAAGGGTCTAGGTCGAATGAATGGGCAAGTTATGATGATATAAGTGATAACTTAAAAAATGCTTTTGTAGCTGTTGAAGATAAAAACTTTTATGAGCACCATGGGTTTGATTACCTCAGGATTGCTAAAGCGATGCTTATTAATATCAAAAGTAAAAGTATTAAACAAGGGGCTTCAACTATTTCCCAGCAGTATATAAAAAACTTGTATTTAGATTTTGATAAGACATGGAAAAGAAAGATTGAAGAAGCTTTTTTAACCCTTGAGCTAGAAGTTCATTATGATAAAAAAAGTATTTTGGAAGGTTATTTAAATACGATTAACTTTGGGCAAGGAAATATTGGGATTGTGAATGCAAGTAACTATTACTTTAATAAAAAGCCTGATGAGCTTACTTTGGAGGAAGCGATAATTCTTGCAGGTATTCCTAAAAATCCAGCAAATTACAATCCGGTATCCGATTATGATGCCTCATTAAAAAGAGCAAAGGTTGTTGCTAAAGCAATGCTTGATAATAATTATATAGAGAAAAGTACTTATGATAATTTATTTAAAGAACATATAGATATTTATGGGCAAACTAAAAATAATAACTTACAAATGCTGATGTATTATCAAGATGCTGTCTTAAATGAGCTGAAAACTTTAAAGCAAATACCAGCTTCTTTAGTTGATGCGGGTGGTTTAAAAATTTATACAGCACTTGATTTAAATATGCAAGCTAAAATGGAAGAAAATATTTTGAAGTATCAAAATGATGAAAACATTCAAGTGGCAAGTGTTATTATCGAGCCGGAGACAGGGGCGGTTAAAGCTTTAACTGGGGGCATGGATTATGCTAAAAGTCAGTTTAATAGAGCAGTTAAAAGTAAAAGACAGGTTGGGTCGGCAATGAAACCATTTTTGTATTATGCCGCCCTAGAAAATAACATGACTATGTCATCAACTTTTAAAAGTGATGCAACAACCTTTAATTTATCAAACCAAAAAACTTATTCGCCTAAAAATGCTGGAGATTTATATGCTAAAAAAGATATTACCATGGCTGCAGCGCTTGCTTTATCCGATAATATATATGCAGTTAAAACTAATTTATTTTTGGGTGTTGATAAAATGATTGATGTGGCAAGAAAAACAGGAATAAAGGAGAAACTGGCTGAAGTAGCATCTTTGCCTCTGGGAACAAGTGAAATAAATATTTTAGATTTTGCTAGTGGGTATGCGACATTTGCATCCGGAGGGTATAAAAAAAATATCCATTTGATTAAGAAAATTGAGGATACGAAAGGTAATGTTCTTTATGAATTTAAAGATGAAAAAGATTTAGTGTTAAATCCTAACTACACATATATATTAAATGAGATGATGACATCTACTACCAATGATGCTTTTGTTGATTATACCACTCCTACAGCACTTAATATAGCTTCTATGTTAAATCATAAGTATGCGATTAAAACAGGGTCAACAGATACCGACTACTGGATTGCAGGTTATAATGAGAAAGCTCTTATGATTGAGTGGACTGGTTATGATGATAACAAAAGTGTGGGAGGAAGCATACGAAATAATGCCAAGAAAGTTTGGGCCGAAACTATTGAGTATGCCCTGCAGGGAGAAGAGGATACTTGGTATGAAACACCTGAAAATGTAGTTGCAGTGCCTCTTGATGCAGTGACTGGAAAAGTTACAAATAATAGCCAAAAAGCTGTATTATTCTATTATGAGAAAGGCTCGGAGCCAAATGTTAATGTAGAAAGTTATGTGAGCAAAGAAAATGAGTAGATTTTAATGCATCTACTCTTAAATTTTGTCACTTAAAAGCCAGTCTATGACATTTATTTTAGTTATTCCATCATAATCAGCAGTTAAGTCCATATCAAGTGTTAATAAATACTTAGGATAATGGTCTTTTGTTTTTTGCAAAGGCCTAAGTTCTCTTTCTAAAACTTTCTCATCCCGAACAGTTAAGGCCACTTGGAAACATTTCAAGCCTTGTCTATCTTTGGCAATAAAATCAATTTTCATATCATCAACATTACCAACATACACTTGATAGCCTCTTCTTAAAAGTTCAAAAGTGTTGATTTACCACATCTTTTTACTCCTGTGATAACCTTAATTAAATCTTTATCCTTAAATCTTTTTAGTAATTATAAATATTCTGTTCTTTCAAATCTTTGGAAAAAAATTTCCAAAACTTGCTTAAAATACATAGTTTTGGAAATTTTCTTATATTTTATCTTTTTTGATTTTAATGTTTATTAGATATTCTGTTGGTAAGTTCATCTCTTCAATAACAACCTTGTCACTATCTAAGTTTAACCCCCGGACTGTTTTAATAACGTAGTTTAAATAGTCATTATTAGTAGCAGTTTCTGGAACTGCAAAATCATCAAGCATTTCAATGTTATCAGTTTTACTTAAAAGGTCGGTTGGTCTTTGGGTTGCCTCAGGTGTAGCGGGAGCGAAAGAAATACTTTCCGGTTCTTCTAAATTCATATTGGCTGCACTACTTTCTAGTGAATTAAAAAATTTGTTAGTATTTTGAACGGGTTCTGGCATTTTTTCTGGTCCAAGCATTTCAACATTGTTATCTACTGGCCTCGCAAAATTTACTGGATTTATATTCACTGTTTCTTTCTCCTTTATATTCTTTATTTCATCTTCTAAAGCTTTAACTGTTAAACGGTTGTTAATAACTTTAGATAATAATTCTTTTTGTTTTTCATGGTCATCTATTTTAAGGAGGCTTCTCGCATGTCTTTCGGAAATTTTACCTTGCACTACAGCATTTTGAACAGCTTCATCAAGGGATAAAAGTCGAAGTTTATTAGAGACTGCTGATTGGGAAAGCCCCATTTTTCTAGCTAGCTCTTCTTGGGTCATGTAACCTTTGTCTAAAAGAGCTTGAAAAGACTTAGCTTCCTCGATAGCTGTTAAATCTTTTCTTTGGATATTTTCAATTATTGCCACTTCGGCAGATGACTTATCATCTAAATTGGATATTATCGCAGGAACTGATGCTAAACCGGCGATTCGGGCTGCTTTATATCTTCTTTCTCCAGCGATAATTTCATATTTGTCATTTTTACGTCTTAAAACAAGGGGCTGAATTATCCCATGTTCTTTGATAGACGTTGCTAAATCACTTAGGGATGCATCATCAAAAGAAAGCCGTGGTTGAAAACGGTTTGGTATTATATCTTCGATAGGAACTTGTAAAATAGTATTTTCCATTTGTGTATTATTCACATTTATCAACCCTTTATTCTCTTTAATTTTATCCTATTTATATCTATTTTGCAAGAGGTCTTCTTTTTATTTTTTCATATGGCCGAAGCTCATCCAAAGTAGTTTTACGTATCTTTTCTATCTTAACAATATTTCGGTAGCCGGCTTCCTTTGATAAAAGAAAATACTTGCTGCTAGTAATAGTCCCTCCCATTACTTCAATGGCATATGTACTTTCTTCTATTTCCTCCTTATTACTTCCTTTCATGGCAATAAAATAACCATTTTCTTTAACTAAGGGAAGTGCAAGTTCTGTTAAAATGCACATATTAGTAACTGCTCTTGCTGTAACTACACAATAATAATTTAGCCTATTTTTAGCCAAATTTTCTACCCTATCATTTATTATTTCCACATTTTCTAGCTTTAAGAGTTTAGTTACATTTTGTAAAAATGTTGTTTTTTTATTGTTACTATCTAAAAGGGTAATATTTAGGTTTGGAAAAAAAATTTTTAGAACTAAGCCAGGGAAACCGGCGCCACTACCGATATCAAGTAGCGCTATTACTCTATTTAAATCTATTTGATAACAAATGGTAAGTGAGTCATAGAAGTGCTTTAAGTAGATATCATTTTCTTTGGTTATTGCTGTTAGATTAGTATGGTTATTGTACTCTTGCAGGTACGACAAATATGTATCTAGCTTCGCCATTTTTTCATCAGTTACTTCCACGCCGAGTTTTGTTACGGCTTCTTTAAATTCTTCCCTATTCATTTTTACCATACTCTTTTCTTAAGTAAACACTTAAAACTGATATATCAACGGGATTTACTCCACTTATTCGGCTAGCTTGAGCAATAGTTTTAGGCCTAACACTACTTAGTTTTTGTCTTGCTTCACTTGCGAGATTTGAAACATTATCATAGTTAATATCTTCAGGTATTTGTTTGCTTTCTAGCTTTTCAAGCTTTTCTACTTCCTTTAAAGCTTTATTTATGTATCCTTCGTACTTACAATTTATTTCGACTTCCTCTTTTACTTCCTCGCTATAATTTACGTCGATAAAATTAGTTATAAAGGCCATGTTTATCTCTGGTCTTTTTAGTAAGTTATAAAAAGACATACCAGTGCTTGGAACTTCTTTTTGATATTTCTCAAATATCTTTTTATTCTCTAGAGTTAAATGAAGAGTATTTTCTTCTAGATATTTCTTAAGGCTATTTATATTATTTTCTTTTTCTAAAAATTTATTATAAACTTCTTCAGTAATGCTTCCACATTTATGGGCAAGAGGACGAAGACGTAAATCAGCATTATCGCTACGAAGCAAAAGTCTGAACTCTGCTCTACTTGTTAGCATTCGGTATGGCTCAATTGTTCCTTTTGTTACTAAATCATCGATTAAGACGCCAATATAAGCATCACTTCTTTTTAGAATTAAAGCTTCCTTATTATCAACTTTTAGACAAGTGTTGATGCCCGCGATAATTCCTTGACCTGCGGCTTCTTCATAACCACTTGTCCCATTTATTTGACCAGCGGTAAAAAGATTAGTTATAACTTTATTTTCTAAACTAGGTTTTATTTGTAAAGGGTCAATGGCATCATACTCGATAGCATAAGCATATTTACTTATTACGGCATTTTCTAAGCCTTTTAAACTGTGAACCATTTTTTCTTGCACATCTTCTGGCATACTTGTTGAAAAACCTTGTAAGTACCAATCATCATAGTAAAGACTTTCTGGTTCTAAAAAAAGTTGATGTCTTTCTTTATCACTGAAACGAACTATCTTATCTTCAATGGATGGACAATATCTTGGACCTACTCCGGTTGCATAACCCCCGTACATAGCTGATTTATCTAAATTTTCCCGAATAATTTCATGAGTCTTTTCATTTGTGTATAATAAATAGCAAGATTTTTGCGCATTTACATCATAGCTAGGTGCATAATCATAACTAAACGTCCAAGGAATGCTATCCCCTTTTTCTTCTTGCATGACGGAAAAATCAATACTATCCTTTTTAATTCTTTGGGGAGTTCCAGTTTTAAGTCTAATTATTTTTAGGCCATATTTTTCTAAGTTCTTGGATAAATAATCACTTCTTTTTTCACCATGTGGACCTCCTGGAGTATTTTTACTACCTACTAAAATATTGCCACATAAATAAGTTCCTGTTGTTAATATGACAGTTTTACTATATATTTTTTCACCAGTACTTGTAACTATTCCTTTAACGGTATTATTTTCAATTATTAGGTCTTCAACCATACATTCTTTTAGGCTTAAATTTTCCATACCTTTTAGGTAATTTTGCATATTTTTGGGGTATGTTACTTTGTCAGCTTGCGCGCGAAGACTACGAACGGCTGGGCCTTTTGAGCTATTTAACATTTTAATTTGAAGATGAGAAATATCGGCGATATGTCCCATTAAACCACCTAAAGCATCTACTTCACGAACAATTATGCCTTTGGCAGTTCCTCCGATAGATGGATTACATGGCATGTCTCCAATATTTGAAATATTACCTGTTGCAAGCATAACCTTTTTGCCCATTTTCGCTACGATATGGGATGCTTCAATTCCGGCATGACCTCCACCTACTACAATACAATCAAACATTTTTATCGTCTCACTTTCCTAAACAGAAGTTACTAAATATTTTATCTACAAGCTCATCATTATAAGTAGCTCCAATAAGCTCTCCTAAAAAATTCCAAGCAGTTTTTAAATCGATTTCTACCATATCAACAGTAAAACCACCTTTTAGACTTTCTTCGGCACTTAAAAGATGATTATAAGCTTTAGTTACTAAATCAACTTCTCGCACATTACTTAGATAACTCATCTCTTTATTTACTACTTTATCTAAAGAGAATTTATCCTTTATCGCTTCTTTTATTTTTTTAGAAGCACTGCCATCAATAGTGCTACCATAAATTATGTTAGTTAAATTATCTGGCATTACTATCTTCTTTTCTAAATCACTTTTATTTATAAAAATTATTAAATTATCATCATTATATTTATCTATTAATTTCTTTTCTTCATCACTCAAGACTTCATTATTATTTAAAACAATGATTATGATGTCGGCTTTAGAGGCAATATCTTTACTTTTTTTAACTCCGATAGCTTCAACAACATCATTTGTAACTCTAATACCTGCGGTATCGATGAAGTTTACTGCTACTCCATTTAAAGTAATACTTCCCTCGACTATGTCTCTAGTCGTACCAGGGATATTTGTAACAATTGCTTTTTCTTCATCTAATAAAGAATTTAAAATGCTACTTTTTCCAACGTTTGGTTTACCTATAATAGCAACATTTATTCCTTCTTTGATTATTTGACCGTTTTTAGCGTCTTCAATCATACCCTTAAGTGCTGCTTTTATCTCTGTTAAGTATTTTGCCATTAGCTCTTCTGTTACATTTACTTCATCTGTATACTCCGGATAATCAATGTTAACTTCGATGTTAGCAAGTATTTTTGCAATTTTTTCTCGTAAATCTTCAATTTTTTTGGTAAGTTTACCCTTAGTATTGTTAATTGCTAGAGTTCTAGCAGCATCTGTTTTAGCTGTTATTAAGTCATTTACTGACTCTGCTTCTACAAGATCAATCCGGCCATTTAAGTAGGCTCTTTTCGTAAATTCCCCAGGTTCGGCAAGTCTTGCACCACTAGCAAGTAAAACTTCTAACACTTTTTTGGTAGTGCTAATACCTCCATGACAGTTAATTTCTACGACATCTTCAACGGTATATGTCTTGGGAGCTTTCATAACCATAACAAGGACTTCATCGATTATTTCACCATTTGCAACAATATGACCATAATGGATAGTGTGACTTTCGGCATTTTCTAGGTTTTTATCAAAAACTTTAGAAATAATATCTAGAGCATTAACACCTGTAAGTCTCACGATGGAAATAGCACCAATACCCATACTAGTTGAAATACCACATATTGTATCTTCCATAAAAAAACACTCCCTTTCTCCTTGGAAGTATTATAGCATTTAATTAAGTTACATACAATATAAGCTTTAGCAAGATACTGTCATTTGTTCTTCAATGTGAGCATCCTTTAAAGCATCCGCATAACCTAGTAATTTAATTTGGTCTTCTGTTTTTAAATAAATAAATTTTCTCATTAGTTCCTTTTCATATTTCTTTAAGTTTTGTTTTAAATATTTAATTGGAGTATCATCATCGGTAAGCCCTAAAAGATAATCCGTGCTAGTTTCAAGATATTCAGCGAGCTTAACTAATGTAGTGATTTTTGGAAACACTGTTCCAGATTCATACATGCTAATTGATTCTTGATTTACTCCCACTGCCACTCTTACATTTAATTGATTTTTATGTCTTTTTTCTATTTAAAACATTTTATAATATATATAAACTTTGTGTATTATTTTTATAAAATCGACTTATTCCTACAATTTTCGACATATTTTGTTTATTTTCTATTTTCTTATTTAATAATAAACAAGAGATTAAAACTGCACCATAATAGATGTATTTCTATCTCTTTTCTAAAATTATCTGCTTTTTATTCTTTATTATTTTTTATATTTTTATTGTTTGTATTGTTACACTATTATATTAACTAAGCGACTTAGCTACGGACAGTTTTTAGAAAAGTTTAAAAAAATAGATATACACTCTAGGTATACCAACTTGCTTTAAAATTTCAAAAGGCAACTCTTATGTTAAAATAATTATAAACCAAAATAAAAGGAGTTGCCATGACTAAATTATATAACACGCAAGCTGAAATAACAAACATAATTCGTGAATTTCTGAAAATTTCTATACCTAATTTACGTAAAACAAAACTTAATATCATCCCAGAAATTTTATTCGGCATGCTATCTTCTGAATCTGTCGTTACTACTGATATCGCTAAATGCTTAAAAGATGATTTTTCTTTTGTGTATCAAAAAAAAGCTAATCGTCGAGCACTGGTCGAACTTTTTGCCTTTTTTTGGCTAGGTTTCACCGTTGTTTTTTTAAAACTGTCCGTCAATCAGGTTATTACCATCGGGTCGTCGGCGCTGCCATTCCCCGATACATAGGTTACTGAAGACTCAAGATTGAAGGACGGCCGGACTGGACACCAATTTGACGCACTGTAGTTGTTCACATACCCAGATTCATCCACATAGAACACATTAGACTCAATGTCCGAGTTCCGGGAAATAGTCCATTCTACATATCCCCCCATATGCATCCAATTTAATGATCTTATCGTTGATCCATTTACACTTCCATCATAATCAAAAAGTGTTGTTGTCCATGCACTCGGATCTGCTGCAAATCCATAATCTGATACATACATTAACCCTATTTTTGCTGGGTATTCTGTGGCATTATCTGTTGTATTTGTTGTTACCGGATTTACAATTTCATTTTGATATGTTGTTGCTGGTACTACGTTATATATATTATCGTCTGTATTTCCCCCAACTTTCCATGTTGTAGTTGCTATCTTATTTGCCCATTCTGTTCCTATATTTGTTATGAAATTTGTATTTAAATTTGTTTTATTTAACAAACTTGTACTCCATGTATTTGAACCATTTTCACTATTTATACTAGTATTATTTTTAAAATTCCAATAATAGGTATTTACTGTTGTCAAACTTCCTTTATAATTTTCTGCATTTGGTGTTTCAGAACCAGAATAATCACCATTTGTTCCAAGTAATGCACTTGTTGCATAATCAGATTTGATTAATTTTACTTTATCTCCAAATACTCCAATTATTCTATATAGGTTATCTGTTGGACATGGACTTGTAGTTGATCCAAAACATACATAATTATTTGGATTTGCACCTGAGTATCTATATGATCCATCTCCTGCTCCATTTGCTAAGCTTGCATCATGATAATATAACCCATTTGCTCCTTGGGATGTATAAAGTGATCTAATATGACTTGCAAGTGTAACCTTTTTATCCTTACTTATCACCGCTGTTGCACTAAAACTTTTACCTGCATTCTTTGTCTGGTCGCTATCAAGGTTTACTAGCACTACTCCTATTTTCCATGTATCACTTTTACTTGTTCCATTTGCATTTATCGCATAATCTATCGCAATAGTGATAGACCCTGTAATCGTCGTGATATCAAAACCTGATGCACCTCCGCTTGTCACATAACTAAGTCCATCAATACTGGTAACAACATTTCCATTTGGGTCTGTTATTTGTAAAAGTAACTCTGCCTGATTATCACTCGTTGTATAAATAAATGAGTTATTTGTAATATTAAAATAAATATTATAATAATTTGTTGCTTTATTCGTTGCATTATTAGGAGTTAGTAAAGCAGTTGCAGTTGTACTTCCTGTAATATTTCCTTTGCCACTTGCAAACGATGTTTGGTCTGCTGTTAATGCAATAGATGAACCCACACTAAAAGATAAGTTATCTGTGGTAGATGTTTGCACTCTTACCGCACTATTAGAAGCAGCTCCTCCTTGGGCCATAAAGTATGCATATGTTGACCCAATTATAAGTGCCAAAGCAAATGTTATGGCAATTAACGATAGATATATAGATTTCTTTTGCCTTTTCACGAAATAAACTTCCTTTCATATCCTTATCTCGATTATAAATTATATTTATATAATTATCAAGTTTATTTATAATAAATATTTACTCTTACGTTAACATTATGGCCTTTTATTTCGGCTTAATTCATATAATTATGTAAAGAAAAAAACTGATAAACTCTCAAATATTATCAGCTTTAAGATAAAATTAATATATAATATTATATTTGAAAAAGCGGCAGTTATTTAATTTTTCAGCATGAACCTTCGGATTTAGCATCACTATATATTTTTCCGTCTTTTTTCAAAGTTGCCAGTAAGTATCTTATCCTATTAACTTTGTTCTTATTATCAAATGATTTAGGCAATTTATCGTTTAATAATGCCACTATTTCTTTACTACTAATCGAGTAATATTTATTAAGATATTACGTTAAACTTTAAAAATTTACCACATTTTTGTAAAAATGATTTAAAAAAAGCCAAACATTACATTGGTTTAATAACAATGTGTCTGTTTGGTTCTTCCCCTTCACTTTCAGTTTTTATGCCACTAAAATCTGCTAGAGCGTTGTGAACTATTCTTCTTTCATAGCTGCTCATGTTATCAAGTGATACAGCAATATTAGTTTTAACAACATCTTTAGCACATTTTCGAGCTAGACTTTCTAGTTTTTTAGCCATTTTTTCTTTGTAATCTGCAACATCAACATTAAATTTATAGTATAGGCCTGTTTCATTAAGTAAGGACTGCTTAGCTAAAACTTCAATAGCTTTTAAAGTTGCTCCATTTTTACCAATTAATATATAATCTTTATTAGAATACATTTTAAGTGTTGGTCTATCATCTTTAACACTTAGCTCAATGCTTACTTCAAGACCCATATTTTGAACAATTTCAGTAAGTATTCTTTTAACTTCTTTGTTTAAATCAGTCTTTAAATAAACACTTACTTCGTATAAATTACCTTGAAATAATTTACTTTTTTTTAAAGTACTAGTATATAATAGTTCTTCTTTGGAAATATTATTTTCTTCCATTATTTTTTGAAGAACTAAATCAACATCTTTTCCCTCTTTAGTTATTCTTTCCATACTTCATACCTTCTTTCTTAACCAATTTATCTTTTATTTTTTCTTTTTGATTATTACTTTTAGGTTTGTTAGTTATAGATTTATTTGTAACCATTTTGATAATAACATTTTGAATAGCAATAAATGCATAGGTTACAATCCAGTAGAAAGCTAAAGCAGTTGGTAAAGATAATGAGAAGTATGTTATCATAAAGAGCATTATGTATAACATCATTTTCATTTGTTTAACCATTTCTGGACTTTGATTAGCTGTTTGACTCATTGTTTGTTTAAATGAGAAATATGTTGAAATTGCAATTAAAGCAATTAGTAATAGGTATAAGTAATTACCTGATTTTATTCCCACAAGTGGTGTCATACCCAGATTAAATGTTAAAAGACTTTCTTCATAGATACTTGGAGTTCTATATATTGCTTGTAAGAATGCAAAGAAAAGTGGTAACTGGATAAATGCCATTAAGCAACCAATCATCGGATTAACTTTATATTTTTTATAGACAAGCATTGTTTCTTGACTCTTGGCCATTAGTGACTCATTATCAGTTCTGTTACGATATTTTCTTTCAATTTTAGCAATTTCTGGACTAGCTTTTTGCATGTTTTGTGATTGCTTAGCACTTTTAATACTAAATGGTAATAAGACAATTCTGATTAAAAGACCAATTAGAATTAAAGATACACCTAAGTTCCCTACTAAGCCGCCAAGTTTTAAGATTAAAAATGCTAGAGGTTTAACAAATAGAAATTCCCATAAGCCTGAAGACTCATTTGATGTAATCTTAAAGTTGGTACATGATGGGAGCTCAGAAACACTAAAGTTTAGCTGTTTATCATACTTTTCATATATTTTATAAAGCTCTCCATCTTTTTTTGGCAAACATAAAATATCTTTTTCCAGCATTTGCCCAGTTTTTTCATAAGTTACAATTTTTTTATCATCATCTTGAAGATATTTTGTACTTCCACATCCTGTTAGAGTTAATAAAACAAGGATAATAGTTAGTAATTTATATTTATTTTTCATTTATATCCTCTTTCTTTAATATGCTTTTTAATTCATTTTCTAGAGTTTGAAAGCTGGCAGATTTTACCTCTTTCTTTATCATTATAATATAATTGAAGTTATTTGGAAAGAGAAAACGATTATTATCGATGATATTTCGAAAAATTCTTTTATACTTATTTCGCACAACAGCATTACCTAACTTTTTCCCAACAGCAATTCCAAAGTTTGGTTCTGAGTAATTTTTAGGCATTTTAAAAATTATCATATATTTGCCCTTTTGCTTTTTTCCCTTTTGAATAATTTCGTTAAACTCTGCATGAGACTTAACCATTTCATATCTTCTCACTTTAGCACCTCTTAACAAAAAAGCCACATTCCTGTGACTATTTACATAAAACTTTACGACCTTTACGACGTCTTCTGTTTAATATACCAGTGTCTTTACGAGCAAAAAATCCATGTTTCTTAGCACGTCTTCTTTTATTTGGTTGATAAGTTCTTTTCATAATACACTTTCTCCTTTTCTAAATTAGCTTCCTTATTATAATATTAAAGTCTAAATTTAGTCAAGTACTCTTTTTTAATTATTTTTGTTGATAAGATGTTAGTTATGAACATGATATTTATAATTAATAATAATAATTTGTCGATTGATGTCGATATTTTGGGGATAAAACTTTGATAATTTTACCCATCTTATTTAGTTATCCCCAAAATATCTAAGATTTATTTGCTGAAATTACAGGGGTTTTTACACCCCTTTGTGGATTGTTGATAAAATGTGGATAACTAATAACAATAATAACAACTAATATAGTTTTTGACGTGTGAATAATTTGTGAATAAGAGGAAAAGTAAAAATTTAATTTGTTGACAATGAGGATAACTTGACTTTGGCCTTTATTTATGAGAGTTTTTTTGTTGATAGTTTTGGGGATAAGTAATTTTTTGTAATTTAGGCTTTTATTTTGAGAGAAAATGGGGTATTATTTAAGTGGGATTTTTTTGGAAGTGGGGTGAGGTATTGAAAACAGATGAATTATTTAATCAATTTTTAAATGATATTCAGTCACAGGTAAGTCAAAATGCATTTACCATATGGTTTTCAAAACTAGAGCTTCTTTCGATTGTTAACAATGTTGTAACAATTAAAGTTCCAATGGAAATACATAAACAAATGCTGACTGAAACTTATGGAGATATTGTTGATGCAGCGTTTTCTAATCTAACAGGAATTAATTATACATTTAAATATATAACGGAAGATGAGGTAGAAACATTTGTTGAGCCTTTAGAAAATGGGCCAGAAGAGACGAGAAGTGAAGAAGAGTGGGTTACTAATTTAAATCCAAAGTTTACTTTTGACTCGTATGTTGTTGGTAATTCCAATCGACTTGCCTTTGTGGCATCAAGAGCGGTTGCAGAAGCACCAGGGACTATTCATAACCCCTTATTTATATATGGAAGAAGTGGGCTTGGGAAAACACATCTTATGCAAGCGATTGGTAATTATATTGCTAGTCATTCTGATTTAAAAGTATTGTATACAACTAGTAATGAGTTTATGACAGAGTTTACGGGCATTGCTACTAGTAATAATAATATTAATTATGCGAATCAGTTTAAGAATAAATACCGAAATGTTGATGTTTTAATTATTGATGATATTCAGTTTTTGGTAGGGGCGGAAAGGACACAAGCAGAGTTTTTCCATACCTTTAATGCTTTACATCAAGCGAATAAACAGATAATAATAAGTAGTGATAAAAGTCCGGATGATTTAAAAAAGATTGAAGAAAGACTTAGAAGCCGGTTTATGTGGGGACTTCCTGTTGATATTTACCCACCAGATTTTAACTTAAGATGTGAGATAATAAAAGAAAAAATAAAGAATACAAGTATTGAAAATAAACTTAATGAAGATGTTATAGAATATATTGCTAATTCAGCGGTTAATGATGTAAGGCATATCGAGGGAACAATTAATAGGTTGCTGGCCTATACAGCGATGATGGTTCCGGAAAAGATTACTTTAGATTTTGCCAATGAAGCCCTCAAAGATTATGTTAATACCAATATATTTATTAGTAATTCGATAGCATCTATTCAAAGTGCTGTTGCGGAATACTTTAAAATAAGTGTAGATGATTTAAAAAGTAAAAGAAGAACTAGTTCAGTGGTTAAGCCAAGGCATATTGCCATGTACTTGTGCCGGGTGGAAACTGATGAAAACCTGATGAAAATCGGCTTAGAATTTGGGGGAAGAGATCATTCTACAGTTTCTACAGCTTGTGATAAAATAAAGGAAGAACTAGAAAATAATGATAATTTAAATAATATACTTAAAGAAATTAAAATGAAATTACAGTAAAATGAGGAAAAGGTGTTAGTAAATGTTGATAAGTTGGGTAGTAAAATGAAGAAAACTTACTGAAAATAATTAAAATAATAGAAGTTATCAACAATAGTAACACTATTAATAATAATATTAATTATAAAAAAGAAAGAAGGAATGAAGAAGATGAAATGGACAATAGAAAAAAATGTTATTTTGGAAGCTTTAAATAATGTTACTAAAGCTTTAAGTCAAAGAACAACAATACCTGTGTTAAATGGGATAGTATTTGATGTAAGTAGTGAGGGGATTGAACTTCTTGCAAGTGATTCTGAGCTAACAATAAAGGTTAATATTCCAAAGGAAAATGTTCGGAATATTGATGGGACAGGGAAGATTATTATTCAAAGTAAATATTTTGTGGATATGATTAGAAAGATGCCTGCAGATGTTATAGATTTTGAAATAGAAGATAATTTAAAGATAAAAATTAGTACTCCTAATAACCAATATAGATTAAATTGTTATAATCCAGCTGATTATCCAAATATTGTTATTGATAAAAATGAAGATGTTATCAACATTAAAGGTGATGTGTTAAAAGAAATAATTAATCAAACAGCTTATGCTATGTCAACTCAAGAAGTAAGACCACTTCTTACTGGGATTAACATTAAAATAAATGGAGATATTTTAGAATGTATTGCAACAGATTCTTATAGATTGTCTAAGAAAAATATTAGACTTGATGCACCATCAAGAAAAACTGTAAATATTGTTGTTCCTGGCCGGAGTATTACCGAACTTGAAAAGATTATCGGGGAAGATGATAATGTTGAAGTGTTTGTCTTTAGTAATAAAATACTATTTGTTTATAAAAATATTTATATTCAAAGTAACCTATTAAATGGAAGTTATCCAGAGACTAGTCACTTTATTCCAAATGATTTTGCTTATATGATTAATCTTAACTTAAAAGAATTTTATGATGCAGTAGATAGAGCAGCACTTCTAGCCCAAAATAAAGAAAAAAATATTATAAAAATGCATATTGAAGATAAAGATATGATTATTACATCAACAAGTAATGAACTAGGAAATGCAGAAGAAAAGTTGAAGGTAGATTGTAATAATAAAGAAAAAATTGAAATATCTTTTAGTTCTAAGTATATGATGGATGCTTTGAAAGTTATTAAGGAAGATAATATTTTACTTTTACTAAATACAGATGATAAGCCTCTACTTATTAAACCAGTGACTGATGAATCGCTTACAGAACTTATACTTCCGATTAAAACTTATTAGAAGAATTTTTAAAGGTTCTTCTTTTTTTGACAATTTTTTTTAAATAAAAGTCTTAAAATAGCCTGTAGTTAGGGGGAATTTTATGTATTTAATAAATAATAATACCTTGTATGTAGAAAGGTGTGGGGAGAGGACAATTGCCAGAGAGAAGACCAAAGTGTTTTCTTTGAATGGTGACTGTTTAAAAGAGTTATTAGATGAAAGTTGTATTCATTATGGAAGCTCTTTTAGTGGGCGAGTGAAAAGTAGTGCTAAAGTTTTGGCTTCAAATTATAATTTGCCTATTGTTATTAGTGAAAAAGATGATTTGCTATTTTTTCCTGTTGATAACTCTAATATATATTTAAATTTTGCTCAGATAAATTTTTTAGAAAATAAGGAAAGTGTAGTGGAAATAGTGTTTAAAAATGGGGAAAGAAAAAGAATTTGTGATAGCTTTTTGAAAGTTAATAATCAACTTATTCGAGCAAGTAGAATTTGGTTTGTTTATTTGTTATAAATGGAGTTTTTACCTTTTAATTGAGGCTAATTTATGGTATAATTTATCTGTGTATAGGTATGCCAATATACCCTGAATTTTTTGGTATGAGCCTTTAAAGGGGGAATGTAATGAGAATAGAGGCTTTAAGTTTGGTTAATTTCCGGAATTATGCTCGGCTTGATTTACATTTTTCCCCATCCCTAAACATTATTTACGGTAATAACGGGCTTGGGAAGACAAATATAATTGAAGCGATATATTATCTTTCTTTAACTAAGTCTTATCGTGTGAATAACGAAAAATTTTTGGTAAAAAAAAATGAAAATAATATGATAGTTAAAGGGAAAATATATCGAAGAGATATGATAAGTTATCAGGAGATTGATATTTGCAAAGGTGAAAGAGTTGTCAAAATAAATGATAATACGAACACTTTAATTGGAGATTATATCACTAGATTTGTGGTAATAATGTTTAATCCTAGGGATACTAGGCTGATTGATGATGCACCTGCGGAGAGAAGAAAAATGCTCAATATGGAGATTAGTAAAATCCATAAAGATTATTTACTTTTTTTAACTAATTATAATAAAATACTAAAGCAGAGAAACTTTTATATTAGAAGTATGTATATAAATGGAAATAGAACTAATGATTTTTTGGAGATATTAACAAAAAAGCTAGTAGAGTATGGCCTTTATATAGCGAAGATGAGAGAAGAGTTTATAAATAGTATTAATCAAGTTATTGGAGATGTTTATCAAAGTATTTTTGGAAGTGGGAAATTGCAGGTAAAGTATTCATCGATTTATAAAAATAAAAGTAAGGATGAGCTTTTAAAAAAGTACCAAACATCTTTTCAAAAGGAACTAGAGATTGGTAAAACCCTTTTTGGTATTCATCACGATGATTTAGTATTTATGCTTGATAATGAAGTTTTGAAAGACTTTGGTAGTGAGGGACAAAGGAAAAATGCAGTGTTATCGTTTAAAATGGCAGAAGTAAAAATTATTAAAGAGATTAAAGGGGAATATCCGGTACTTATCTTGGATGATTTGTTTAGTGAGTTAGATAAAGATAAGGCTGGTAATTTAGTGAAGATGCTAGATTTTGGTGTTCAGACCTTTATTACAACGACTGATTTAAAGAAAATAAAGAAAAAATTACTTAGTAATGCGAAAAAATTTGAGGTATTAGAAGACCATATAAAGGAGGAAATATAAATGAAAGAAACACATTATACTGATAATGATATTCAAGTTTTAGAGGGCTTAGAGGCTGTTCGAAAAAGACCTGGGATGTATATTGGTTCAACGGGAGAACGAGGACTTCATCATTTAGTTTGGGAAATTGTGGATAATGCTGTTGATGAAGCTTTAGCTGGTTTTTGTGATGATATTGAAGTTATTGTTGATAAAGGAGATATCATTGAAGTTCGAGATGATGGACGTGGTATTCCAACAGGTATTAATGCTAAGACTGGGTTATCAACAGTTGAAACAATCTTTACTGTTCTTCATGCTGGAGGAAAATTTGGTGGTGATGGATATAAAGTTTCTGGAGGGCTTCATGGTGTTGGGGCAAGTGTTGTAAATGCTTTGTCTAAATGGCTAGAAGTAAGAATATATCGGGATGGAAATGTATACTATCAAAGATTTGAAAATGGTGGAGTACCTGTTGAACCTTTGAAAGTTGTTGATACTTGTGATGTAGAAAGAACTGGTAGTACAATTCGTTTTAAGCCCGATGCGGAAATATTTACAGATACAACTGTTTATGATTATGATACTTTGTATAAAAGATTACAAGAAATAGCTTTTTTGAATAAAGGACTTAGAATTAATTTATATGATTTAAGAACAGAAGAAAATAAACATGATACATTCCTATATAATGGAGGTATTATTGAATATGTAGAAATGCTTAATATGTCGAAGAAACCAATTCATAACGACATAATATATATGGATGGAAGTGAAAATGGGGTAGAATTAGAAGTTGCTTGTCAATACAATGAAACTTATTCACCATCAATTTATTCGTTTACCAATAATATAAATACTTATGAGGGAGGAACTCATGAGGATGGAGTTAAAGCTGCTTTAACAAAAGTTATCAACAGTTATGCTCGAAATGCTAAAATTTTAAAAGATAATGATGCTAGTTTAATTGGTGATGATTGCCGGGAAGGGTTAACGATGATTATTTCTTGTAAGCATCCTGACCCACAATTTGAAGGACAAACAAAGACGAAACTTGGAAATAGTGAAGTTAGAAAGATTGCTAGTGATGTATTTTCTAAAGGATTAGAAAGATTTTTGCTTGAAAATCCTGAGCAAGCTAAAATAATTGTGGATAAGTGTTTGAGTGCATCTAGAGGAAGAATTGCAGCGAAGAAAGCACGGGAAGCAACAAGAAGAAAAAGTGACCTTGATATTGTAAACTTTGGGGGAAAACTTGTGGATTGTAAAGATAAAGACCCAAGTGTTTGTGAAATATTCCTAGTCGAAGGGGATAGTGCAGGTGGTTCAGCAATTAAAGGAAGAAATAGTATGACCCAAGCAATACTTCCACTTAAAGGTAAAGTTTTAAATGTTGAAAAAGCAAGACTTGATAGAGCTCTTGGAAATGATGAAATTAAAACTATAATTACGGCTTTCGGAACAGGTATTGGTCAAGAATTTGATTTAAGCAAGATGCGTTATCATAAAGTTATCATCATGAGTGATGCCGATGTTGATGGTTCACATATTAGAGTGCTTTTATTAACGCTTTTCTATCGTTTCTTTAAACCTATCGTGGAAGCAGGTTATGTTTATGCTGCTCAACCACCACTTTACTCAATTAAACATGGACAAACAATTAAATATGTCTTAAATGATGAAGAACGTGATGAGTATATTAAAACTTTGCAAGAAAAAAATATTAGGTATGATGTAGCAAGAATGAAAGGTTTAGGAGAAATGGATGCGGAAGAGTTAAATGAAACAACCATGGATATAAACAAAAGAATTTTACGGAAGATTACGGTAGATGATGCGATTGCAGCTGATGCAGCCTTTAGTAAATTAATGGGGGAAGAAGTTGAGCCGCGCAGAAAGTTTATCGAAGAAAATGCTATTTATGCAAAGAATTTGGATTTCTAGGAGGTAAATAATGGATCATACAAGAGATAGATTAGAAGAAAATAATATAGTAAGTGAAATAGAGTCCTCATTTATTGAGTATTCAATGAGTGTTATAAAAGCTAGAGCTTTGCCAGATTTACGTGATGGTTTAAAGCCTGTTCATAGAAGAATTATCTATGATATGCTTGAAAATGGGTTAACACCTGATAAAAAACATCGTAAAAGTGCAACAATTGTTGGGGATGTTATGGGGAAATATCACCCTCACGGTGACTCATCAATCTATGATGCTATGGTTAGAATGGCGCAAGATTTTAATTACCGCTATTTACTGGTTGATGGTCATGGTAACTTTGGGAATATAGAATATCCAAGGGCAGCAGCTTACCGTTATACTGAAAGTAAACTTGCAAAAATTTCGATGGAACTTTTGCGAGATATCAACAAAAATACGGTAGATTTTATTCCTAATTATGATGATTCTGCGAAAGAACCGGAAGTTTTGCCATCAAGATATCCAAATGTGCTTGTAAATGGGACGATGGGTATCGCTGTTGGTATGGCTACTAATATTCCTCCACATAATCTTGGGGAAGTAATTGATGGTTGTATTGCATATATAGATAATCCTGATATTACGACAGATGAACTTATGCAATATATTAAAGGACCAGATTTTCCAACAGGTGGTATAATTCTTGGTAATTCAGGTATTAAAAAGGCTTATGAAACAGGCCGTGGGTCTATTACAATTCGAAGTAAAGCTACGATTGAAGAGAAAAATGGTAGACACTATATAATAATTGAAGAAGTACCTTATGGTGTTAATACACGGGATTTAAAACAAAAGGTAGCGGACTTAGTTCACAGTAAAGTTTTAGATGGAATAACTGATTATCATACTGATTTAAAAAATGGAATTAAGATTACTATTACTCTTAAAAGAGATGCTAATCCGCAAGTAGTTCTTAATAATTTATATAAACATACAGCTTTTCAAACTACTTTTGGCATTATTTTACTTGTTTTAGATAAACAAACGCCGAGAACTCTTGGTTTAAAAGATATAATTGTTAAATATATTGATTTTCAACAAGAAGTAATTGTTAGAAGAACACAATTTGAACTGGATAAAGCTGAGAAAAGAGTACATATCTTAGAAGGATATAAGATAGTATTTGATAACTTAGATGAAGTTATTAAGATTATTAAAGAAGCAAAAGCAGATGGAGAAGCTAAAACGAAGTTAATGGAACGTTTTGCTTTAACGGAAGCACAAACTGATAATATCTTAGAGATGAAATTACGCCGTTTAACAGGTCTAGAACGTGAGAAAATTGAAGATGAATTAAATCACCTTCTAGTTGAAATTGACCGCTTACGTGGCATTTTAGCAGACAATAACAAGGTGTTAGGTATTATCAAAGATGAAATGACTGAAATTAAAAATAAATATGGGGATGAAAGACGGACTAAAATTGATATGACAGCGATAGATTATATCGAAGATGAGTCATTAATTCCTGAAGAAAACATTTTAGTAGTACTTACAAACAAAGGGTATATTAAAAGAACTACTGCCGATACATTTAAATCTCAAAACCGTGGAGGTGTGGGAATTAAAGGAATGACAACGAATGATGAGGACTTTGTTGAACACATGCTTAACTTATCAACACATGATTATATCCTCTTCTTTACGGATAAGGGTAAAGTATATAGACTTAAAGGTTATGAAATTCCTGAGTATTCTCGTCAGTCAAAAGGCTTGCCGATTGTTAACTTATTACAAATTGAAAAGAATGAAAAGATTAATGCCGTTATTAAGGTATCTAAAGATGATAATTCTAAATACTTATTATTTGCTACCGAAAACGGTATAGTTAAAAAGACGTTATTAAGCGAATTTGAGAATATTCGTAACAGTGGAAAGATTTGTATCTCTTTAAGAGAAAACGATCATCTAATAGACGTTAAAAAGACTACAGGTGATGATTTAGTACTACTTGGTAGCGAAAGTGGCCGGATGGTTAAATTTAACGAACAAGAAATACGAGTTATGGGACGTACTGCTAGCGGTGTTCGCGGTATAAATCTTGATGATGGCCGGTGTATTTGCTTAGAAGTTGTTACCGAAGATGATATGATACTTTTAGTTACTGAGAAAGGTTATGGAAAGCAAACAAAAGTTCGTGATTTTAGACAAACTAAAAGAGGCAGTAAAGGTGTTAAAGCCTTGAATGTTACCGATAAAAATGGAGCTTTAGTAGCAGTTAAAATAGTTGCACCGGAAAAAGAATTAGTTATAATGACAAATTCTGGAATGACTATGAGAATGCCACTTGCTCAAATATCTGTTTTAGGTAGAGTAACACAAGGGTTAAGACTTATTAATTTAAAGAATAATCAAATAGTTTCAACGATAAGTTTAGTAGATAAAGAAGAAGCTGAAGAATTTCCGGAAGAAACTAAAATAGATGAAAAAGAAAAATAATGTTTCACGTGAAACATTATTTTTTTTGCAGTTAAAATGGTAAGAATATTTATTTTATTATTTGTAGAGTGTTAATAAGTTAGTAAATGGGATTTATATTTTAAGATAATTATATTTATTAATTAATATACAATATAAGTAATTTAAAAACTTTATGTTACAAAGCTTACTTAATACATATTTATAATTGTTTATAAATTTAATGGAATTGATTAATATAAATATTAAAAATAAAACTTTAATTATCGTTTTGTTAATAAAATTTTAATAATATGGTAAAAATTAAATGTAGTGTGTAACAAAATGATGATGTTTCACGTGAAACATGTGTTGATAAGTTTTGAATAATTATGAAATTTAGATTTATTTGTTATTAATTTGTTAGGTTGTTACTTTAGTTTGATAATTTAATGTTTATAATTTGTTATTTTATCTTAATTAAAAATTTATAAATTATGTCGAATAATAGAATATTTTTTTTAAAAAACTGTGTTATTAAAATGGGAGTTATATTTTTATGGTTTCACGTGAAACATAAATTTTTGTTAGTAACTAGTTGATAAAAACTTTAAAAAATTAAATTTTTGAAAATTAATGTTAGCAATTTGTTTAGATGTTTCACGTGAAACACGTACGTTTGTATGCTTGATAAAAAAATTAAAAATAATTGCTTTATTTTTACCTTATTTTCAGGGATTTTTAACGATTTTTATAAAAAAATATAGTAATTTGTAAATTTTGGTTTACATAATAATTTAAAGCGGTTATGTTGTTGATAAACTGATAGTTATTAACAATTGATTTTTTTAAAATAAAAAATCTCAATTTTTTAGATATTTTCTGGGATAAATATTCCACCTGTTAAAAAAAAATTGTTAGTAATTTTTGATGGGAAATGCTAGCTTTTATTACCCGGGAAATAATTTGGTTTACATAATATTTTGCTTTCTTGACAATTTATCAAGATTTTGGTAGTATTAAGGCGTGCAACAAAGATGCTGTAACCTGGTCAGGATTGGAAGATAGCAGCCACATCAGCCTCTGTTTGTGTGCACTTTTTTTGTGAGGGTTTATGAAATTACAGAATTTAATAAAAATTGCTAAGATGTCCTTAGATAGTGATGATGTACCAATTGGTGCTATAATCACAAAGGATGGAAAGATTATATCTCAAGGTTTTAATACACGGGAAAAAGATATATCGGTATTAGGACATGCCGAAATTAATGCCATTTTGGAAGCGAGCAAGGTGCTTGGAACTTGGAATTTATCTGATTGTGAGATGTATGTAACACTTAAACCATGTCAAATGTGTACAGAAATAATAAAACAGTCTCGCTTTAAAAATGTATATTATCTGCTGGAAAAACCGGCGAGTAAAAGAGAGTATAACAAAACTAATTTTGAAAAATTAACTGATGAAAAAATGGAAAAAGAATACCAACAATTATTGCAAGAATTTTTTCGAAAATTGCGATAGGAAAATACCTTAAAAAGTAATTGTTTATTCTTTTTTTTCGTGGTAGAATAAGGGTTAAGTGAGGTGCCTATGAGTTATCAAGTTCTATACCGAAAATATCGACCAGATGGTTTTAAATCTTTGATAGGTCAAGAACATATAGTGGAAATATTAAAAAACTCTATTAAAGAGCAAAAAGTAGCACATGCTTATCTTTTTTCTGGCCCAAGAGGAACTGGAAAGACAACGACTGCGAGGATACTAGCAAAATCTATTAATTGCTTGCATCCCGAGGATGGAAATGCTTGTCTTAAATGTGAAAATTGCTTATCATTTGTGGGAAATCCCGACATTATTGAAATAGATGCGGCATCGAATAATGGTGTAGATGAGATTAGAGAGCTTATTAGTAACGTTAAGATTATGCCGACGAATTATAAATATAAAGTGTATATAATTGATGAAGTTCACATGCTTAGTACGAGTGCTTTTAATGCTTTACTTTTAACTTTGGAAGAGCCACCGAAGCATGTGGTGTTTATACTGGCAACAACTAATTTGGAAAGTGTCCCTATTACGATAGTGTCGCGGTGTCAAAGATTTGATTTTTTGAAAATTAGTAATGAAGATATTGCCAAAAGGCTTGAGTTTGTGTGTCAAGAAGAAAATATAAAATATACTATAGATGGACTTTTGGAAATTGCCGAGCTAGCGGATGGAGGTATGCGAGACGCTTTAAGTTTACTTGACCAACTAGCCAAAAATGATGCAGAGATTAATTTAGATTTAGTTACTAAAGAAGTAGGGAGTATTTCCAGTGAAAAAATAAAAGAATTAATTGAAGCAGTTGAGGATAAAGATTTAGAAAAATTAGAAAATGTTTTTACATTAATTGAAAAAATAAATTTAAACTATAAAGTAGTGGTAAAAAAACTTGTTAGTTTCATAGCAGAGAAGGCTGCGGATACATTAAAAAATCCTGATAAAGCGAAGATGAATTTTGATGAGTATAAAAAAATAGTGATGGATTTAAATGATTTACTTAATAAAATAAATATAAATGTATCTCCTTATCTTTTGATTAAAATGGTACTTTTAGAACATATGGCAGTATCATTACCAAAAATAGATGAAAAAAATAATTTAAAAAGTGATGCAGTAAAGATAGTACCAAGGAAAAACGAGGATAAAAAAGAAGAAATAATTGCTGTTTCAGAAGAGCCTGTAGAAAGCAAAGAATTTATAGATATACGTGTTAATAATTGTTTTGTTTCAGCCTCTAAAAAAGCTTTACTTTATTTAAAACCAAAGTGGGATGAATTTGTAAAAGATGTAGATGACCCTCCCGTTAAAGGGTTAGTGGTAGATACATCTTTGGTGGCCGCATCAAGTGAGTATGCTATCGTGGAAGTTGAAGTTCTTCACAAAGATAGTGAGTTAAATGCAGAAGTACAACGAATTGAAAATTTGTGGCAAACCTATTTAGAAAATAAAGTGAAGTTAGTATTTTTAAGTAGTAAAGATTGGAATAAAGAAAAGGAAGAATATATAAAGAAGTTAAAGACTGGTTATAAGTATGAAATAATGGAAGAACCAATTATAGAAAATAAAAATGAAGTGAGTGAAGAAGATTATATATCTTCCGTAAAAGAAGTTTTTGATATAGAAAAAATAGAAATAGAATAAAGAAAGAAGGTATGAATAATATGAATATGCAAGCATTAATGCAACAAGCACAAAGAATGCAAAGAGAAATAATAAAGAAGAAAGATGAACTAGATAAGATGGAATTTAGTGGAAAATCAGAATGGGTAGAAATGACTTTTAATGGAAAAAAAGAGTTAGTATCTTTTAAAATTACGAAGGATGGAGACATTTCAGGAGAAGAAAAAGAAATACTTGAAGATATGATAAATATTGCGATGAAAGATGCATTTACCAAAATAGATAAAGAAACAGAAAATAAACTTGGGCAATATGCATCAATGAGTGGTTTATTTTAAGCATGGTATATCCTAAGACTTTGGAAAATTTAATAGCTAACTACAAGAAACTTCCGGGTATTGGTGAGAAAAATGCTGAACGTCTAGCTCTTGCAACTCTTAATTTTACAGATGAAGAAGTTAAGGAATTTCAAAATACTTTGGGGTTACTTGCAAATATTCATAGCTGCTCTATTTGTGGTAATTTAACAGAAGATGAAGTTTGCTCAGTTTGTTTGGATAATTCGAGAAATAAAAATTTAATTTGTGTGACTGAAGATTATAAAAGTGTATTTTCTTTTGAAAAGGCTGGAAATTTTCATGGCGTTTATCATGTTTTGGGCGGGCTTATTAGTCCAATGGATAATATTGGTCCGGAAAATATCAACATATCTAGTTTAGTAAAAAGAGTAGAGGCTTTAGAAAATCCAGAGCTTATTTTAGCTTTGAAGTCAACCCTTGAAGGAGAAACAACCACTCTTTATCTAAAAAAAATATTTGAAAATAAGGATGTAGTTATATCAAGACTTTCATATGGAATACCTATGGGAGCAGAGATAGATTATTTAGATATAATTACTTTGGATAAAGCGCTAGAAGACCGGAAAAAAATTAGTGATTAAAAAAATTTTTTGACATATAATTTTTTGAGGTACTCTATGAAAAAAATTATATTACTAGTTTGTAAAAGAATTATTATCGCAGTATGTGAACTTTATGCCTTTAATTTAATGGTTAGTAATTTAAATATTTTAGTGCCAATTAATTTTATTACAGTAGGAGTGCTTGCGGTGCTTGGTTTAAGTGGCCTTATTTCCTTGGTGGCAATATTTTTTGTTTTACAGTAGCAAAGAAAGGTGAAGTGTATGGAAGTAAAAACTATAGAAAAATTAGTTAGTTATTATAAAAATAACAAGCTTTCGCATGCCTATTTAATTGAAACAAATAATACTGAAAAGTGTTTGGAAGAGTTAATATTAGTTATAAAAAAAATAATGTGCGAGCAAGAATATAGTGAAACCTGTACTTTGTGTAATTTTTGTAACCTCATAAATCAAGGATTTTTGCCGTCCTTAAAAGTAATAGAGCCTGACGGAGCGCTTATAAAAAAAGAACAAATTTTGGCTTTGAAAAGAGATTTTAGTAGTTTTCCAGTATATACCAAAGAAAATATATATGTAATTAAAAATGCTGAGAAGATGACTTCAACATCGGCAAATACAATGCTAAAATTTTTGGAAGAACCTCCAGAACATATTTATGGCTTTTTTATAACTGATAATATTAGTAATGTAATTAGTACGATAAAAAGTAGATGTGAAATTATAAAATGTAATTTTGATATGCAACTTTTAAGTCTTAAAAATATAAATGAGCCGGGTAATAAAGAGTATTATGATGTAGCACTTTTATATTTAGAAAAACTAGAAATAGAAAAAGTAGATGAAATTATGTATAATAAAGATGTTATACTAAGTAAGTTTAGTGATAGAGAAAGTATAAGTAAGGTATTTAAAATGATTTTACTTATTTATGAAAGTTTATATAGTGGCATAGTAGATGAAAATATTGCTTTAAAATTTAAAAATTTATCTTTAAAAGATTTACTGGCTCGCATAAAGCTTGTAACAAGTTTTTTAGATGATTTAAAATATAATGCAAACATAGAGTTATTGCTAGATAGATTTGTAATAGAAATGGGTGATTTGGATGGCTAATATATATGGTGTGACATTTAAAGGAAGTAAGAAAACACATTATTACTCTGGAGATAATTATAAACTTGATGATTTGGTTGTTATAACTACTGATAAGGGTGAGAAAATAGCTAAAGTTTTGAAAGTTTTAGAGGGAAAAAAGGATGCGTCGGTAGAAAAAATTACGCGCCTTGCAAGCGTTGAAGATTATGATAAGTTTTTGAATAATTTAAAAGATGCTGATAAAGCCTTGAAGAAGTGTAAGTCTTTGGTTTTAGATTACAAGCTTCCTATGCGCATTTTAAGTGCTGAATATAATTTAGATAGGTCTCAGCTAATTTTTATGTTTACGGCTGATGAACGAATAGATTTTCGCGAACTTGCTAAAAGACTCGCTTCTATTTATCATACGAGAATTGAGCTTCGGCAAATTGGAGCTCGTGATAAGGCTAAAGAAGTTGGGGGAATAGGTATTTGTGGGGGAGAGCTTTGCTGTCATAGTTTCTTAAAAAAAATAGATACGGTTAGTATGAATATGGCAAAAAATCAAAACTTAGCCCTTAATCCGAGCAAGATAAATGGTTGTTGTGGCCGGCTATTGTGTTGCCTATTATATGAAGATGAAAATTATACGAAATGTAGTAAAAATTTGCCAAAAGTTGGAGAAAAAATAGAGTTTAATGGCAAAGAAGGAACGATTGTAGCAGTTGATGTTCTTAATAGAAAGCTTAAAGTTTTGGTAGATGGAGAAAAAATAGATTATGTTATCGAAAGTGAAAAATGATTTATTTGATTATCCTAATCGTTATATTATGCAGGCGCAAGATGGTTTTAAGTTCTCGCTGGATTCCATTTTGCTCGCTGAATATATAGATTTAAAGCAAGATGATAAACTAGTGCTTGACATGTGTGCTGGCAATGCTGCTGTAGCTCTTATTTTGAGTTTGAAAACGAAAGCTCATATTGTAAGTTTTGAAGTGCAAGAGCAAATAGCAAGTTTAGCTTCTGAGTCTGTTGCAATTAATAATTTAGATGAATATATCACAGTTATAAATGATGATGTAAATAATATAGATAAATATTATAAAGACGAAACGTTTGATGTAATTGCGTGTAATCCACCATATTTTAAAATAGGGAAAAATATGAGTGAAAATAAACATTTACAACTGGCAAGACATGAGGTAAAAATTACTTTAGAAAAGGTCTTTATGCTTGCTAGTAAAATGCTTAAAGATAGGGGCGCATTTTATTTAGTACACCGGCCTAGTAGATTAGATGAAATAATTATTTATGCCCATAAGTATGATATAAATGTTAAAGAAATAACGTTAGTTAAAACAAGTATACAAAAAAGTCCAAGAATGGTTTTAGTTAAGTGTGTAAAAAGAAGTAATATGGGTATTATAGTAAAATCTGAAGTATGCACGGAAGGACTTAAGAGTTATCAAAATATATTTAAATAAATTTTGGAAAGGAGTAAAAGATGAAAGTAGTAATTGGTCTTGGAAATCCAGGGAGTGAATATGATAATACTCGGCATAATATTGGTTTTATGGTTTTAAATCATTATCTTGGAGACGTAAATTGGTCTTTAAAGTTTAATTCTTTGATATTTACCAAAATGATTGGAAGTCATAAAGTTGTGTTTGTTAAACCTCAGACATTTATGAATAATTCTGGAATGGCTGTTGCAAGTGTTGTCAACTATTATAAAGTAGATATAGAAGATATTTTAGTTATTCAAGATGATTTGGATGAAAATATTGGCTCTTATAAAATAAAAATTCATTCTAGTAGTGGAGGACATAATGGAATTAAATCAATTATTAGTTATTTAAATAGTATGGATTTTCCTCGCTTAAAAATAGGTATTAATAGTGAATATAGAAAAGATGTAATAGATTTTGTTTTAGGAAAATTTAGCACAAGTGAGATGGAAATAATAGATGCCAAAATGAAGACTTTTGAAGATGTTATTACTTGTTTTATTAAAAGAGGGATTGACCAAACTATGAACTATTACAATAAAAAATAGGTGGGTTTATGAAGTTTTTAGATGATTATTTTAAATATGATATAGGAGAAGAAATATCGGGCTTTACATATGACCTTAGTATACTTTATTATTTAAAACTTAAAGAGAATATAGATAAAAATGTAATAATACTAACTAGTTCTTTGTATGAAGCTAATAAGATATATAATAGTTTATCGCGGGATAATGATAATATCCTGCTTTTTCCGACGGATGATTTTTTGTCTTCTTTAGTTATTGCTAGTAGTCCTGAACTTAAATACAAAAGACTTGAAACACTTGATAGACTTAGTAGTGGTGATAATTATATCATAGTAACTAATTTAGTTGGTTATTTGAAGAAGCTTCCGAAGATGGATGAAAAAAGAGCTGTAAAAATAGAGAAAGGTATGAATGTTAAAAGAGATATACTAGTGGATACCTTCTTAAAAATGGGATATAAAAGAGAGTCTATAGTGACTGCTTCTGGGGAAATAGCAGTTCGTGGTTTTATCATTGATATTTTTCCCCTTGATTATGAGCATCCCATTCGAATTGAGTTTGATGATGATACAATTGATGCAATAAAATATTTTGATGAAACAACCCAGATGACAACATCAAGTATCCCTAGTTTTCTTGTTAAAGTAACTGATGAAATAATGGGTAGTGACTTTAATTCTCTATTTGATTATGCTAAAAAACCAGTGGTAGTTTATACTAATAAATCACAAATAGTGGCAGCATATGAAAAGCTTTTTGAAGATATCCAAACTATGAAAGATAACAAAGAAAGTGCTAACCTTTTATACTCTTTAGAAGAGATAAATGATAATGAAAGAATATATGTTAATTTGTATACTTCAGGAAAGTATGAATTAAATGCAAAGAATATAATTAATTATGAAGAAAATTTTACTAAGTTAAAAGAAGATTATTATGAGTATATAAAAAGAGGAAAGATAGTATATTTTTATTTAGATAGTGAAAAAGAAAAGAAGAAGTTACTTAGTTTAATTCCGGATGCTAATATTAAAGTGCATCAAATTGAACATGGGTTTATACTAGATAGGTATGTGGTAATTGGAAGTGGAGATATTGAAAAGTTAAATAGGTCAACTGGTAATTATAAAAACAACTTTAAAATAGGAAAGAGAATAAAAGATATAAACTCTTTAGAAAAGGGAGATTATGTAGTACATGTTGCTCATGGTATTGGGGTTTATGGAGGTATTACAACCTTAACTGTCAAAGGGGCTAAAAAAGATTTTATTGTGATTAATTATGCAGGGAAAGATAAAATATATGTTCCAGCGACTAAAATAGCTAGTATATATAAATATACAGGGAAAGATGGTAGTGCTCCTAAACTAAATAAACTTGGTGGAAGTACCTGGGAGAAAACAAAAAGATATGTTGCTAGTAAAGTTAAAGATATATCTAGAGAGCTTATTTTACTTTATCAAAAAAGACTAGCTTTGAAAGTAGAGCCTTATAAAAGTTATCCAGAAGAAGAGGTTTTTGGCAGTGAGTTTAAGTATACGCTTACTAAAGACCAACAAAAAAGTATTAATGAGATTAATAAAGATTTAACTAGTGGTACTCTTATGGATAGGTTGCTGTGTGGTGATGTTGGTTTTGGAAAGACTGAAGTAGCAATGCGGGCAATGTTTAAAACGGTTTTAAATAATCATCAAGTTCTTTATTTATGTCCGACGACTATTCTTTGTAAACAACAGTATATGGTAACCAAGGAAAGATTTAAAAACTGGCCAGTAGAAATAGCTTATTTAAATAGACATGTAAGTACCAAGAAAGCTAAGGAGATATTAAAAGATTTAAATGGTGGAAAGATAGATATTTTAATTGGGACACACCGAATACTTAGTAAAGATATTAAATGTCCAAAGCTTGGTTTATTAGTTGTGGATGAAGAGCAAAGATTTGGGGTTAGCCAAAAAGAGAAAATTAAATCTTATAAGGAAGATGTACATATATTAACTTTAAGTGCTACTCCAATTCCAAGAACTTTAAAGATGGCTCTATCGGGTTTAAGAGATTTATCTATTATTGATACACCACCGGTTAATAGGTATCCTGTGCAAACTTATGTAACTTGCGAAGAAGATTATTTAATTAAAGATGCAATATATAAAGAGTTATCTCGGGGAGGTCAAACTTTTATTTTATATAATAAGACTGCTTCCATCGAAAACTATGCAAGTCATATAAGAAAACTTGTGCCAGATGCTAAGGTGACATATGCGCATGGGCAAATGGAAAAAAATGTTTTAGATAATATTATGAATGATTTTATTAACCATGAGTATGACGTTTTAATTTGCACAACAATAATTGAAAGTGGAATTGATATTCCGAATGTCAATACTTTGCTAGTGCATGAGGCAGAAAACTTTGGGCTTAGTCAACTTTATCAAATCAGAGGAAGAGTAGGCCGGAGTGACCGTATTGCTTATGCTTATCTTTTTCAAGAAAAACATAAAGTATTAAGTGATATAGCTATGAAAAGGTTGAAAGCAATTAAGGAGTTTACGGAACTTGGAAGTGGTTATAAGATAGCGATGCGTGATTTAAGTTTGCGAGGAGCAGGTGATATATTTGGGGCATCTCAAGCCGGCTTTGTTGATAGTGTGGGGATTAATCTTTATATGAAAATGATTGAAGATGAAGTGGCAAGACAAAAGGGAGAGGAAGTTTTAGAAGAAGAAAGTACGGAAACTCTTCTTAATGTAAGTACTCATATTAGTGATAAATATGTAAGTGATGAAGATGTTAAAATAGAAATACATCAAAAAATAAATGAAATTGATTCTTATGATAAATTATTGCAAGTAAAAGAAGAAATTGAAGACCGCTTTGGTAAAATTGATGAAAATATGCTTGTGTATATGTATGAAGAATGGTTTGAAAAGCTTGCCTTAAAATATAACATTACGAATGTGGTACAAACTGATAGATTAGTGGAAGTTACTTTGCCTGAGGAAATATCTGCAGGTATTAAAGGCGATAAACTTTTGTTTGATGCGATGAACTTATCAAAATCATTTAATATAAAGTATCAAAATAAAAAAATAATTATTACTTTATATATTAAAAATTTAGAAAAACACTTTATCTTTTATTTAGTTAGTTTATTAGAAAAGACTTTGTAAGAATAACACTAAAACTTTTGGTTATACTAAGGGTGAAGTGAGTGTGAAAGTTTTGAAGTCAACAGGTGTTACAAGAAAAATAGATGAGCTGGGAAGAATAGTGGTTCCCAAAGAGATACGAAAAAATTTAGGGATAAGAGAAGGAGAAAGTTTAGAGATATATACAAGTGATGATGCTATAGTCTTAAAAAAACATTATGAGATATGGCAAAATCATGAAAATATTAAAAGAATAATTAATATAGCAGAGGATATGCTGGATCTGGAAGTTTTAGTAACGGATAGAGAAAAGATTATTTTAGGAAGTTGTAAGAATACTAAACTTTCAGTAGAACTACTTTCTTATATAGATAATCGGGAGATGTATTTTGGGTATGTGGAAAGTCTTGGAGATATTTACACACTGGTGCCGATTATTTCGGAGTCATCTGCTTTAGGTTTAATTATGATAAAGGAAAATGTTGATAATAGTAAGATAGGAAAGTTTTTAGCAAGGCTTATCGCTGATAAAATTGATATAACATAAATCTTAAGGATAAATTCTTTAAGATTTTTTTCATCTATTGATGAATACCTTAATTTGTGCTAGACTTAAGGTAAATTTGGGAGGTATTATGCGCAAATTTGAAAAGATAAGTAAAGATGAGTTTCAGAAATATTTTAAAATAGAAGAGTATGAGGGTTTTAATCTTCCAAGAAGAGCGACGAAAAGTAGTGCTGGCTATGATTTTTTTGCTATTTCTGATTATGTGTTTCATCCAGGGGAAAAATTCCTTGTTCCAACTGGGTATAAAGTAAAAATGGAAAGTGATGAAATGCTTATGATTGTTATTCGAAGTAGTATGGCTATTAAGCGTAGTATTCGGGTAGTTAATCAAGTTGGAATTATTGAAAGTGATTATTACAATAATGAAAGTAATGAAGGGCATATATTTGTGAGTTTAGAAAATTTTGGGGATGAAGATTTTGTATTAGAAAAAGGTGTGGCTTATGCGCAAGGAATTTTTACGAAGTTTTTAGTGACTGATGATGATGTAGCTTTAAATAAGAGAACTGGTGGTATTGGAAGTACAACTAAATAAAGAAAGGAAGAAAAAATGAAAGAAAAATATTATATAACAACAGCGATTGCTTATACTTCAGGGAAACCTCATATTGGTAATACATATGAGATTGTTTTAGCAGATACAATTGCTAGATATAAAAGATTAATGGGGTATGATGTTTATTTTCAAACAGGTACTGATGAACATGGGGAAAAGATTGAAATTAAAGCAAAAGAACAAAATAAAACTCCTCAAGATTTTGTTGATGATGTGTCAAAAGAGATTAAAAGTATTTGGGATGTTATGAATACAAGTTATGATAAATTTGTTAGAACAACTGATGAAGTTCATGAGAAAAAAGTTCAAGCTATATTTAAGAAAATGTATGATAATGGGGATATATATAAAGGAGAGTATACGGGAAAATATTGTATTCCTTGTGAATCCTTTTGGACTGATACTCAGCTTGTGGATGGTAAATGTCCAGATTGTGGTAGAGATGTTGTTAGTAAAGGAGAAGAGGCTTACTTCTTTAGATTATCTAAATATCAAAAAAGACTGGAAGATTATATTCTAAGTCATCCAGATTTTATTAAGCCAGAGTCTCGAAAAAATGAAATGCTTAATAATTTTATTCGTCCAGGTTTACAAGATTTATGTGTGTCTAGAACTAGTTTTAAATGGGGAATTCCGGTGACATTTGATGATAAGCATATTGTTTATGTGTGGCTAGATGCACTTACTAACTATATTACGAATATTGGTTATGATACAGAAAATCCATCTTCTGAATTTAATTATTGGTGGCCGGCTGATTTACATTTAGTTGGCAAAGATATTGTTCGCTTTCACACTATTTACTGGCCATGCTTTTTGATGAGTCTTGGTTTAGATTTGCCTAAACAAGTATTTGGTCATCCATGGCTGATTGTGGAAGGTGGCAAGATGAGTAAGAGTCTTGGTAATGTGGTTTATGCCGATGATTTAGTGGCAAAATACGGTGTAGATGCAGTTAGATATTATTTTTTACATGAAATTCCATATGCATCTGATGGCTTGTTTACTGAAAAACTACTCGTAGAGAGAATTAACAGTGACCTTGTAAATGTTCTGGGAAATTTAGTAAATAGAACGATTACTATGGCTTATAAATATTTTGATGGTGTTATTGATTGTAAGCGAGAAAGTGAAGAAATAGATAAGGATTTTGAAAAAGTAATTGATACACTAAATGAAAATGTGGCTAAAAAAATGGATGAATTAATGGTTGGAGATGCTTTAGAAGAAATATTTAAAGTATATAAAAGATGTAATAAATATATAGATGAAGCTATGCCTTGGGTACTTGCGAAAGATGAAGAGAAAAAGAATAGATTAGCAACAGTTCTTTACAACTTACTTGAGGGAATTAGAAAGGCAACCGTTTTATTACAAGCCTTTTTGCCTGAGACTGCTAAAAAAGTTTTAGATGCTTTAAATACAAAACAAAGAAGTGTACGTGATGAAGCATTATTATTGCCAGTTACTTTACAAAAATTAGATCATTTATTTGAAAGGATAGATGAGTAAATTGAAACCTTTTTTAATAGATTCTCATTGTCATTTGTTTAGTGATGATTACAGTGATTTAACCAAAGTAATTAAAGAAGCAAGGGAAGAACGGGTAAAATATTTTCTTAATAATGGGAGTAATAAAAAATATAATGAAGAGCTTATAAAGATGCTTTCAAATTATCCAAATATGGTTGGAGCTCTTGGTATTCATCCGGAGAGTGTGGAAGACGCAGGAGATGAAGATTTAGATTTTATTGAAAGAAATTTAGGTTATGAAAAGATTGTTGCTATTGGAGAGATTGGACTTGATTACTATTATGGTAAAGCGAGTAAAGAGGCGCAAATTAAATTTTTGGAAAAACAACTAAAAATGGCCGAGAAATATGAGATGCCGGTTGTTATTCATAGTAGAGAGGCAACGCAGGATACTATTAGTCTTTTGCAAAAATATAATGTGAAAGGTGTTATCCACTGTTTTTCTGGAAGTTATGAAACGGCCAAAATTTATATAAAAATGGGGTATAAACTGGGAGTTAATGGTGTTATTACTTTTAAAAATGCCAATATAAAAGAGGTAATAAAGAAAGTGGGTCTTGAAAATATAGTTTTAGAAACTGATAGTCCCTATCTTACACCAGAGCCTTACCGTGGGAGACAAAATTGTCCCAAGCATGTGCTGGAAGTGGCAAAATTTGTCGCTGATTTATTTGATACTACACTAGAAGAAGTAATGAAAGTTACGACAAATAATGTCTTAAATACTTTTTCAAAATTTGCAAAAATTGTAAGTTGCGATGAAAATGATTAGATGATATAATATTTTGGCCTGGTGAGGAGGGCAATAGATGAGAATTGTTAATTATTTTTTGAGGGTGTTTTTAATGATTGGTGTTTTGTTTTTAGCAGAAAGCAGTACGAATAATCATATGAAAATAGCCATAAATGAGAATGTTAATAAAACAATAAATGTTGATGCGATGTCAATGAAAGTATTGGAAGTTACCGAGAGTTTGAAGTTTAGAGCCATAGATTCTTATACGGGTGATATGACTGGCTATGCGGCGAATTGTCCGAAGTGCAGCGGCAAGCTTTCATGTCTTCCTAGTTTGGATGTAACTGGGGGAAAAAATACTTATGAAGATGCGACTTATGGTAAAGTTAATATAGTTGCAGCGAGTAAAAATTTAGCGTGTGGCTCTATTGTTAGTTTTTATAATGATAGAATATCAAATGAAAAGATAGTAGCAATAGTACTAGATAGAGGAGTATATGCTAATACCTTAGACTTTTTAGCTCCGAGTGAAGCTTATGCTAGCAATTATATAGGCCGCAGAAGTATTACTTATGATGTGTTAAGAGTTGGGTGGTAAGATGCGAGCAAAAAAAAGACTAGGGCAAAACTTTTTGATAAGTAAGGAAATAATTAAAAAAATAATGTTAGAAGTTGAAGCTTTAGAAGATGATTTAATTATTGAAATTGGTCCAGGGATGGGAGCATTAACAAAAGCTATGAAGAAAAAAAATGCCCATTTAATAGCTTATGAACTGGATACTGATTTAAAGCAAGTCTTAAGTCCTTTAGAAGATGAGAAAACAAAAGTTATATATAAAGACTTTTTGCAAAGTGATGTTAGAAGTGATATAAAAAATATGAAGTATAATAATATTTATATTGTTGGTAATTTACCATATTATATTACTACTCCGATAATAGAACATATAATATCTTTGAATTTAGATTTAAAAAGACTTACAATTATGGTGCAAAGGGAAGTAGCTGAGAGATTTTTAGCAAAGCCTGGTTCAAAAAGTTATGGTTATATCACATTGTTTTTAAGATATTATTTTTCGGCTTATAAAGTATGTGATGTAAGTAGTAAATGTTTTAGCCCAGAGCCAAAGGTGCAAAGTGCTGTGGTAAGTTTTGAGCCAAGGAAGCAAAAATTAGAGCTGGATGATGGTTATTTTAAATTTTTGAAAGTAATATTTAAACAGAAGAGAAAAAATATTCGAAATAATTTAAAAGGTATTTATGAAGAAGATGTTTTAAAGGAAAAACTTGAGAAGATGAATTTGGATATGCAAGTAAGAGCAGAAGAATTAAGTGAAGAGCAAATAATAATGTTATATAAAGAGTTAACCAAGAAGAGGGGTTAGCTTTTTTTGAATAAATTACTTTGATAAATAATATAATTAAATGGTGATTATATTTTGGATATAAAAAAAGGGGATTATGTAACTAGAAATAGTTATAATAATGATACTGTTTTTAAAGTTATAAATGTTAAAGATAATATGGTTTATTTAAAAGGGGTAGAGGTTCGTTTAGTAGCCGATGCTTTAGTTACGGACTTAAGAAAAGAAGAAAATGTTAGTCAAGATAACTTAATAGATGAAATAAAAGTGCAAGAAGATCTTTTGGTGCGAGGGGAGTATTTTTATTTGCCGGCGAAAGTTCTTCATATTGATGCGGATGAGGAGTACTTGAGAAGATGTTTGAAGTTTTATAAGAAAAATGGGATTTTTGCTATTGGCAAGAAAATAAATGAGAAAAATATTTATGAGCAGTTACTCATGCTTTTAAGGGAATATAAACCCGATATTGTTGTGATTACAGGACATGATGCTTATTATAAGAAAAAAGGAAATATTAATGATTTAAAAAATTATAAAAATTCAGCGTATTTTGTTAAAGCAGTGAAAGTAGCTAGAAATTATGAAAAAAGTCATGAAAAGCTTGTAATTATTGCTGGGGCTTGTCAAAGTGATTATGAAGAGTTAATTAAAGCTGGAGCAAATTTTGCCTCTAGTCCCAAAAGAATTAATATTCATGCATTAGACCCAGCGATTATTGCGAGTACTATATCACTTACGGAAAGAAGTAGGGAAATAGATTTAAAGAAACTTTTAGATAAAACGAAATATAAAGAAGAAGGTATGGGGGGAATTATTTGTAATGGACTTATGTATGTGGGGTATCCAAGATGAATATTAATATAATAAGAGATCATATCAAAAAACTTTTAAATAAGAAAGTAATGCTCTCTGTTTATGGGATGCGTAACAGAGTAACAAGATATGAAGGAATTGTTTATAAAATGTATCCTAATATCTTTACGTTACTAATAAATGGAGAAGAGAAGAGTTTTTGTTATAGAGATGTTGCAACAGGAGATATAAAAATAAATGTATAATAAAAAAAATAAAACATATAATTAAATGGTGATAAAAATGGATGGAACGGTTTATGGTAATCAAGAAGTAAAAATGATTGATAGAAGTAATATTTCAATATCAGGAGTTAAAAAAATTGTTAGTTTTGATGATCAAGAGTTTTTGATGGAAACTAATATGGGAAATATGCGGATACTTGGAAATACTTTAGAGCTTTTGAAACTTGATACTCAGGATGGAAATGTAAAGATTAAGGGGAAGATTAACTCCTTTATGTATGTAGATGGAAAGGGAAAAAATAAAGAAGATAGTTTGATGAGTAAGTTATTTAAATGAGTAGTTCCCTGCAACTTGTAAGTTTTCTTTTTTCTTTTCTATTTGGAGTAGTATTTAGTTTTTTAACAAGTGTTAATAATTATGTTTTGCAGGATAAATCAAAAATTGTGAAGTGCTTTATAACCGGGGTATTTGTTCTTGATATAGTACTTTTGTATGTTTATATGATGTATAAAATAAATATGGGAATTTTACATATATACTTTATAATGGTATTGGTATTAGGTTATATTGGGGCGGTTAAGTGTCAAACTTGTGTCAAAAGAAAAATTAAACTATTTAAAAAGACAAAATAAGTTGTCTTTTTTTGATATACTAATTAAAGATTTGATGGGGTGGAAAATGAAAAAAACAAGGAAAGAGAAGAAGAGACTTATTACGATTAGCTTGATTATTATGTTTATGCTTGTGTCTTTGGTAACTTCTGTTGCTAGTGACTGGACTAAAATTTTAGAAAATAAAAGTAAGATAGAGTCTTTAAATGTCAAGTATAATACTTTGCTAAGTGATGAAGAGAAGCTTGTTAGTGAAGTAACTAAACTTCAAGATACTGATTATATAGCAAGATATGCTAAAGAAAAGTATATGTATTCAGCAGATGGTGAAACAATTATTAGAATGGACTAAATAATATTTTTCTTAAGTATTTCATCAATTAATCCATACTCGAGGGCTTCATCAGCGCTTAGAAAGTTATCTCTTTCGGTATCATTATAGATTTTTTCCACAGACTTTCCAGTGTTTTGAGCTAGTATTTGATTTAATTTTTCTTTAAGTTTAATAATTCTTTCAGCGGCAATTTTGATATCACTTGCCCGCCCACTTGCACCACCTAGAGGTTGGTGAATCATGACTTCAGTATTTGGTAAAGCATATCTTTTATCGCCACTTGAAAGTAAAAAGGCTCCCATACTTGCACAAAGACCAAGGCCAATGGTTATTATTTTGCTTTCAGTATACTTCATAGTATCGTAAATAGCCATACCAGCGGTGATAGCTCCTCCAGGGCTGTTGATATAAAGGTAAATATCATCATGACTTAGGTTATCAAGATAAAGAAGCTGACCGATGATATTACTTGCCAAATTATCCTCAATTTCACCACTTAAAAAAATAATTCGGTCCTTTAAAAGACGAGAGTATAAGTCAAAGGCATACTCTTTATTGCTAGTTTTTTCAATTACTGTAGGTATTATGTTCATATTTTTGTCTCCTTATAAGTAAATAATAGTAAATATATTTAAATTTTATTCACAAGAACTAAAAAAATTGATATAATTGTTATTAAGAATAGAGGGAGATAATAGTGAGCTATTTTGAAGTTGAATTTGATGGTGTGAAACATAAATATCCTCAAGGTACTTTGTTTTATGAAGTATCTAAGGCTTCTAAAAAAGAAAATATAATGGCTTATAAAATAGGTAATGAAGTGTTTTCTTTAGATGAAAAAGTAAATAAAAATGTTAAGATAGAGTTTATAAATACGGATGATATAATTGGTAATAAGATATATAAAGCAGGACTTAAGTTTTTGTTTGAAGTGGCTCTTTTGGAGTGTTTTCCAAATTTAGAAGTTACTTATGAACATAGTGTGCCAAGAGGAATGCTTGCTCATGTATCAGGAGATAAAGTTTTAACCCAAGATGATATTTCAGTAATTAAGGGAAAGATGAGTGAGATAATATATAATAATGATAAAATTATAAAGCTTAATATTTTGCCGAAAGAGGCGATTAATTATTTTTATCATCATTCTTTGTATGAAAAGGCGGAAAATATCCAAAATATAAGTGATAGGGTTGTTAATTTTTATAGTTTGCGGAAAAGACTTAATTATTTTTATTCACTTATGCCTTATAATACTGGTGCTCTTAATAAGTTTGAAATAGTATATTTAGGAAAAAATAAGTTAATATTTTTGTTCCCAACTGTTAAAAGTCATGGAAAAGTGCCAGAGTATGTGCATTATGCTAGTATCTTAGAAAGCTTTTGGGAAGGTAAAAAATGGCTTAATCAAATGCATATTCCTTATGTTTCCGATTTAAATAAATTAGTTGGTAATGGAAAGATTAAAGATTTTATTACTTCTTCTGAGCTTAAGTTTAACTTAAACATTTCCAAAGTGGTAAAGGATGTGCAAGCAAGAAAAGATATTAAGTTCATTTTGATTGCGGGTCCATCATCTTCAGGAAAGACAACGACGACCTCAAGAATTGCGAATTATTTTGCGGCTGAAGGGTATGATACAATTAAAATAAGTTTGGATGATTATTTTCTAGACCGAGAAAAAAGTCCAAAGGATGAAAATGGTAAGTATAATTTTGAATGTTTAGAAGCTTTGGATGTTTCCCTTTTTAATCAAGATTTAAATGATTTACTTATGGGTAAGGAAGTGTTGCTTCCAAAGTATAATTTTTTAACAGGGAAAGGTGAAAAGGGAAAAGAAAAAATTTCTTTAAAAGAAAATAGTATTGTTCTAATTGAAGGACTTCATGCTTTAAATGAAGAACTTACGAAGTCTATTGCATCAACATATAAGTACAAAGTGTATTTAAGTCCATTTATTCCTCTTAGTATCGATAGACATAACTATATATCAACTCTAGATATGCGGCTTTTAAGAAGAATGGTTCGTGATAATAGAACAAGAGGTTATGAAGTTACAGCGACAATTGATAGTTGGCAGAGCGTTCGAAGTGGAGAAGAAAAATATATTTTTCCATATATTCATGAGGCTGATACAATTGTTAATACGGCGCTTCCCTATGAAATTGGGGTGCTGAAAGTTTATGTGCTTCCTCTTTTGTTATCAGTTGATGTAAATTCTATTTATTATGAAGAGGCAAGAAGATTAGTGGATTTCTTAAAACAGTTTTTTCCTATTCCAGGAGAATATGTTAATGATGAATCAATATTACGCGAGTTTATAGGAGGTAAATATAATGATTAAAGTTGCGATTAATGGTTTTGGGAGAATTGGGAGGTTAGCTTTTAGACAAATAGTTACACAAACAGATTTTGATATTGTAGCTATTAATGACTTAACTAGTGCTGAAGATTTAGCATATTTAGTTAAGTATGATACTGTTCATGGCTCTTTTCATGAAGATGAAATTACTTTTGATGGTAATGAAATAGTTGTAGCAGGAAAGAAAAGAATTAAAGTTTATAGTGAAACTGACCCTTTTAATTTACCATGGGGTGAATTAGGTGTAGATTTAGTTCTTGAATGTACTGGTAAGTTTACATCAAGAGAAGGGGCAATGAAACATATTACATCTGGCGCAAAAAAGGTACTTATTTCTGCACCTTGTAAAGATGAGGTAAAAACTATTGTTTATGGTGTTAATGATAATATTTTAACTAGTGATGATATTATTGTTTCTGGGGCAAGTTGTACTACCAATTGTTTGGCACCAGTTTTATATGTTTTAAATAAAAATATTGGAATTAAAAAAGGTTTTATGACTACTGTTCATGCTTATACAAATGACCAAGCTACTTTGGATATTGCTCATAAAAAAGGTATTAAAGCTAGAAGAGGTAGAGCATGTGCGCAAAATATTGTTCCAGCATCTACTGGAGCAGCAAAAGCAATTGGGCATGTTATTCCTGAACTTAATGGAAAACTTGATGGAATGGCAATGCGAGTTCCAACTGCAGATGGTTCTTTAATTGATGTAACTTTGGAACTAGCTCGAAAGACAACTATAGAAGAAGTTAATAATTTGTTTAAAAATAATCAAAGTGTTGTTCTTAAGTACACAGAAGACCCAATTGTTTCAAGCGATTGTCTTGGTAAAAAATTTGGGGCTATAGTTGATGGACTTTCAACTAATATAATTGAGTCAGATGACACACAACTTGTTAAAGTACTTGCTTGGTATGATAATGAATATGGGTATACAGCACAAATGCTTAGAACTGCAAAAAAAATGTTTGAATAGAGTCTTATGACTTTTTTTGCTAGTTATAAATAATTTTGATTGATTTTTTTGATAATGGAGTTAGGGTAAGGTTTTCTTTCATCAGTTTTGCCTACGATATAATCTATTGATGTGTCGTAAAATATAGCTAGTTCATAAAGCTAGTTGATTGGCATTAGTCTTTTGCCTATTTCACATTCACTAAATTGTTGCTGTTTAATTCCAAGGGCATTAGCTGCATCTTTTTGTTTTAAATCTTTGTCTTCTCTAATTCTTTAAGTCTATTGATATTCATATGGAGTTTATTATTCTAGACAAAGTATTGGGCACTGCCAGGCTATGATGCATCTGGAAATGATATTAGAAAAGAAATTATAAAATATAAAATTTGATTTAATCGATTTGGATACTGAAACAAAATCAAACCCAATTAGGATAAACTAAAAAGTTAGTAAATTATTTAGTCTTTACTAACTTTTTCTTTGGAAGTTTATTAATTATTCTATCTCCTAGTAGTTTGTTTAATAAGTCTTTATTCATGCTATAGTATAAAACTAGTGATGAAAGACCGATGACCGCAAGAATTGTAAATGTTATGATTTTGCTGTAAGAATGGTCAAAAATTAAGTTGCGAGCTATAGTGCATATGATAACTAAAATGATAATTGTAATAAATAATTTAGGAATAGATTTAAGAGTTTCTTTGTAGCTGAAATTATATTTGTGTTTGAGTGTATATAAAGGAATTAATAGTGATAAACAGTAGCCGATGGTAGTTGCTAAGATAGCTCCATAAAATGGATAAATACCAATTTTGTTGAATAATAAAATTAAAGGAATATCAAGAATGGTTTTAGTGATAAGACCAATACCTACCGATGTATATATGAGTTTTGTTTTATTTAAACCTTGAAGAGCACTACATATCATTATGTAAGCAGAGTCTAAAATGGCTAGTAAAATGGTATATTTAAATATTAGAGGTCCATAAAAACTTTGACCATAGAAACAAGTCCATATTTCTTTGGAAAAGATACTTAAGAAAATTGATAGGGGAAGTATTGCATAAAGTAATACTTGAAGTGTTTTGTTAAATTGTAAGTTTACTTCTTTCATATCTTTTTTAGTAAAAGCTTCCACAATTGAGGGAATAAGACTGATGACTAGGCCTGTTGCAATGGCTGTAACAACACTTACAAGTTTTGCACCCCAGGTGGTAAAGATACTACTGATGGTTTCGATATCTTCGGCAGGATAACCAATCCAGTTTAAACCTTTGATAACTAAAATCATATCAACAGAATTATAAATACTGTTAGCAACATTGATAACGATGAAAGGAATGCAGTAGCCGATTAATTTTTTTAAGATAGATTTCTTTTCTTCTTGAGAGACTTCTTCGTACTTTGTAAATAAGTCTTTTTTGATGGCCCTAGTTTTTATAAGTAAGTACATATAAGAGATAATGGCTCCGATGAATGCTCCAGAAACGGCGATACCTACGGCTTTAGCAACATTTAAATGAAATACTTTAAGAGCTAGAAAAGAACCAATGATGATTATTAGAACTCTGGTAAATTGTTCGATAACTTGGCCAATTGATGGAGCGGCGATGTACCGGTGTCCTTGAAGATATCCTCTTAAAATACTTAGAAGAGGAACAACTAATATGGCAAAAGATACACACCTAAGAACGTATGTTACATCGGCAACAGAATTTCCGCCTTGTAAATCACCAACGATAACCTGAGCTATTAATGGAGCACCGAAAAAACAAATACAAAAAGAGACAATAGAAAATATCTGAATGATTTTACTAGCATACTTAAACATATATGTTTTTTCTTTTTGTTTTCCTAAAGTGTTGTATTCACTTGTTATCTTACTAATGGCAAGAGGTATGCCGGCGGAAGAAATTATAAGAAAGAAATTATATATATTGTAAGCATAACCATATAAAGACCCACCGTTTTCACCAATTATATTATAGAAAGGAATAACGTATACTACTCCTAAAATTTTGGATACGATAATAGCAATTGTGGCAATTAAAGCGCCTTCCATAAATTCATTTTTTTTCAAGTTATCATCTCCGTCTTCCTAATTATAATAGAAAATTTAGGGTGAGGCAAATAAATTTAAGGGAAAATGTCAAGTAGGGGTAAAAGTTATGAGGTGTTATGAAAGTGTCAAGTTCTTTTTTTATTATTTTAATAATCTAAAAAGTCGTGTTATAATTATGGTGGAGGATTGTCTTATGAAGTTTATTGAATTAAAAAATGTTAATAAAACTTATAAAAATGGGATAACAGCGATTGCGGATTTGTCGGTGGGAATTACCAAAGGTGAATTTGTCTTTGTAATAGGTCTTACCGCCAGTGGAAAATCGACGTTTATTAAAATGTTATATAGAGAAGAAAAACCAACTAGTGGAACTGTTTATGTTGGTGGTTTAAATGTGGGGAAACTTAGAAATGGTAAGGTTTACAAACTTAGAAGAAAACTAGGAATTGTTTTTCAAGATTTTAAACTTTTGCCAAAGCTTACGGTTTATGAAAACGTTGCTTTTGCTCTTGAATGTATTGGTCTTAAGTCTAGTGAGATTAGACCAAAGGTTTTAAATGCCTTGGAAAGAGTAGGCTTAAAAGAAAAGGTAAGGGCATTTCCAGGGGAACTATCTGGTGGAGAACAGCAAAGAGTGTGTATTGCTAGGGCAATTGTAAATGAGCCAAAACTACTTATTTGTGATGAACCTACAGGTAATTTAGATCCTAAAACTAGTAAAGAAATTATGAAAGTAATTGAAAACATTAATAAAGATTTAGGGACAACTATAGTTATGGCTACTCATGATAAAGAAATAGTGGACCGAATGAAGAAAAGAGTTCTTTTGATAGACCATGGGGTTTTAGCAGGAGACTATGCGAAAGGAAGTTATAAGACAAATGAGGGTGTGTAGAATATTTATAAGAAGTGTTAGAGATGCTTTTAAAAGTGTAGTTAGAAATTTCTCTTTAAGTTTTGCTTCAATCATGTGTACAACAATAACTCTTATTTTAGTATCTGTAGCTTTGATATGTGCTTTAAATGTGGATAATGCAACTAAGATGGTCGAAAATGAATTAACTGTTGTAGTATATTTGAAAAAAGATGTAACTGATGATGTGGTTAGTAATATTAAGGCAGATTTGAAAAATCAAGGGAATATAAGTGAGATGACTTATAAAAGTAAAGATGAGTGGAAAAGTGAAATGAGTGAATATGATGATGCTTTTAAAACTGTCCTTGATTACTTAGATGAAAATCCTTTGCTTGATTCTTTTGTTATTAAAGTAAAAGATGTGAAGAAGTTAAAGGAAACTAGTGAGTATATTAAAACTTTAGATGGTGTAGATACTGTCAAATATGGTGAGGGAATGGTTGAAACTGTTATCTCGGTATTTGATATAGTTCAAAAGGTAGTTATTGTGGTGGTAATAGCTTTAGTGCTTGTTACAGGTTTTCTAATTAGTAATACTATTAAACTTACAATATTTAGCCGAAGAAATGAAATAGAAATAATGAGACTCGTTGGTGCTAGCAATATGGCGATTAAATTACCATTTTTATTCGAAGGCTTTATGATTGGTTTAATTGGTTCAATAATTCCAGTGTGTGTAACAATTTATGGATATGTAATTTTGTATACGCGATTACATGGTAGATTATTTTCTAATATGCTTATGCTTATTAAACCTTATAATTTTGTATTTTATGTCTCTTTAATACTAGTTTTAATTGGAGCTTTAGTAGGTATGTATGGTAGTGTTAAAGCCGTTAGGAAGTATTTGAAGATATGATGAAGATGGTAAATTATTTTGTGCGTTATATTCTAGCTATATGTATGATTTGTGCTTCTTTTATGGTAAATATTAAAAGTGCAAGTGCAAAAAGTGAAGCGACTACTTTGGCAGAACTTCGGCAAGAGCTTAAGAATTTACAAGCAAAAAAACAAAGTACACAAAATCAGAAGAACATGACGGAAAAAGAAAAGAGACAAAGAAATAATGATATTATGAATGCCAATCAGGAGATTCAAAATTCGGAGAATAAGATTGCTGAGGCTAAGGCTGATATCGAAGCAACACAAGTAAAGATTGCTGAGCTTGACAAACAGACTAAGGATCTTATGGAGTCCTATCAAGTGATGCTGGGTGATAATTCTTATCTAGAGTTTGTGACAGATTCTTCGTCGATGACTGAGCTTATCATGAGAATAGATGCTGTGCGGCAAGTAACTAATTACAATAAAGATAAACTAGCAGAGATGGAAGAACTTATTAAGACTAATGAGCAAAAACAAGTAGATTTAAAAAATTATGAAGTAGAACTTAATAATAATATTGATTCTTATCAAAAACAAATTGAAAGTTTAGACTCTAGTTTGCTTGCTCTTTCTGATATTTCAATTGGTATCGATGAAGAAATTGATATTGTACAAACAAATATAAAAAATTATGTAGCAATGGGATGTGGAGAAAATCAAAAATTTACGGAATGTGCTTCATATTCTTATAATAGTACTTGGTTAAAGCCTGTTACCAAGGGGACTGTGACTAGTTTATTTGGCTGGCGAAAGTTAAACGGAGCTAGTAGCAACCATAGTGGTATTGATATTGGAACGCCGGAAGGAACAAGTGTTTATTCGGCCACAAATGGGAAAGTTGTCTATATTATAAGAGGCTCTAGTTGTGGGGGAAATCAAGTTTATATTGAGTCTAAAGTAGATGGTGTTACTTATACGATGCTTTATGCACACATGTTATCAATTAATGTTAGCCTTCATCAAGATGTAAGTAATCAAACAGTTATAGGTAAATCTGGAGGTCAAAGTACGGCGAAAAAGTATGGTGGCTATGATAGATGTACTTTTGGAGCGCATCTTCACTATAGTGTTTCAAAGAGTAACTGGACTACTTGGTCACACTTCTATTCTAATTTAATTAATCCGCCGGGATTTCCAGGAAAAGGTGCTTCGTTTTATTCGCGGACACAATGGTTTAGATAATTATGGAAGTTAAAAGAGTTGTAGTAGGTGACCTGCAAGAAAACTGTTATATTGTAAGTGATGGTAAGTATTCTTTAATTATTGACCCAGGAAGTGAAGCGGATAAAATATTAGAAGCTGCTAAAGACTTAAATGTTGTGGAAGTTCTTGTTACTCATCATCACTTTGACCATGTTGGAGCTTTAAAGCCAATTTTAAATCATTATAATTTAGAAGAAAATAAAAGAAGTGGAAAATTTAATTATGAGATAATTTTAGTGCCCGGGCATACTTTGGATAGTAAATGTATTTATTTTCCTGATGATAAAATTATGTTTACAGGCGATTTTATCTTCTATAACGCAATTGGAAGAACTGATTTGGGTGGAAGTGATACTCTTATGAAGCAAAGTCTTGAAAGTATGATGGCTTATCCAGATGATCTTATCCTGTATCCGGGGCATGGTTCGTCCACAACTTTAGGACGAGAAAAACAAAATTTTAAATATTATTATGATAATTAAAACTACTTATTTGCGTAATAAGTAGTTTTTTTAGTGGGAAAATGTGATGGTAAGTGTTTAGGACAAGAAAAAACTGATAAGAAATCTACTTATCAATTTTTTTAATATGTTTTTTCTGAGTAACTATGAGAATAAATAATTGGTTCCATAAATTCAACATAATTTAAGTAAATAATTCGGATTAAGTACCATAAGTTATTGGTGTTGTCTCGGATTATTAAGTGGTCTTTGCCTGCTTCTTCAATAATTCCCTCATATACTTTATTTTGCCAAGCACTACTGTCGGGATAAGAGACATAAGCTTTGATTTTTCTTCCTTTGTTAAGTCTTAATATATTTTCAATATAACTTGCTTCCATCACTGGTGTTTTTTCTACTTCAATTGAAGACATGTTTCCAGGTGGAGTAGGAAAGTTTTGCGATGGAAATGTTGGATTTTGGTAGTAGTTACCATTCATAAAATTTATCACCTCTAAAAAAGTATATGTTTCTCTTTTCTTTTTTTGCTTATTTATGTTAAACTTATTATAAAAGTAGGTAGTAGTTATGGATAATCTGAGTATAAAAGAAATAGTTATTAATGGATTGTGTTTTGTTTTCGGTGTATTTTTATATGCTTTAACCTTTAATTTGTTTTTAACTCCTAATAATTTGGTGGTATCAGGTTTTAGTGGTGTTGCAATTGTCGTGCAACAGTGGTTTGGAGTTACTCCATCAATATTTATCTATGTTATGAATCTTTTGATGCTTGTAGTTGGTTTAATAGTTCTTGGATGGAGCGCTACAAAAAGAAATTTAGCGGGTTCATTATTATATCCATATATGATTATTGCATCGATGCCTATTGCTAAGTTTTTGAGTAAATATTTAATAAGTGATGATTTTTATTTAGTACTACTTTTTTCAACTATATTTTATGGCGTTAGTAGTGGTCTTATTTATCGAAGTGGTTTTTCAACTGGTGGATCTGATATTATTATGCAGATAATTCATAAAAAGGTGCGAATTAGTGAGTCAAAGGCAATGATTGCAGCAAATACGATAATTATTATTTTGGGAATGTTTACCTTTGGCCTAAATCATGGTATTTATTCTTTTATAATTTTAGCAGGATCAACTTATTTTGTTGATAAAATACTTTTTGGAGTATCAAATAGTAAACTTTTCTTTATTACGACGAAACATCCACATAAAATGAGAAAACTGATAATCGATGAGTTTGAAACAGGGCTTACTATTATTCCAACAAAGGGTGGATATACGAAGCAATCCGGGTTTTTAATTATGTGCGTTATAGCTAATACACAGTATTATTTATTTAAAGAAAGAGTACTGGAGGTAGACCCGAATGCTTTTATAGTTATTGATAAGTGTTATGAAGTAAATGGAGGAGTTAAAAGAAGTAGTATTCCTTTTCTTTGATTTATGTGTTAAACTTACAAATGAGTGATAGATATGAAAAAAATTGTAATTTTTGGAGGAGGAAGTGGACTTTCTCAACTATTAAAGGGGATAAAGTTATTTCCTTTAGAAGTAACTGCAGTAGTTTCTGTTGCCGATAATGGTGGTAGTACAGGACTTTTACGAAGAGAACTTAATATTCCAGCGGTGGGAGATATTACAAAAGTAATGCTTAGTATGTCGGAAGCTAGCTCGGATGTTATCGATTTAATGAATTACCGGTTTACCAAACCAAAGTCTTTAAAGGTTCATTCAGTTAAAAATCTTTTATTGATGGCTCTTTTAGATATCAAGGGTGATTTTGCATCAGCTATGCCAATTATGGAAGACTTATTAGATGTTAAGGGAAAGATACTTCCTTTAACGGAGGATAATGTTAATTTAGTGGGTATTACTGCAAGTGGTAAAAAAATAGTAGGAGAAGAGCAGCTGACAAAGTGTGCAAGTAAAATTGTTAAAGTAGAATATGATAAAAAAATAACAGTTAATCCTAAAGTCTTAAAAGCTGTTGCAAATGCCGATTTAATTATCTTTTCTTCTGGTAGTTTGCTTACTAGTATTGTTCCACATCTAATTGATAAAACTTTAGTGGATGCGATTAATAATGCTAAAGCAGATGTGATGTATATATGTAATTTGTTTACTCAGCCAGGGGAAACTGATAATTTTACAGTTAAAGACCATATTGATTATTTAGAGAAATATTTGGGAAAAAATGCGATAGATGTTGTAATTGCTAATAATGTTGTTATGAGTAATAAGTTAGTGGCTAAGTATGCTACTGAAGAACAAAAAGATCAAATTGTATATAAAAATGAGCTTGACGATCGTGGTGTGTATGTTATTGCTGATAAAATGTATACGATTGAAGATGGATTTTATCGGCATGATGCACTTAAAACTGGTTATTTAATCTTTTCTTATTTGATGGATGGGCGAAAAAAATGACTTTTACAACGATGCTTAAAGAAGAAATTTCTAAAGAAGAGATAAACCTCATTAATATAAGATATGAGCTTTTGGCATTTTTAACTATTGCTGGAAAAATAAATACTGAGGAGTTACTTCTTACTTTGGAAAATGCAAGTATTGCTAGACGTATATATAAAGAACTAAAAATAATATATGGGGTAAATCCAAAAATAACTATTAGAATGCAGAAAAGATTTAAAGTTAAACAAATATATATATTAAGTGTTAAAAATAATTTAGAGGTTATACAAGAAGATATAAATAAATTTAAGTTAGAAGATTTGGTTAGTGATGAAGAGAAGAAAGACTATTTGCTGGGAAGTTTTTTAGCTAGTGGTAATATTTCTAATCCGAGTACTAGTGGTTATCATTTGGAGTTTGTACTAGCCTTAGAAAGTAAAGCTTTAGAGATTTTGGAAGTGTTAAATTATTTTAACTTAAAAGCGAAGATGATAAAAAGAGGATATAAATATATAACTTATATTAAAGCTAGTGAGTGTATTAGTGATTTAATAAAGATGTTTAAAGCAACTAGTTCTTTGTTTTATTTTGAAGATATAAGAATATATAAAGATCATAAAAATATGGTTAATAGACTTAATAATTGTGAGATTGCTAATCAAGAGAAGAGTTTTAAATCGGGGATGGAACAAGTTAAAAATATAGAATACTTAAAAGAGCATGATATGTTTGATTTGTTAGATGAGAAAACTAAGATTGTGGCAGAGATGAGAGTGATGTATCCAGAGTATTCGATGCAAGAGATTGCTGATTTAATAAGTAGTGAAAACAATTATAAAATAGGAAAGTCGGGTGTAAATCATCATTTTATTAAGATAAAAAATTTAGTGCAAAAAGAGATGGAGAGATGTAGGGATGAAAGTTAGGTTAGCTTCAGAATTACAAAAGGATAGTATAATTGATGGTAAAGGAATAAGGACAGTTATTTGGTTTCAAGGATGCTCACATAAGTGCTTAGGGTGCCAAAATCCAGGGACGCATAGTTTTGATGGTGGTTTTGTTTGTGATACTAAAGATATATTTGTGCAAATAGATGAACTTTCTTATCAAAGTGGTATTACTTTATCTGGGGGAGACCCATTTTATCAAGCTGATGCGGCGCGTGAAATTGCTCATTATGCCCATCAAAAAGGTTTAAATGTGTGGGCATATACAGGCTTTGTTTTTGAAGATATTTTAAAAAGTGAAAATAGCATGAAAAAGCTTTTGGAAGAAATTGATGTTTTAGTGGATGGCCCTTTTATTATAGAGAAGAAAAGTTTTGGATGTAAGTTTCGCGGAAGTACTAATCAAAGAATTATAGATGTTGCTAAGTCTTTAGAAAGTGGTAAGGTGTGCTTGTATGAAGTTTGATAGTAAATTAAATTATACGGTTTTAACTAATAAAGCAAATAAGACATTTTTAGAAAAATTTTCGGGTATAAGTGTGATAAATGAAAAGCTCTCTTTTGATGAGTTAAAAAAAAGCTTAGAGTTTTTTCCAAGTAAGCAAGTGGTGTTTGTAGAAACATTTTCTTATTTGCAAAAAACAGAAAGAGAGGCAGTAATTAAAATGTTGGAGCTAGAAAATGTAAAGTTTATTAATGTGACAAGTGATGTGGAAGAGGCTTTATATAGTGATTATGTTTATGTATTTGATGAAGATAATATGGTTTTAGAAGGAAAGACTTTCGAAGTACTTGAAAATGAAAAAATGTTAAAACAATTAGGATATGGGTTGCCATTTGTTACAGATTTATCAAGACAACTTATGATTTATGATCTTTTAGACTATCCATTTTATGATGTGAAAGATTTAGTGGAGGAATTATGGAGTTAAAAAATTTAAGGGGATGTATAATTGGTCTTGTTTATGATAAATATAAAGAAGAGAAAATGACTGGCCTTGTAAAAGATATTGTAACTAAAAAGACTTTGGCATCTTTAAAAATGGTAGGTTTAGCTGAAAGTTTGGTAGATGAAGATATAGGTAGTTTATCAAGGGGTGAGCAAAATAAAGTTGGGCTTGCAAGTAAACTTTTAGATGATGTGATTGTGCTAAAGGATTTTTCTGTAGGTTTAACTAAGAAAGAATTAACATTTTATAAACGATTATTTAAAAAGATTTCATCTTATAATAAAAAAATAATTTTGATTGATAAGAATGCTGAGCTTTTTATAGATTTAGTTGATAATATTTATGTGATTGATGAAGATATTTTGTATGAAACAAATGATATATATGATGCTAAACTTTATGACTATATCGATAAGCCATTTTTGGTAGAATTTACTATGCTTTCCGAAGACTATGGTGTTAAACTAAATCATTATTATGAACTAGATGAGCTTTTGAAAGCAATATATAGGATTAAATCATGAGATACTTAATTCGTTTTAGATATGATGGTACTTGCTTTCATGGTTTTCAAAGGCAAAAAGAGTTAAAAAGTGTGCAGGGAACGCTGGAAAATGCTCTATCAAAAATGCTTGATTGTCAGATAGTTATTAAAGGTAGTGGCAGGACGGATGCAGGAGTTCATGCTTTAGCACAGTGTGCTCATTTTGATTATGATGGAAGTCTTGGCAAGAAAGATTTAGAAATAATTAATGATTATTTAGGAGGAGAAATCTATATTGATAAAATAGAGAAAAAGTCTAGTGATTTTCATGCTCGGCATAGTGTTTTAAAGAAGGTTTATGAATATCGGGTTAATTTTGGCCCTTTTAAAGATGAGTATAAAGGATACTATTATCAGTATAAGGGGAAGTTTGATATTAAAGAGATGAAAAGAGGGGCAAAGTTAATGGAAGGTAAACATGATTTTCGCCAGTTTGTAAGTGGACCACGGAATGATTATACTTCCTACATTTACAAAATAACAATAAAAGTAAAGAAGAATATACTTATATTTAAGTTCGTTGGAGCAGGGTTTTATAGATATATGGTAAGGCATTTGGTTGGAGCTTTAATGGATATTGGGAAAGGAAAATTAAAGGCTGAAGATGTTAAAGCTATGCTGGAGTGTCAAGATATGTCTAAAAATCATAGTATTGTGGTGGCAGATGGCCTTTATTTAGTGAAAGTTTATTATTAATAATCGTGAAAACTTGTTGACTTTTTGTAGGTTTTCCCATATAATTTTAATCGGTACATTTAATTTGTGATTTTTATTTAGCCGTGGGAAAGCTTGATAAAAAACATAAATGGAAGGAAATTATTATGAAAACATTTATGCAAAGAAAAGAAGATATCGAAAGAAATTGGTATGTAATTGATGCTGAAGGTCAAACTCTTGGACGCATTGCAACTAAGGCTGCCCATGTACTTCGTGGAAAGCATAAAGTTACATATACTCCTCATGTTGACTGTGGCGATTATGTTATTATTATTAATGCAGAAAAAGTTGCTTTAACTGGTAACAAACTAAATGATAAGATGTATTATAATCATAGTGGTTATCCAGGAGGACTTAGAGAAAGAACTGCAAAAGAAATGATTGAAAAATATCCAGAAGAAATGGTTGAAAGAGCTGTTAAAGGAATGCTTCCTCACAATAGACTTGGAAGAGCTATGGGTAAGAAGTTATTTGTTTATCGTGGTACTGATCATAAGCATCAAGCTCAAAAACCACAAGCTTTGGAAGTTAAATAGGAGGATATATGACTAAGAAACAAGAATGGACTGCAACAGGTAGAAGAAAAAGAAGTGTTGCGCAAGTAAAACTTGTTGGTGGAACAGGTAATATTACTGTTAATGGTGTTGATGTTAATGAGTATATGCCATATGCTACACTTGTAAAAGATTTAAAACAACCACTTACTGTTACTGATAATGAAAATCGTTTTGATATTACAGTTACTGTTAAAGGTGGAGGTTTTTCTGGTCAAACTGGTGCTATTAGATTAGCTATTACTAGAGCATTACTTAAATTTGATGCTAATACTGACCAAACTAGGGAAGATAGTTATAGACATGTTTTAAAAATTAATGGATTTACAACAAGAGATCCAAGAATTAAAGAAAGAAAGAAATATGGTCTTAAAAAAGCACGTCGTGCACCACAATTCTCTAAGAGATAATATCAATTTTCTTTGGAAAGGCTACCCTTTTGGGTGGTTTTTTTGTTTAGCTTCATTTTCTACATATGCTTACTTTATTGCTCAAAGTGATACTGCGTCGAATAGTAGTGTGCGAGTACAAACATCCCCAACTGATAACTTATCTTTTAGTATGGGGTCTTCCATTAACTTAACGGCAGACCAATCATCATTTGCAAGTGGTAAAGGTAATGTGACAGGAAGTACAACTGCAAAATTTAACTCGTATTAAGGAGTTATGTGAAAAAAATGAGGACATAGACCCAGCAGTGCGGATGGCTCGTCTTGATGCTTTGAATAAGTGTCTCTCTTTATCAGATGCTTTGGATACAAAAGATGTTTGTGAACTTGATAAAAAACGTGATGGGGTTATGATAAGTGGATATGAAGATGGTCTTAGTCCGGTGGAAAAGCTATATCAAGAAATTGTTAGTTTGCATCTTTATACTTCTCAAGAGAGGTTTTTACGAAATCTTTTGAAAGAAAGCAGAGATATGCCTGATAGTACAAAAAGATATTATGGTTTGCCGCTTTCTAGAACACGCTAGAGAATTCTCTAGTTTTTTTATGTCAACGTGATCTTAATTTTCTTGTAAAACATTATTATAAATAGTACAATTAATTTGTGAGGTATAGATATGAGGCTAAGTGAAAAATGGCAAGATTATGAATGTATAGATGCTGGTAATGGAGAAAAGTTAGAACGATTTGGAGATGTTGTGCTTGTAAGACCGGAACCACAAGCGATGTGGCCAAGGCAAATAAATGATAGTTGGAAAAAAATTGATGGGATTTATCATCGAAGTAAAGATGGGGGAGGAAGCTGGGAGTTTTATAAAAAGTTGCCAGATTTTTGGACAGTTTCTTATGGCGATTTAGTGTTTAAAGTAACGCCGACGAATTTTAAGCACACTGGTCTTTTCCCTGAACAAGCCACTAACTGGGATTTTATGATGGATAAAATAAAAAATGCCGGCCGAGATATAAAAGTTTTGAACTTGTTTGGATATACAGGGGCAGCGACAGTTGCTTGTAGTAAAGCTGGGGCTAAAGAGGTAGTGCATGTAGATGCGTCTAAAGGAATTGTTGGATGGGCTAAAGAAAATGCTAAATTATCTGGTGTTAGCAACAACTACATTAGATATTTAGTAGATGATTGTTTGAAGTTTGTTGAAAGAGAGATTAGAAGAGGTAATAAGTATGATGCAATAGTTATGGACCCTCCAAGCTATGGACGAGGACCCTCTGGGGAAATGTGGAAACTTGAAAAAAATTTAGAAAAACTCATTACTAGGTGCTCTATGTTACTTTCTGATAAACCATTATTCTTTTTAATAAATGCTTATACTACAGGTTTATCTAGTACAGTTTTATATAATATATTAAAACTTACGATCGAAAAGAAATATAATGGAAAGGTTGATGCTGGAGAAATAGGTCTTCCAATTACTAATAATAAACTTGTTCTTCCTTGTGGTATTTACGGTAGATGGCAGGCATGAGAAGTAATAGAGATATTTTTATAAGTTATGTAAATAGTTTTAAGTTTAAGGGAAAAGAAAGTAATCGAAAACTTAATCACTCGGTTAGAGTAAGCATGCTTTGTAAAGGAATTGCTAAAAGTCTTAACTTAAGTGAAAAAGAAATAGAACTTGCCGAGTTAATTGGACTTGTTCATGATATTGGGAGATTTTGGCAATGGGAAAAATATCAGACGTTTGATGATAGTAAAAGTATTGATCATGCGTTGCTGGGAATAGAAGTCTTATTTGAAAATAAAGTGATTGAAGATTTTAATGTTGATATCAAAGACTTTCAAACTATTAAAGATGCTGTCTTTTATCATAATAAATATAAAGTAGATAATGCACTTAATCTTGAGAGTTTAATTATGGTAAAAATAATAAGGGATGCTGATAAAGCGGACATACTTTGTATGGTTGCTAATGATATACTTCCTTTAGAGGAAGATGGACAAAAGTTAAGTGAGCAAGTAGTACGTAGTTTTTTGAATAAGACTAGTGTAAAAATACTAGATGTACATAACTTGAGTGATAAGATACTTTTTCAACTGGCCTTTATATTTGATTTAAATTTTGAGTATACAAAAAAATTTGTAAAAAAAGAAAGATGTTTAGATGTAATATATGAAAAATTAGAGAAAAAAGAGGTTATTAAGCCTTACTTTGAATTTGGAAAAAGATATTTGTAAGTTATGTCTTTTTTTTTGAAAAGTTATGTTATATAATAGGTTTGCTAAAAAAAGTGGGTGAAGTATATGGAAGAAAGATATAAAGAGATAGAAAGAAGTATTATAAAGAAGTATCGAAAAGAGTTATGGAGTAAATTTATGCATGGGGTTTCTTTATATAACCTAATTGAAGAAGGGGATAGAGTAATGGTGTGTGTGTCTGGTGGTAAAGACTCTTTTTTGCTTGCAAAATGTATTGAAGAATTACAAAAACATGGGAATGTTCATTTTGATGCCTATTTTGTTATGATGGATCCTGGCTATAGTGAAGAGACACTTGAAGCAATTTGGAAGAATGCTGAGGTTTTAAATGTTGATTTGCAAAGTTTTAAGTCTGATATTTTTGAAGTTACAAATGAGCTGGCAGAGAAAAGTCCTTGTTATTTATGTGCGAGAATGAGAAGAGGGCATTTATATAATAAGGCTAAGGAGCTTGGGTGTAATAAAATAGCTTTAGGTCATCACTTCGATGATGTTATTGAGACAACTCTTTTATCAATGTTTTATGGAGCGGAGCTAAAAACAATGCTTCCGAAACTACATAGTGATAATTTTGAGCATATAGATTTAATTAGACCTCTTTATTTTGTTAAAGAAGAAAATATTATAAAATGGAGAGAATATAATAATCTAAAGTTTATTAATTGTGCTTGTAAGTTTACTTTGGAAAATAATGTACCTAATAAAGGAACAAGTAAAAGAAAAGAGATAAAGGAAATAATAAAAAGTCTTAAAAAAATAAATAAAGATATTGATTATAATATATTTAAGTCTTTAGATAATATAAATTTAAATTGTGTTCTAGGTTATAAAAAGGATGGCGATTATAAATCATTTTTAGACAATTTTTAGGGGGATATATGGATAGTGAAAAGTTACCAAAGGATATTTGGGAGAAAATAAATTATAAACATTTGCGAAAAATAGAAGAAAGCTTGCAGCCTCTTGTAGGGAATATGGCAAGGATTTATGCAGTGCATTTTCTTTTGTTAATTGGTTATGAAAGAGCATGGGATTTTGTAAATAATAAATATGGTACTTTAAATAAAGAAAATGTCCAAAAAATATTTAATGTGGATGAAGATATAAGTTATGTAAAGTTTACTTTGGATAAGAAAAGATATGTGCCAGTTTTAAATGAAAGGTTAGTGGAAAAGCTTTTTGGAAAAAGTTATAAAGATGAAACTTCATTAATTAAAGAGTATATAAATGGATTTGAAAAACAAATGACAAGTCAAAAACAACATAAGAAGAATGCAGAAGAGTTTATTGATAATTTTTATTATATACATAAGAATTTCGATAAGATAGTAGAACTTCATTATGAAAAACAAGCTCTTTTTCAAAAAAAAATAAGATTAAATATTGAGGAGATTAATAAACTTTGTAAAGTATGTCGAGAAAATAGACCTTATAATAAATATTCTTTTTTGGAAAGTTATGCAAGGTTTATGGATAATGGTGATTTGGTTTTGGCTAGGACTAGCGAGTTAAAAAAGTTTATGGATTTGCAAAAGTTTAAAAAGATACCTAATACATTTGTGTATAATGATGGTTATTTCATGCATATGATGGGGCCACATGATGAGAGAATATTTGCTTCTGGTTATAAAACTCATAGTTGTTTTGCCCCAATGCATAATGCTGATAATAAAGGAAAGGATAATGGGCTTCTTTCGTATTCAATAAAGAGTATGTATGGTGGAGTGCTTGAACTAATTAATAATCAAGGTAAAGTTTTGATGATTGGCCCTATTTTAAGAAATGGTAATGTTTTGATGATACATTCAATTGAGAGTATTAATTTGACTATAGAGGAAAAAACAGTGCTAGAAAAGATGCTTCATAAGTGGAGTGAAAGAGTAATTATGGAAAGTAAGTTTAATCATGATGATATAGATTATGTGTTAATTACTGATTTACATCCAATGATAGATTTTGATTCACTTTCAAAAAGCCCATATAAATTTGAAGTTTATGATCCTTTTGAAGAATATGAGGGAATGTATACCAATTTTGATAAGACAGAGCATTACGTTTTAAAGGCAAATCAAAATAAGGACATGAAGTTTGGGAGTATGGTTTCAGCTTTGTATACTTATGATGATTATAATTTATTATGCGGAGTTTTTTTGCCTTTGAACATTATAAAAATAAAGGATATGAAAAAGCTAAAAGAAGTGCTTTTAAAAAGGAGTTTGGAAGATAATATTAATTACTTTCAAGTTTATAATGATTTGGTGGGTACTGGGTTTGACAAAGTGTATTATGATAATTTTGGAAATGTTTTAAAAAGAGAAAAAAAATTGTAATGAATAATATAAATGAAAAAGTAATTGATTTAAAAAGTTATGGAAATAAAAGAAGTAATTATTAATAATATTTAATATGAATAGATATTATTGGTTTGTAATTACTCTTTTTTTGCTAGTTTTAGTATTTTTTAGTGGCAAATCTGCTCATGCTAGTTTACCTCTTTTGGGAAGAACTATTGTGGTTGATGCAGGACATGGCGGGTTAGACCCTGGAGCTATTTATAATGATATTTATGAGAAAGACATTACTTTAAAAATTGGAAAGTATTTAGAAGAGTATTTGACTAAAATGGGGGCAACAGTTGTGATGACAAGAACTGATAATAATGATTTAAGTAATGGAACACAAAACAAACGAAAGAAAAAAGATTTTGATGAAAGAATTAAAATAATTAATGATAAAAAAATAGATATGTATGTATCAGTTCATTTAAACTTTTTAAAAAATTCTAGATACTATGGTCCTCAAGTGTTTTATAATTATGATAACAAAGATTTGGCTGATTTCATTCAGAAATATTTAAATAAACAACTTAAAGGGAAAAGAAATGTTAAAAGTATTCCAAGTAATACATATATGTATAAGAGATTAAAAAGGCCAGGATTTTTGATAGAATGTGGGTTTTTATCAAACGCTGAAGAAAGAAATAAACTTACAAATAAAAGTTATCAACAAAAGTTTGCTCAGAGTTTAGCTGAAGCGATAAGTCATTATTATAATTAATTGTTATTAACTGTGGCTTTTTTTGTTTTAGTATGTTATGATAAAGTAAAGTAGAGTTAGTAAATGGTAGTTGTGTTATTCTTTAGTTGGTCAATTATTTTTATAATTCTATTTGTTTTTGAATAATCAGAATAAATGATTGATGAGAAAGGAAGTTGTAGTTTATGAATTGTTCAAATTGTGGTTATTATAATAATACTGAGTCAAAATTTTGTGTTAAGTGTGGTCAAAGTTTGGCTTTAAGTGTTGATGTGAATTCATTAGGAGCGGCATCAAATGTGCAAATGCCTATTAACAACGTTGGTGTTGTGGAGAAACAAGTTAACATCCAACCTCAAAGCCCTGAAGTTTTAAGTGTTTCAAATAATAGTAAAGTTGAAATAATGGATTTATTTAAATTAGTATTTAGTTTTATTACTAAGCCGTTTACAGCAACTCAAGAAAAAATGGGTATGATTTCTGAGATTAAAAATTCAGTTTTAATAACAGTAATTGTTTCACTTATTGCAACACTTATTAATTTAGTGAAATCAATGATTTCTGCGGTAGTGGTTAAAGATTTTGACTGGTATGCTGGAACTTATAAGACAACTGTTCAAATGGCTAATTTAGGTAAATTAAATTATTTACAATTAATCGGAAAAACTTTAATTATCATAATAGCTTCGATTGCTTTTATTGCAGCGGTTTATTATATTGTAAGCTTGATTATAAAAAAGCAACCTTCTTTTGCTAAAATACTGGGAATATCAGCTCTTTGTGTTACTCCAGTTTTAGGAGCGGTATTGTTATTTGCACCTATATTGTCTCTTATATGGTCTTTATTGTATATGCCAGTAGTTATTATAGGTTTTGTTTATACTTTTATTCTTATGTATGAAGGCATTAATAATGAAATAGCACTAGATGGTAATGTTAAATATTATTTTAATTTAATATGTTTATCGATTATTCTTATAGCACTATACTATTTATATACTAAGATGTTTGTCGGTTCTATTACGGGAATAAGTGACGTAATGAATTTACTAGGGTAATTTTAGTTATGAATAATAATTATAATTTTGACCCTATGACAGGTGCACCAATTCAACAGAGTGTTAATGACTTACAAAAAAAGAAAAAAAATAATATTTTTAAATTTGTTGTGGCTGGTATAGTTTTATGTGTAGTTGTTGGTCTATTATTTTTATTTTTAAATAAAAATGATAAAAATGTGAATTCTTTAACTGTGGATTATGATTTAATTTTTGATGTGAGTAAACCAATTCCGGTAAAAAATGGAGATAAATATGGATATATTGATACTGATGGAAAAATTTTATTAGATTTTAACTATAAAGCAGCGGATACTTTTTATGGTGATTATGCGGTTGTAGGTGTTGATAATCCTGATAAAACTGCTTATTATGATACTGTTTATGAGGTTATTGATAGAAATGGAAATGTGAAAATGACCTCTGATAGTTATGTTGCTCCAAAGTATTATGAAGATGCTGGTGTATGGGTTATTAATAACACTATGTATGACTCTAAACTTAATAAGCTTTTAGATGATGGGGTAGACGTTAAATATTTGGCATATGATTATTTTCAATTTATAAATAGAGAAAAAAAAGAATCTGGAATCATTAAATCAAATGGGAAGAAAGTCTATACTATAAATGAAAGTTATATTTCTTCAAGTATATCAGAAAATGAATATAATCAAGATGATTTATATGCTGAGATTCGTACCTCTGGAGATAATGGTAAGGAAATGGTTATATCCTTAAAAACAAATGATGTTTTATTTACTTTAGATGATGCTGATAAATACTATTTGAATGCTGAAAAAGATGGTATTTTTACTTATTATAATCATGAACAAGATGATGGTTATGAAAATAAAAAGTATTTAGTATTCATGAATAATAAATTAGTTTATCAAACTACTGAAAAGGTATCTGATGTAAAATTCTTAGATTATAAAAATCAAATCTTAAAAATAAGTTATGGTTATGATTATAGAGAGTTAGGAAAAGAGTATTTATTTGATTATTACGATATTAAAAGTGGGTCTATGTTAAGTTCAGAACCTGATAATTCGAGTTCGGATTCTGATTTAGAAAAAGAGAAAAGAGAAAAAGACTATGGATATAAAGAATTCATGTGCTCAGGAAAGGTTGGTTTAAAGAAAGATAATAAAGAAGTAGTATCTTGTGATTATTATGAAATTGATTATTTAAACTTGAATATGTTTAATTATATGAAATCAAAAGGACAAGAGTTAGTTGTGTTAGAAAAATATGATGAAACGATATTATATGATGTTAAAAATTCAAAAACAATAGAATCGTTTGATTCTTTAACTTATGTTACTCCTACGGGGAATACTACTTTTATTGATTTATCTAAATATGATGATAATTTTACAAAGACTGGAGTTCATGTTTATAACTTAATAACTAATAAATCTATGGATTATTCTGGAGATGTTAATGTTAGTTTAAAAGTTAATTATATAATAGTAGATGATGGAACTAAGCAAACATATTATAATATGGATTTTAAAGAAATATATAGTGTAGAAAAAGTGTAGTGAAAGAGGGAAGTTATATGTTTTGTCCAAATTGTGGAAATAAAATAAATAAAAATGAAGACTTTTGCTCTAGTTGTGGTACTAATGTAAAAAATTTATTTCCTCCAAAAAATAATATATTTTTAAAATGCTTGCAGATATTTGTTAATAATAAGAAAAAAGTGTCTTTGACTTTTTGTGCATCCTTGATTGTTGTTGTAAGTGTTTTACTTTTTAATAGAGTTTATGGTTTTCATAATTTAAGTTGGGATGATAGTTATAGCGATTATAAACTTACATATGTTTCTCAAACTAATGTTAAGTTGGGAGTAAAATACAATGGAAATGATGGCTTAAAAAATATTAAGTATATGGCTACTTGTGGAGAAGTTAAAAGTAAGGGATTAAATATAATTTGGGATTTAACTAATTCTAAAGGCGATTGCGTTATTACAGCTCAAGTGAAAAAAAGAAAAATTACAAAAAGTGTTAAAGTAATAGATGATAAAATAAATGAGGCAGATTTGTGGCTTTCGGAAGACGAAGATTTTGATAGTGATGATGATTCTGATTATGATGGACTATCTAATAAGCAGGAAAAAGAGTATGGAACTAATCCAAAACTTTTAGATAGTGATATGGATGGGCTAGATGATTATTATGAAATATTTACTAGTAAAACTGACCCGTTAAAGAAAGATTCTGATAATGATGGTTTAAATGATTATGATGAAATAGAACTCGGATTAAATCCGCTAGAAAAAGATTCTAAAAATGATGGATTGCTTGATGGAAATAGAACTTTAACGTATGAGTATGAAAAAAATAATATTAAGATTATTATTAAAGGAACAGGAAATATAGCTAGTGTTAATGCTATAATCAATTCTGATACTAAGATTAGTAATAAAAAAGGTTTAATTAATAAGTTATATACTTTTTATACGGATGGAAAAATAAAGGAAGCTGAAGTAGTTATTCCATATACTGATGAAGAATTAATAAAGTATGGTTTAAGTGAAGATAACTTATCACTATATTATTATAATACTGATAGTTCAGTATATGAAAAAATAGATACTGTTATAGATAAAGAAAACAATATTTTAAAAGCTAATTTAGAGCATTTTTCAAATTATGTTATTGGAGATTCTTCTTTGGTAAGTAATAATATTTCAACAGAAGTGTTATTTATTTTAGATAATTCTTGGAGTATGTATAGTGATGAGGATTATAAAAAGATTACTGGTAATGATTCGACTTCGAAGTGGGAAGGATTTGATGCTTCGGGTTTAAGATTTAAACTTACTGACAATTTAATGACAAGGCTTGGAAATAAAAATTATAAAATTGGATTATCTGAGTTTCGGCGAGATTATCAAAATATCATGGGAATTGGTAGTAGCTTACGAAAACTAAAAAGTGCAATTGAATTAATGAATGGAAATTTTTCAACGATTTTACCTGGTACAGATATTTCTAATGCTTTGGTAAGTGGTATTCAGGAATTTAGTGATGATGACACTAATAAATATATAGTTTTACTTACAGATGGGCAGGATTCTGATTTACATAAAGAGGCAAGCAATGTTATAAATAAAGCTACGCTTAAAAATGTAAAGATTTGTTCTATAGGTTTTGGTGGAGGTTCTTATAATATGGAACTTGCAAATATTTCTAATGCCACTGGTTGTAAATTTTATTCTTCTGGGGAAGCCTCAGGACTTACAGAGTTATTTGAAAATCTTGGCTCAGAGTTGGATGATGATTTAGTTGATATTGATAATGATAATAAAGCAGATGGTATTTTAGTTGCTGATAGTGATTTTATAGTTAATAGAGATGGTTTTTCTTTTAATAATTATCGCTCTAACTTAGCTGATGGACATTGTTATGGTATGGCAACCTTTGCCCAACTTTATTACAAAAAAATGTTACCCTTAACTTTTCAAAGTAAAGTACTTGAAGATGCACGTTCTTATGCGTATGATTTAACTAATATATCAAATAATTATCCTAACTTATATAGCTATAAGTTACAATCTAATGCACTGAAATATACTTTTGGTTTTGATGTTTTTAAAGAAGAAGTGCCATCGGATTATAGAGTGTTAGAAAAAAATAGATTACTAATATCATCAAAATATAAACAAGATATTGAGAGGTTAAATCTTTATGATATCAATCAGCTAGAGTCATCCTTGACCAAAGAAGAGAAAGAACAACGTTATGGAGTAAATTTTAAAACTTATGAAGTGCCATATTTAAATGAAGATAAAATGCAAAATAATAGTGTTATGGTTCAAGATGATGTAGAACTTTTAAATGCTATATATGCATCCTTTATAAAACAATATAATGCATCAAGTTATAGTTCGGGAATGAATTTTGTTTTGTGGCTTAGGAATGTCATAGGGACAGAGTCAAATGATTATTCTGGACAGCAAGGTTTTATAAATATTCTTAAAACCCGAATAACTGATAAAGACCCTGTAGTGCTAGCTTCAAATTATAGTGGTGGATTACATGCGATAAATGCTATTAGTTTAGTTCAAAGTATTGATAATCCTAATTACTATTACATTGGTGTTTATGATAATAACTATCCAGGAGAAAAAAGATATGTTGATGTCGAGTGTAAAAATGATTCTTGTTTCACTGTTAGTAATAGTTATTATTCAATGTCAGGTGAACCGCTTAGAATTACACCGTCTTTGGAATATGATTTAAACTATTTTAAACAATAGATGGTTTTTCTAAATCATCTTTTTGTATGGCTTACTTCACTTAATTATCACTTTTTTACCTTAAGTTTACCAAAAATATATTCTATATTTATTTTGTTTGGTGTGATATAATTGATTAGTAAAGGTGGCATGGTGATGTGAAGTTAAAGACATTTAAAACCTTAGATGAACAAATAGATATTCTAACAAAAAAAGGATTAGTTATTGAAGATACTGAGGCTGCTAAAAATATATTGCTTCGAGAGAATTATTTTTTCTTAAGTGGTTATCGTCATTTATTTATGGATCCAAGTAATAATAAACGTTACTTAGAAAATACAACATTTGAAGAGTTATTTGCAATGTTTACTTTTGATAGACAACTTAGAAATATTATTTTTAAAAATATATTAATTGTGGAAAATAATTTGAAAAGTATACTGGCTTATGTGATGAGTAAAAACCATGGTTTTAAAGAACATAATTATTTAAATCCAAATAATTTTAATAATGACCCTAGACGAAGTAAACAAATAAATGATTTAATAAGAAAGATGAAAAGGCAAATAACTGTTAATGGTAAACAACATACAGCGACTGCTCACTACCTATATAATTATGGTTATATTCCTTTATGGGTTGTTGTAAAAGTCTTATCATTTGGGATAGTTGGAGAACTTTATACTGTGCTTCAGCATCAAGACCAACAAGAAATTGCCGATGTTTATGGTATTTCCATTGATAATATGGTTTTATATTTACCACTAGTTGCTAATTATCGTAATTTGTGTGCTCATGAAGATATATGTTATATAAACAGAACTCAAAAGGAGATTGAAAACACCAAATACCATCGTCTTTTGTATATTCCTTTAGCAAGTGGGGAGTATATATATGGTAAAAATGATTTGTTTGCTCTGGTAATAATATTAAAACAATTGCTTGATGCTGATAATTTTAATCTATTTATAAGTGAAATAGCATATGAATTTGATAGACTGGCAGGGAAGCTTAAAGTAATAGAGATTGAAAAGGTTATGCATGAAATGGGATTTCCAAATAATTATAAAGAAATAGTGAGGTTAGAAAAATGAAAGATAATATAAATAATAATAATAGAAAAACAATTAATTATATATTAATATTTTTTATTGGTTGTTTAGTGATGTATGCGGTTGTTTACTTTTTTCCAACGACAATTACGCAAAAAGTAACTAAATTAGAAAAAGATGTAACAGTGACAGATACTGGTATAGCAGATGCAGTTGAGAAAGTATATGATGCAGTTGTTATAGTATCTACTTATAAAAATGACCAATATACAGCATCAGGAACTGGTTTTGTCTTTAAAAAAGATAATGATACTTATTATCTTCTTACCAATAATCATGTTATTGAAGGTGGTAATAAAGTAACTGTTACATTTACCAATGGTAATGTTGTGGAAACAAAAGTGGTTGGTAGTGATCAATATTCTGATATAGCTGTTTTATCATTAGAAAGTAAAGATGATATAGCTGTAACTTCACTTGGTAATAGTGAGAATTTAAGGGTAGGGGATACAGCTTTTACTGTTGGAGCTCCACTTGATAGTGTCTATTCATGGACTGTTACAAGAGGAATAGTTTCTGGGAAAGATAGAATGGTTGAAGTATCTTTAGGTTCCAGTAGTAACAGTAGTGATTATGTTATGAAAGTTTTACAAACTGATGCATCAATTAACTCTGGTAATAGTGGTGGACCTTTATGTAATTCTAATGGTGAAGTTATTGGTATTACTTCCCTTAAGCTTGTTAGTAGTGGGGTTGAGGGAATGGGATTTGCCATTCCAATTGAAAATGCTTTAACTAAGGCGGAAGAAATTATCTCAGGCGTATCATCAGAATATCCTTATTTAGGAGTTGGAATGATTGATATAGCTACTGCTTACTATTCATATGAGTATTATGACTTGATTAAGAGTTCTGGTCTTTCAAGTGGTGTTATAGTAACTCAAGTAGAAAAGAAAAGTCCAGCAGGAGAAGCTGGTTTGAAAGATAATGATATAATAACTAAGATTGATGATAAAGAAGTTAAAAATGTTGCTTATTTAAGATATTATTTATATCAATATAAGGTTGGAGATAAAGTTAAAATTACATTTAATAGAGATGGTAAAGAAGAAAGTGTAGAAGTAAAACTTGGAACTAATAAAACTACAACTTAAATATGGGAGTGATGGTAAAGTATGAAGTGGAAGAGATTAGGAGCTTATCTTATTGATTATACATTTGTGATACTACTGGCAACTTTAATAGCGCAAATTCATGTTATTAATCCATATTATGATAATTATCAAGCTGCTTACGAAAAGTATGAAGAAGTAATTAGTGATGTAAATGTTAATAATTCTCTTAGTTATATTAAATCTAGTGAGTATGCAAGTAGTTATCATGATGTTATTAAATATGGTTCAGTGATATCGAGTATTTCTATTGTTTGTACACTTCTTTATTTTGTTGGTTTTCAAAAATGGAATAAAGGTCAAACTTTAGGAAAGAAAATGTTCGGTTTAAAACTGGTAAATGATGAGGGAGAAAATCCAAGTTTACTTGCCTATATCTTGAGAACAGTTATTATTTATAATGTTTTAATTAATATGCTTATTATAATTTTGGCATTTTTATGCAAGGGGTTAGTATTTGTTATTTTATCGATTATTCTAAATTTTGTTGGTAATATTTTGGTATATGGAAGTGCGGCATGTATATTTTTGCGAAAAGATAATAAAGGACTTCATGATATTATTGCTAAAACGAATGTTGTGGATGCTTAAAAAAAGACAAGTTTTAATTAACTTGTCTTTTTATCTGGCATGACCTAGTGTTCTATTTTTTAGTTTTTCTTTAATTTCTTCCTCATTATTTGAGCAAGATAAATTTGGTGTGATACCATACAGTTTAGCTTGGTCTTTAAACATTGATTGAGCGATTAAAACTGCATAACTTGGTCTTTTTTCTTTCATAGCATTTGTAAATGGTTTTATATATTTTTCAAATATACTTTTTATGTTAGTTATATTATTAGTTTTAGCATCGTTATATACACCGCTAGCTAAAGCTGGACTTAACATATCATATGTATAAAGCAAGACTTGACCAGTTTTATCTTTTAATAGAAGACTACGTAGTGTTCGAAAAGCTTCCATATAAATACAGTTATCTGCAAAACCTAAAGAAGATAGTATAGCTGTAACATCGCAGCCGCCGGGCTTGTAACCATTACCAGGTTTATTTACAAAGTCATTACATGCTTGGCTGTTGGGATTAACGTATTTTCCTTTTTTATTACAGTATCCGTTTCCTGTCCATCTGTCGATTGAACCATCAAAGTTTGCACAATTTAAACAATTATTCATATTTTCCCCCTTGTTGTACTAGCTATTATACTATTTATTTGCAGGTTGTCAATAGTAGTACCTTGTGTGTTAATCATACCTAAATGATTAAAAAATATTGTTAGGCACTTGACGATATTTTTTTTTTAAGATAAAATTGTATTTCGGTGGTATTATGAGTGAGTGTGGTGTTTTGCGGAAAATTCATGATGTTGATAAATTAATCATGAAAGAGTTTATTGCGGGGCGAGAAAATTCTTCAAAGTTTTATGTTCCTAGTGCAACGCAGATGAAAATTATGAAATACATATTAGATAACTGTGATAATCCGGTTTATCAAAGAGATTTGGAAAACATTTTGGGTCTTTCAAGAGCCAGTGTTTCTGGAGTGTTAAAGACGATGGAGAAACATAAAATGATAAAGCGGGTAATAGATAGTGATGATGTTAGATGTAAAAGGATAATGCTTAATGATGCTGCTTTGATGATATTTAACCAAGGAAAAGAGAAGTTTACTGAACTTGAGGCTGCTGTTATAAAGGGGCTTTCGAAGAAAGAGTTAGATACGTTTGATTGGTTGATAAAAAAGATAGAGAATAATATAATTGATTATGTAAATGAGAAAGGATAAGTTATGAGAAAATTAATAATAAAAAATTTTAATAAAAAAGATTGGGCTCTAATTTTAGTTAGCGTTGTTTTAATTTTCGGTCAAGTATGGCTAGAACTTAAGATGCCCGATTATATGTCACAAATTACAGTTTTAGTGCAAACTGAGGGTAGTAAAATGTCTGAAATTATTAAAAATGGGGCATATATGATTTTATGTGCTTTGGGAAGTTTACTAAGTGCTGTAGTTGTTGGATATTTGATTGCCCGTTTATCTGCGAACTTTTCAAAAGACTTAAGAGAAAAGTTATTTAGTAAAGTTGAAAGTTTATCTATGCATGAGATAAAAGGCTTTTCAACTAGTAGTTTAATTACTAGGACAACAAATGATGTTACTCAAATAGAAATGTTTGTAGGTATGGGGATTCAACTTTTGATAAAAGCTCCGATTACGGCGATATGGGCGATTACCAAAATACTAAATAAAAGCTGGCAATGGAGTGCGGTGACAGCTACTTGTGTAGTAATACTACTTGCGGTTATAAGTATTTTAGTTGTTTTAGTTATGCCAAAATTTAAGATTGTTCAAAAATTAACTGATAAATTAAATAATGTTACGAGAGAAAATTTAATGGGTATTAGAGTGGTTAGAGCTTTTAATGCGGAAGATTTTCAACAAGACAGATTTGAAGATGTTAATAATAATTTAACAAATTTACAACTTTTCAATCAAAAAACTATGGCGATAATGTCACCAGTGATGTACCTTATTATGTATATGTTAACTTTGGCAATTTACTTTATCGGAGCCTTTTTAATTCAAGATGCTATGATGGCAGATAAAATTTCATTGTTTGGAGATATGGTGGTATTTTCTAGTTATGCAATGCAAATTATTATGTCTTTCTTGATGTTAGCAATGATTTTTATGATTTTACCAAGAGCTAGTGTTTCTGCAGGAAGAATAAATGAGGTGTTGGAAACAAATGTTTCTATTCAAAATGGTAGTTATACAAATATAGATACGGATGAAGTTGGAGTTGTTGAATTTAAAAATGTATCGTTTAAATATCCTGATGCAGAAGAATATATTTTGAAAGATATATCATTTACGGCGAAAAAAGGAGAGACTGTTGCATTTATTGGATCTACTGGAAGTGGAAAGTCAACCTTAATTAACTTAATAGTTCGTTTTTATGATGCTACTAGTGGAGAAATATTAATTGATGGTATAAATGTAAAAGATTATGATACTGAAGTGCTTTATAAAAAAATTGGATATGTTTCTCAGAAACCAGTGATATTTAGTGGAGATATAAATTATAATATTGCTTATGGTGAAGCTAAAAATGAAATAACTGAACAAAAAATTAAAGAGGCAGCTTTAGTGGCACAAGCTCAAGAGTTTATTTTGAAAATGGATGAAACATATCAAACAAAGCTTGCGCAAGGAGGAACAAACGTTTCTGGGGGACAAAAACAAAGATTATCGATTGCCCGGGCCATTGCTCGAGATCCGGAAGTATATATATTTGATGACTCTTTTTCAGCGCTTGACTATAAAACGGATGCAACACTTCGAAGTGAACTCAAGAAATATACAAGTGATGCTACAAACTTAATAGTAGCACAAAGAATAGGAACTATTATGCATGCTGATAAAATTATTGTACTTGATAATGGATGTGCAGTTGGAGTGGGTACGCATGCGGAACTTTTAAAAAATTGTGATATATATAAACAAATTGCGTTATCACAATTATCGAAGGAGGAACTGGAAAATGCCTAGACCAAATAGAGGGACTGGAAAAGCTAAGGATTTTAAGGGAGCGCTTAAAAGACTATTTAAAGAATTAAAAGAGTTTCGAGTGCTAGTTTCTATAGCAATGGTTTTGGCTGTTGTCTCAGCAGTTTTGACTATTTGTACTCCTAATATTTTATCTGATTTAACGGATAAGATATCTGAGGGACTAGTAATAAATAAAGATAATTTTGAAAAAATTACTAAAGAAGTAACGGGCTCATTTAGTCAATCAAAAATGGCTAGTATCATGGCGATGGATTTAAGCGATAAAAAAATGATGAGTTTATTTTTAGATAGTAGTATTTCGCCAGAAGATTTGGAAAGTTTTCAAAAAATAACTAAGTCGCTTCAAAATACTAGTGATGAAAGTGAACAGATGAAGTTAATTGCTAGCATTCCATCTAGTATTTTGGCGAAAGTTTTAAACCAAGATGATAAAATAAGTATTCAAGATAAAGTAACATTTATTAAAAGTATGGGTAGTGATTTAGTTATTCCTGATAGCATTGCTAGTAGCTTATTTACAGAGTTTTCTATTGATGGTGTAGTAATTACTAGTAGTGATTCTGCTAGATTTATGGAAATGCTTAGTACGGTAAAGGATGAAGATGTAAGTCTTTTATATAGTAAACTAGATAAGTTACCTGATAATATAAAAGAAGTAGTAAAGCCTGTTTTGGATATGGTAAAAATTAAAAGTATTGCTCTTACACTTGTTGTTATTTACTTAATTAGTGCGTTATTTAATTATATTGAATCTATATCTATGACTAGTGTTTCGAATAATTTTGCTCGTCGTATTAGAACAAAAATATCAGAAAAGATTAATGCTTTACCACTTAAATACTTTGATAAACATGCAACTGGTGATACTCTTTCAAGAGTAACTAATGATGTTGATACAATTGCCCAGTCGATGAATCAGTCATTGTCAACTTTAGTAAGTGCTGTAACATTATTCTTAGGAACAGTCCTAATGATGTTTGTGACAAACTGGGTTATGGCATTAACAGCGATAATTGCAAGTTTACTGGGATTTATCTTTATGGTGCTTGTTCTTTCTAAATCACAAAAATATTTTGTCGCTAAACAAAAAGGTTTAGGAAATTTAAATGGACATATTGAAGAGATATATTCAGGACTTATGGTAGTAAAAGCTTATAATGGTGTGAAAGATGCAACTGATAAATTTAATAAATTAAATTATAATTTATATAATGCTAATTGGAAAAGTCAATTTTTATCAGGTCTTATGATGCCAATGATGGTATTTATTGGAAACTTTGGTTATGTTGCAGTATGTATTGTTGGTGCATTACTTGCAATGAAAGGTTATATTAGTTTTGGTGTTATCGTAGCATTTATTGTGTATGTTAGATTGTTTACATCACCTTTATCACAAATAGCTCAAGCGATGACAAGTTTACAATCTACTGCAGCGGCAAGTGAAAGAGTGTTTGAATTTTTAGATGAAAAAGAGATGAGTAGTGAAGAAAAAGTAACTAAACATTTAGATAAAGATAAAGTTAAAGGAAAGATAGAATTTAAACATGTATCCTTTAAATATGATGGTAATGATAAGCCGACGATTAATGATTTTAGTGCTATTGCAAAACCTGGTCAAAAGGTAGCGATTGTTGGACCTACTGGAGCAGGAAAGACAACCATGGTTAATTTGCTTATGAAGTTTTATGATATTAATGATGGGGAAATACTTATTGATGGAGTATCAACTAAAGACTTGACAAGAAAAAATATTCATAGCTTGTTTACGATGGTTCTTCAAGATACTTGGATTTTTGATGGAACTGTAAAAGAAAATATTGTATATAATCAAAGTGATGCAAGTGACTATGATGTGCGAGAAGTTTGTAAGACTGTTGGGCTTGATCATTTTATTAAGACGTTACCTAGTGGTTATGATACAGTTATTAGTGAAGATTTGATTTCGGCAGGACAAAGACAACTTTTAACAATTGCTAGGGGAATGATGCAAAATGTGCCTTTCCTAATTTTAGACGAAGCAACTAGTAATGTTGATACTAGAACGGAAGAATTGGTTCAAAAAGCGATGGATAAACTTACGGAAGGAAAAACTTCATTTATAATTGCCCACAGATTATCCACAATTAAAAATGCAGATTTAATATTAGTTATGAAAGATGGTAATATTATTGAACAAGGTGATCATGAAAGCCTTCTTGCTAAAAAAGGATTTTATGCTGATTTATACAATTCTCAATTTGAGTTATAGAGAGGAAACTTCAGTTCATGCTAAATAAAAAACATATTTAGTTTGAATAGTAAAAAGTGTTAAGTTTTTCTCTTTTTTTTTACAGTAAATAAGAGTAAAATTTTTAATTATTTAAAAATAAATTAAATATATTAAAAATAATTATATCTATTTTTTTCTTTTCCAAATGAAATTTTCTTATTACGACAAAAAAACAAATAATTACAACTCATAGAATGATGTGTGATCACTTCAAAAGAAATTTTTTGCTCTTGTTGAATTTTTTTGCTTGGCGATGATATAAATTACTTAGGTGGTAAGTATTTACAATATAAGAAAATATGATAAACTAGTTATACCAAGTATGACTATAACTTTAAGATTAAGTTAGTAGTTTAGTGGTGGAGGATGTTATGTTCGAAGTAGAATTAAATTATATACGAAATGAGAGAATAAGGGAGAGTGCTAAAGTTTTAATTGATGGATTGCCAGAGTACTTTTTTCGGATTGCTGCCTCTTCAACGGGAAAATATCATCCTGCTTTTGCCTTGGGTGAAAGAGGTTTAGTAAGACATACTAAAGTAGCGGTGAGAATAGCGTATGAGTTATTTCAGATTATACCTTATGATCGTTTATTTTCTAGTGATGAAAAAGATATTATGATATTAAGTTTATTGATACATGATGGAATAAAAAAAGGATTTACTGAAGAAAGATATACTAGGTTTGATCACCCTAATTTGATAGCAGATTATGTGGAGTTAAATAAAGGGAAAACTAGGCTCAGTGAAAAAGAGATAGATTTAGTAAAGCATGTTTTAAACTCCCATATGGGAAAGTGGAATACAAATCCTTATAGTAAGGTTGTGCTTAAGCTTCCAAATGATAAATATCAATATTTTGTGCATATGTGTGATTATTTAGCTAGTCGTAAGTTTTTAAATGTTAATTTTAATGGTGATAATATAGAATAAAGATGGTAATAGTTGAAATAGCATAAGGTGCTAAGCAGATAAAACAATGTTAAATAATTTTTGGGATATTTCGTTTTTTGAAAAAAGGCATATAATATCTTAGGTGATAACATGAATGATAGAGCTTTAAAAAAGGTGGTTTTGGATGCCGGACATGGGAGATACTGTTATTCTACACAATGAATAGAAACTATCAGAACTAGTTGATTTACATGAAAATTAAACTTTAAAGAGATATTTGAAAAAGTATCTCTTTTTGCATATTAAAAAAAAGGGGGAATTATATGAGTTATGCAATATTTAGAAGTCAACCAATAAATACACTACAAGATTTAGCGCAAATTGGTTCACACAATAAAAGAGAAAAGAAAGCTTATAAGAGCAATCCAGATATAAAATTAGATAGAAGTAAGGATAATATAGAATTAGTAAAATGTGCTGAAAAATATGTTAAAAGATTTTACGAATTAACTAAAGACTATAAAAAAGAACATGAAGAAAGACAAAAGACAATGCGAGAAGATAGAAAAAAATCCTATTATAAAATGCTTAATGATGCTAGAAATGTAGTAGCAGATGAATTGTTATTTACAAGTGATAGTTTATTCTTTAAAGATAAAAGTAAGAAAGAAATATTAAGGTGGGCTAATACTTGTATGGATTTTGTTTATAATGATTTAGGTTATACTAAAGAACAGGTATTACATTCTACTATTCATATGGATGAAAAAACACCACACATTCATTGTGTAGTGATTCCACTAGTTAAAAAATTAGATAAAAGAACTAATACAGAAAGATATACTATCTCAAAAAAGCAATATATCAAAAATAACGAGCATTTAAGTGAATTACAAGATAAATACCATAATAGATTAGTTAAGGCTGGTTTTGATCTAGAAAGAGGTTTAAAAGGCAGTACAGCAGAGAATATAAATATAAAAGAATTTAAAAAAATGACTAGAAGGTTAGATAAGTCATTAGAGAAAAGTACACTATTATTAAATGATGATTATAATGACTTAAAAGTTAAATTAAATAAAAGTAAACCTACAATAACTGGCAAGGAAGTTAAAATAGATAAAGATACTTATCAAACATTAAATAAATTTATGAGTACGGCTAAAAGAATAATAGAAGATATTCCTAAAACACAATCAATGGTAAAAACTTTAGATGAGTATACCAAAATCTTTAGAAGTACGCAAAGAGAGAATATTCAATTAAAGAAAGAAGTAAATAGACTTGAATTAGAAAAAGAAGAAATCAAACAAGAAAATAATAGACTAGAAAATCTTATGTATAATTTACTTCAAAGATTAAAAGATTTATTTAAAAAAATTCTTCATATAGGTACTGATAAAGAAAAAGATAATGTATCAAAAGAAATAAAGTATCATTATGATAATAATTATTATAACGATTTAGATTTATGCTATATTTCTAAGGGAACAACTAAAGAAAGAGATATATTTGAACACATTGGTTATATCAAAAAAGGGTATAACAAAGAAAAAGAAGAAGATTTTGATATAAATAGATAAGTCAAAACAAAAACGGACTTTTTTCGTGGTATAATAAAGAAAAACTTGTTATTTTTGGAGGTAGTTATGAACAAAGAAAATAAAATTATAAATTTTAAAAATGAAGATTCAAAGAAAAATATTTCTTTAGAATTAGATAAAAAAATGATTTTTATTTACGGTAAAAATGGTAGTGGCAAAACAACTTTTTCTAGATCGAACGATTTGGATAAAAAATATGTATTTAATGAAGACTTCGTATATAAAAATGTTTATATAATAGACGCTGAAGGAGCAAAAATTGATTCAGGTGTTAAAAATAATTTTTCAGAGTTGCTTGTTGGAGAAGATGTTGTTCTATTAAAAGAAAAACAAAATAAATTAGAAGAAATATATAAAGAATTAAATACTAAAAGTAATGATAATGAAACATTTATCAATTCTAGTTTAGCAAGTAATGGTATTCCAAACAGTTATAATTTTTTAAAGGAAAAAGTTGATGAAACTTTTAATTATGATGAAACAAAAACAATCGAAGAACAAATGGAGATATATAAGAGCGATTTAGAATTGGAACAGACTATTACAAATGATAAAGAGTTAGAAATCAATGTGAATCAAATAAAGAAACATGAGAATATTAAATTATTAATAGAAAAAATAAAAAAAATACCATTGTTAGAGGAGTTTCTTTTTTCAGAGGATTATCCAATACTATTGAAACTTAATTCTGATTTAGACATTATTAATACAAATATTCAAAACATTAAAAGTTTAGAAGAGTTAGGGAAAAAGAAAAGGGTAGAAAAAAATGATTTTTCTATTATAAGAGATTGTATAACATTACAAGAAAAAGTGGGAACTGATATTTGTGTATTATGTGGTAATACTGAAATTAAAGCAGGTATAGAAGAATGGAAGAAAATATTTCAGGACAAAACAGTAAATTTAAAAACGAAAGTAATATCAGAATTAAATGATATTCTAAAAAATTGTAAAACTATTATTGATGATAGAAAAGTATATGAACCTGTTGCACCTGGTACTATTAACAATATAATAATATTTATAGGAATTATAGAAAACGCTTTAAAAGAAGTGAATTTAGGCAATGTTTTAGAAATTAAATATCAAGAAATCGTAAGAGAAAAATATACTGAAGACATTATTCAAAAGTATAAAACTATTGCAAATTACGTATTAAAGAAATATAAAGATAAAACTATTTTCTTAAATTCATCACTTAAAAGTGTAGGTGGTAAAATAAAAGTAATAAAAGAAAACATAGAAAAAATTTTAAAGCTAAATGCTGACACCCATAAAGAATCAATAAACTCTATTCTTAAAGATTTGGGATTAGATAAAGAAATAACCGTTGGTGTTGATAGACTAGGCGGTAAAATAAAATATTCACTAAATGTAGTTAATAACAATTTATCAAAATTGAGTGATGGGCAAAAACATAAATTAGCTTTGGCAATATTTTTAAATACTATTAAAAATGAAGATTTAAAAGGTAAAACAGTTGTGTTTGACGACCCTGTTGTTGCGCTTGATGAACTAGGATATCACTTTTTTAAACAATATGTTATAAAAAATATAATGAATAATCCTAACATAGAAGAATGCCCTAATCTTATTATATTAACTCACAACTTTAATTATCTTTATATACAAACAAGTAATATAATAATTAGTCCTAATTTACAAGACAATACAAAAATATTGAAATTAAATTCAGATGGATTTAAAGAATTAGATTTTGAATTGTTTAAATTAGATGATATCGCATTATTTAAAAAATGCTTAGATAATATTAAGTATGAAGATGAATTGATAGACTTAAGTAGTTTATACAATAAAGTTTTTAGAGAATTTTTGGATTTAAAACTAAGAATACTTGGAAATCCATTAAATGGTAATCCAGCAGAAGAAATAAAGATAATAGTATCTGATGAACAAACAAGAAAATTGTTGCAGGAACAAAGTAATAAGTTAAGTAGTTATTCAAAAAATAAAAATATAACAATAGAAGAATCGAAAGAAGGTTTTTGCTTATTATCAGATATGCTAAAGACAATAGGGTTTGATGAATATATTCTGCCTCAAAACATTGATTCAATTAAAAATATTGTAAAGAGGGAAGAAATAATTTATTCAGATATATTTTATATTATTCATGAAATAGCAAATATTTTAAGAAATGAAGATAATAAATATAAAAATTATATAAATTATTTAAATCATCCAAGAATATCATTTACTAAAAATATGATGTCAACATCTATGGATGCATAGTCTTTTTTGAAAAATGGATATATAAAGATACATTTTAGTAACACACTACGATATTGACAGAGCCAATAACGATGTGTGCCAAGGGGATTGTCCCTTTGGAAACCCTATTAGCTCTATCGCCACTTTCATTGCTAAAGCAACAAAACGTGCCACGAGCTAAAAAGACTGACAAAAATTAATTGTCAGTCTTTTCTGATGGAATATCATCAAATAGTTGTCTGATGTCTATTCCTAAAGCATCAGCAAATTTACCTATGGTTTCTAATGTTGGAGTTTTATCAATGCTTAAGCATTCTAAATCTCGAACATATCCATGAGTCAGTTCAGTTAAATCAGCTAATTCTTGAAGTGTATAACCACGTATAAGTCTGTATTTTCGAATGTTTTTTCTAACTTGAATAGATAAAATTGTTTTTGAATATCTTCTCATAGAAGTTATACACCTCCTCACATTTAAATTATTTCATAAAAATTTTAAAAAATATGTCGCCTGACAGAAGTTTTTGTGATATAATTAAAATGAAAGGAGACTGCTTTTATGAAGAAATGCAAATATTGTCAAACTGAAATTGACTCAAAAGCAAAAATTTGCCCAAACTGTAAAAAGAAACAAGGTAAACCAAAATGGTTAATAGCTTTAATTGTTATTATTGTAATAATGATTATTGCATCTGTTGCTGGAGGTAACGAAGAGAATGCTAAGGAAGGAAATGTTTCAAACGGAGGTAATAAGCCAACAGAAAAATTTACTTATGAAGTAACAAAACAATATGCAGATGAATATGGTATGTCTTATTATATAGAAGGTAGTGTAAAAAATAATAAGGATAAAGATTATTCATATGTTCAAATTGAATTTGTTTGCTATGATGCAGAAGGCAATAACCTTGGAACTGCTATTGATAATACAAATAATTTACTAGGAAATCAGACTTGGAAATTTAAAGCAATGGCTATGTTTAGTGATGCTGAAACTGTTGATCATTGCGATTATCATGAAATAACAAGCTGGTAAAATAGTTGGAAGTCTTTTTAAGACTTCTTTTTGTTAGATTTTTTTACCAAAATAGTCGTTTTATATTTGTTTTATGTTATAATAATATTTAATGAAAAAAGGGTGGTTTTATGTATCAATTATTGAGTTTATTCAGTTTTCTTATTAGGGCATATTTGTGTTATTGCACAATAGATAATATTCCAATATTAGCTAATCCGATATTAAATAGTATTTTAGGGGAAGTAATATCCTTATATACTATTTTGTGGGCAATAAGTTATTTTGTTGTTGGAAGATTTTATGATAAAGGTTCTGAACCCTTGTTAGGTGTTATTTTATATTTTATTGTATATGTTGTAATTCTGGGAATTACATATTTATTGTTGTTATTATTAACATATATTGGAGTTTTACCAATAGTTATATAAATAAAAAAACTTATCGTTGTGATAAGTTTTTATAGGTTTATTCTATCATCAGGTAATTTTGAGTAATCATATTTTTCAGCACACATTTCTAAATCTTCGTAAATAGAGGTTAATTGTGCTAATATTTTTTCGGGTGGAAGTAATTCTTTATAATAATCATAATCTTTAAGTAAAAGCATCATTTGGAATATTCTTGTTCTGCAATCAGCAACTTTAGTTCTTTTCTCATAAGAATCTTCTAATAAATCCAATTGAGATTCTCTATATTGTTTTACTAATTCCTTTATATTTTTAGGAGTTTTATGTTTTGAAGTGTCTTTGAAACTATCTAGAATATCACTATAACCAGCAGTAGTTAAAAGAAATTCTAAACTTATTTCTAATACTTCAGATAAACTTCTTAACATATCTATATCTGGTTTTTTAATATTACCTTTTTCAAGTTCATTATATGTAGAGTGATGTGTATTGATTAAACGAGCTACTTTTCTTTGAGAGTAGCCTTTTTTTGTTCTAGCAGTCCTTAATATTTTACTTAATTCTTCAAGATTAGCATTATTATTTTCCATTTAAACCACCTCTAAAATGCTTTCTTCCAATAACATAATACCATAACGAAAATTAAAAAGCAATAATTTTGTCGGTTATTCTTGACAAAATTATAATTACAATGTATATTATAGTTGTCGGGCAATCTTGACAAAAAAGGGGGATAGTAATAAAGTAGATTGCTAATGCGACTAATGTTCTTTGAAAATTTACACAAGTCTTTAAAGGTTAATTAAAAGGGGGTGATAGCATAACAGAATCTATAAAAGATGGGTTTTGGATTATACCTGCAAAAGTAGGTATAGATGATGCACTCACATTACAAGATAAATTACTATATGCTCAAATCTTATCATTAACAAGACAAGATGGATTCTGTTTTGCTACTAATTCTTATCTATCTAATTTAAATAATGTTACTCCAAAAACAATTTCTAACAGTATTTCTAATCTTAAAAAAAATAATTATATACGAGTTGAATATCACAAGGAAAAAATAAATAAAGATAAAAGAAAAATATTTGTAACTGATAAGGGGGTATGGAAAACAAATCCTGGGGATATAGAAAAAAATGTTAATACCGGTATGGAAGATAATTTCCAATATAATAATATAAAGAATAAAAAGATAAAAAAATATAATACCAATAATAATGTTCCTTGGTGGCTAGATAAAGAAATTAAAGAAAATCCTGCATCTCTAGAAGAACAAGCAGAGATGGAAGCACTACTAAGCGAATTTAAAAAAGATTGAAAAGGAGTTGGTTTTATAAATAAATACAAGACTAAATCATAAAATTTAATAAAAAGGAAAAGGGGGAATTATAAGAATGGAGGTAGTACTTAAGGCAAAACACACATTTAAAACTGATATATCAAACGAAGAATTATTTAGAGATAGATTTAACGAGATATTGTTAAAAGTTATATTGCATCTTGAGCAAAATTACCAAAGTAGTTAAAAAAATTATAAATAACTATCAAAAAGGGGTATAATATAAGTTGTAGTCGATTTAGTTCTGATAGTTATACACAGAATTGGAGGATATAACTATGAGACTAAGAGTTGGTATTTATGGGAGGTTATCACAAGAGGATATAGATAAGATAAACAAAGAAGATGAAAGTGAAAGTATCCAAAATCAAAAAAGAATGTTATTAGAGTATGCTTTAAAAAATGATTGGGATGTAGTTGATATTTATATTGATGAAGATTATTCAGGTGCTGGAGTTTATAGACCAGAGTTTGAGAGAATGCTAAAAGATTGTGAAAATGGAAAACTAGATATAGTTTTATGTAAGAGTCAATCAAGATTCTCGAGAGATATGGAAATAATTGAAAGATATATAAATAACAAATTTAAAGAATGGAATGTTAGATTTATTAGTTTAGTAGATAATATAGATACTGATAATAAATCTAATAAGAAATCTATTCAAATATTAGGACTAACTAATGAATGGTATTTAGAAGATTTATCAGATAACATTAAAAGAACAATTAGGAATAAAAAAGAGTCTGGACAATTTACTGGTTCATTTGCTCCCTATGGTTATTTAAGAAGTGAAGAAGATAAACACAAATTAGTTATTGATCCTATTGCTTCAATCATTGTTAAAAAGATATTTGAAATGTATAAACAAGGTAATGGTTATACTAAAATAGCAACTTATTTGAATGATACTAATGTTCCTAGTCCTTATGAACACAAAAAAGCAAGTGGTAGTAAATTTGTATGTGGAAATGTTGGAAAGGAAAAATCATATTGGTATTCAGATACAATTGCTAAAATCTTAAAAGATGAAGTATATATTGGAAATCTAGTACAAGGAAAAACAAGGCATATAAGTTATAAAAATAAAAAATCAGTTCCTGTTCCTAAAGAAGATTGGATAATTGTTAAAAACACACACGAACCTATAATAGATGAAGATACTTGGAATATAGTTTCTGCTAAATTTAAAGGTAGGACAAAGCCAAGTAAATCTGGGGAAATTCATATGTTTACTAAAAAGGTTTATTGTGATTGTTGCAAAAAAATATTTTATAATGGTTATTCTAAATCAGGAAATGGGAACAAGCATTATTATTTAACTTGTAAGTCTAGAAAATCAGGGGTGTTTTGTGAAAATAATCTATCTATTAGAGTAGATAAATTAAAAGACTTTATCCTTAATGAGATTAATGAATATATCAAAGTTTATCATAATTCTAAAGCTTTAAATGAGAAATACCAAAAATTAAATACTAAGAATAATAAAAATGAGATTCAAGAACAAATTAAAACTTTGGAAAAACAACAAACTGAATTAGAAAAATCACAAAGTAAAAAGAATTCTTATTTAAGAAAATTATATGAAGATAGAATAGAGGGTTTCATTACTGATGAGCAATACAAAGCTTTTAGTAAAGACTATGATGATGAATTAAATGAATTGCAAAACAGAATTCAATTAATAAAAGATGAAATCACTCTCTTAAATCAAAGGCACAGTGATATGATTGATAGAGATAAAATATTTAATAAATATAAATCTATAAAGGAATTAGATAGAAGTATATTAGATGATTTTATAGAAAAAATATATATCGGTGCAGTAGATAAAGAAACGAATGAACGAGAAATAAATATTGTATGGGCCATATAATTTAGTCCATACAGGACTTGTGTAGAATAAACATAACCTCCACATGGTGGTGATGATCCGGGGACTATTGCAAATGGAATAACTGAAAAAGATTATACTTTGAAGATAACAAATTATATTCACAACAGATTAGATGAACTTGGAGTGCCAAATAAATTATCGAGGAGTACTGATGAGACTTTAGATGCCAGTAGTAGGCCACAGAGAATACAAAGTCTTTATGGAAATGGGAGTGATGTGATTGTTGTGTCTAATCACATAAATGCAGGGGGACAGGACGCGTAATATGTGGTTAATCGTAGGCGCAGTGTATAACTTTAATAAGCTTCTTATTTTACTGTATATGATGGTATAATAGATATATCAAATAACTTTAAAGATGAGAGGTGAAAAGAATGTTATATATAACTGGTGATACTCATGGAGATTTTTATAGATTTGGTCATTTAGGATTAAATGAAGGTGATATTATGATTATCTTAGGGGATGTGGGTATTAATTATTACTTAGATGAATATGATAAAAAGTTAAAGGAAAGATTAAAAAGATATAATTTTAAATTTTTCTGTATTCAAGGTAATCATGAAAAAAGACCAGAAAATATTTCAAGTTACCACGAAGTGGAAATGTTTGGCGGTAAAGTATTTGTAGAAGATGAATATCCTAATTTAGTATTTGCTAAAAATGGAGAACTTTATAATATTGATGACAAAAGTATTTTAGTAATAGGTGGAGCTTATTCTATTGATAAAGATTATAGAATAAGTAAAGGATATCCTTGGTTCAAAGATGAACAATTAACTGAGAAAGAGAGACTAAATATATTGGACGAGTATTCTGGTAAACATGTGGATATAATTTTATCTCATACTTGTCCATTAAGATATGAACCTAAAGAAAGCTTTAAATTAAGTTTGCCACAGATTGCGATAGATAAATCTATGGAGTATTTTCTAAATGAAGTAGAGCAAAGAGTAGATTATGGTAAATGGTATTGTGGACATTATCATTTAGAAAAAATTGTGGACAAGTTAGAGTTTATGTTTGGAAGAATTAAAAGTGTTGACACAGGAGAATTTATTCCTAAATATGATTTCCATAATGGCTACAAAATAGTTAGAGATGTATGTAGTCAAAAAGATTATAAATATTGTCCTGAATGTAAAGGAGATAATATAATTATAGAAAAAGGTGAAGGACATAATATTAATGGTTTAGATTTTATTGCTATCATTTGTAATGATTGTAAAAAAGTTTATGGATTTAATGATGTTAATTATAAACGTAATTGTCCTAAAGAATTGTAACTGTGTTTACCAAATTTTAAAATTTATGCTATAATTAAGATGTAATAATTATTTGACTAAGTGTGGTGAGTAGTATGGAGTATAGAAAATATTCATTTAGACATGCAGAAGATATTTTTAAAAACGATAAGGATTTTACTTATTTATGGAATGAAATTTTGGAAGTGCTTGATAGTATAAGCGATGATGATTTAATTAATGAATTTAACATTGAAACTAGAAAAGCAAAAAGCATTTCCGAAGCAATTAATAAATTAATTGCAAAAAGGCTAAGTGAAAAAGGATGGCATGAACAAAGTTACATTTTTGCTGACCCTGATTATTCTGATAATAAAGGTACATGGAGATTAGATTTTGCAAAAGATAATATTGCAATTGAAGTTGCATTTAATCATGGAGGAAATGTATCTTGGAATTTAATTAAGCCAGTATTATCTAGTGAATTAAATCATGTTAAAAAGGCAATACAAACTCAAGCTGGCGTTGTCATAACAGCAACTGATGCTATGAAAAAAGCCGGTGGATTTGATAATGCTATCGGTACCTATGAAAAATATGTTGAATATCTAAAACCATTAAATAATTTGTTAACCACACCTATGATGATAATAGGATTAGAACCACCAAAAAAGTTTACTATTGAGCAGAAAAAAGAAGATGGTAAAATGGTTGGACATGTTAAATTAAAAGAAGAAGATAATAACTTTTAGACTTACAATTTTGTGAGTCTTTTTATTTTGAAAAAGAAAGGATACGATATTATGAAAATAAAAACAAATAGAGAAGAGGGTTATGTAGTTATGGGTAACTATCATCTAAGAGATAAAAAATTAAGCTTAAAAGCAAAAGGACTATTATCTATAATGTTGTCATTACCAGACACATGGTGTTATTCCACGCTAGGATTATCTAGTATTTGTGTTGAAAGCAGGGATACAGTTAGAAATATATTAAAAGAATTAAAGGAAGCAAAATATTTAAAGGTAGTTGAAAATAGAGATGAAAATGGTAGATTTAATTATGAATATGTAATTTATGAAAAACCCTATATGTAATAATCCATGGTATCATTACGGTTACATGGATTTCCGTATGCGGTTATTTATTCACAATAAATTATTTAGAAGTAATTAATAAAACAAATAGATAAAGTCGATAAAACCTCTATCGATTCAAAAAAAGAGAAGGTTTTATAGTATAATTTCTCTTTTCATTGGTTAATTTAGCTATTAAATAAATTCTTTTAATATATTTTCTAAGTATTTACTATTTAACCAAAAACAATGCTTTGTATATTCAGCTAATCCTGTTAACTTGTCTTTTACAGGTAATGGCAAAGTATCTTTTGAGTCTCTAGCATGTGGTCTAACATGGCAAACTCCATTATCCCCGATTCCTGGAAAGTTAGTATTTCTTTTACCCATATTATCAATTGATTTAATAATATTTCCAGATAAAATAATGTTTTTTGTATTATTCCACATATTTTTCACTTCATTTTCAAGTGTTAGTTCTGGCATGTTCCATAATTTTATACCACTAAAGATATAATCATTATCTTTCTTTTTAAATATAAAGAACATGTATTTTGTAGTTTCTAATTCTTCTTTTAACTTTGATTCTTCCCAATCAGTTGTTTTAAAATCCATATAATTGAAATATGGAAAAGGCATAGATTCTTTAATGTGTCCATTTTCTTCAACTCTGATTGTTCTTGGAACTATATTTGCTTTTTGGAATTCATCAGTATCACGAAGTCTAGATTTAACATTAAACATTCTAGCTATCAGTATTCCATTTAAATTTTTTGCATTAGAATCAATATTAAATTCATGCATTAATTGTTTTTGAGTTTTCCCCTGATATTTCTTGGTAACATTTTCAACAAATTCAGTAAATGATTCACCAGCATTTTTAATAACTTTTTCAACATCTTCATAATTTCCAATATATTTTCTAACGAGTCCTGTCATATAAGAAGTTTTTAAACAAAATGCTCTTTGCTTTGCTTTAATTGATGAAAAAGGTTGTTCTCTAACGGATTTTTTATTTGCTCCTTTTGTACAAGCACCAAGATACATTGTATCTGCTTCTGATATCTCATGGGCTTTTCCTTGTTTAATTTTATTAATTATTGTTTCCCAATCCTTAATAATTATTGGTAAATCTTCTTTTGGAAATGTAAATAATAACTCGTGTGTTATTCTTAAATCATTTTTATTTTTGTGAGGTTCGTAAAAATACCAAATTATTTGAATTTTATTATTTTTAAACCAAAAATGACTAGAGTAAAATTCATTTTTATATTCATCCATATAATTAATTATGTTTAGAACAAGTCTTTCTTTAGCTGATAAAGTATTGTCTTTGTTTTTCTTATACGGTGTAACTTTAAGTTCTATTCCCGCATCAATAAAGTCAGGCGCAGATATTGAATTAATGTTGTATCCATATACATTAGTTTCAAATAAATGACCAAAGAAAGCTTTATTAAACTTTTCATCATCTTTGTTATATTCATTGTTATAAATAGTTGTTACATTCATATTATTTAATTCTTTAAAAGTTTTTCCTAATGCACTTTTAGCTAAAATTTGAATTTCATCTTTTGTGTAACTTTTTGCCATAAAAATTTCCTTTCGATCTTGTTTTTATCTCAAAAATAATTTAAAATATATATATAGTGTTGATCTTTTTAAAATATTATTTTATAATTAATATGTAAGAAGTTGATCTTTTCGCTTAAATATATTATAATATATTTAAATATGTTTAACAATTATTAGGAGGCGTTTTATGCAAAAAACAGTAGTAGAATTATTTGCCGGTGTTGGTGGATTTAGATGTGGATTAAATAATGTAAAATTAAAAGATAATAAAGTTATTGAAAAAGGTAATTGGAATTTTGTGTGGGCGAATCAATGGGAACCTTCTACTAAAACACAAGAGGCTTTTGAATGCTATTCAAAAAGATTTGGAAAGGATGATGTTAGTAATGTAGATATATTTCAAGTAAATAAAAAAGAGATACCTAATCATACTTTATTAGTTGGTGGTTTTCCATGTCAAGATTATTCTGTTGCACAGACACTATCTAATAGCAAAGGAATTGATGGAAAAAAAGGTGTTTTGTGGTGGGCAATTGCAGATATATTAAAAGTTAAGAAACCTCCATTTGTGTTTTTAGAAAATGTTGATCGCTTACTTCTTTCGCCAGCGAGTCAAAGAGGCAGAGATTTTGGAATAATTTTGAGAAGTTTTTATGAAAATGGATATGATTTAGAATGGCGAGTTATCAATGCGGGAGAATATGGATTTCAACAAAAACGTAGGAGAATTTATATAATTGCATATCACAAATCAACTAAATATTGTAAGAAAATGAGAAAAATTGATAAGAAAAATATATTACTTAAGGAAGGTATTTTCATAAAACAGTTTCCTGTAAAAGAGAAAGAGTTTAACTCAAATGTATCAAGTATTTCAGAATATAAAGATTTAGTCGATGTTAGTGATAATTTTAAAAACCAATTTTATAATTCTGGAGTTATGATAAATGGTGAAATATATACTGCCAAATTAGAACATAATTGCGATAGTGTATATCAGTTAGGCAATTTAATAGAAACTAATAAGGTTGATGAAAAATATTTCCTTTCAAAAGATAGAATTGAGAAATTTAGAATATTAAAGGGAAGTAAAAGAATACCTAGAAAAAAGCCAAATGGAGATGATTACATTTATTCTGAAGGTTCAATGCCATTTCCTGATAATCTAAATGTTCCTGCTAGAACAATGCTGACTTCAGAAAGTGGAACTAGCAGAATGACACATGTTATAGAGGACTATAGAACTAAAAAATTAAGATTTTTAACACCATTAGAGTGTGAAAGAATTAATGGATTTCCAGATAATTGGACAAATACTGGGATGAGTGATAAGAAACGATATTTCATGATGGGTAACGCTTTAGTAGTAAATGTTGTTGAAAAAATAGGGATTGAATTGGAAAAAATAGTAGAAATGGAAGAGTAAATGAAAAAATGTTAAAATTTGGTAATTTATCTAAATAGTGTTATAATTTTATACAGAAGATATGCAGTATTTGTCTTTTTAAGATGGATACTGCATTTTTTTGAAGTAGGTGGTAGTATTGGATTCACTTAATTATGAAGTTTTTAAAAAAATAAAGAAATATTATAATGATAATTGCAAACCTTTAATTTTTGTTGGAGAAAAATTATTATCGCAGAATAACAAATGTAAAATGTATTTTTGTGATGTTGATTTAAATCAAGAAAAAGAAAATTATAGAAAAGTTTTTCAAGAATATTTGGCACTTTATGTTAGAAATCATGATTTGCTAAAATATTATGATAAGATTATAAAAAGTGAAACAGAAGATGAAATTTCAGAAGCTTTAATTTATTATGGAAATGATTTGTGGAATAATACCGTATTGATAACTACAACTACACCAGAGACTTTAGGGATATATGGAGAAGCCATTAATGATTTTTATTTAAATATTGTTAAGAATGAAAATATAATTATCACTTATTCAGCAAAAAGGGGGTATGGTGAACGTAATATAAAAGGGGTAGATGTAGTTGCATGTACTTGGAAAAAAGATAATCTTGTACTAATATTTTCTGAGTGTAAATTTGTCGAATCAATATATAAGGCGTCGTGTGGTTTATATAATGATATAAAGGGAACTCAATATGAATTGGCACATATAAGTAAAGATTATATAAACGGATATTCTACTTATATTGTTGATAATGCTCATTCAATTTTTGCAGAGAGTAATAATTCAGATAAAATTATAGATGTTTTGGACAAATTGAATAGTAGGATAATAAATGGAAACAAGGCGATAGATGTGTTTAATGAATTAAACATAAAAATTCAATTTAATTTCTTTGCAATTTACTGTGATAATAAATTTACACCAGATGAAAGACAAATAATGTTTGAAAAAGTATATAATGCTTTTTATGAAAATGTAAAATTAACAGGTATTAAAAATTATGATATGGAAATTGTGTATATACCTATTAAAAATACAAGCTCTGTGGTAAAGGAATGTATGAGACAATGGAATTGACACGAAATACAATTGTAAAGAAAATAAATTTATTTTCAATGGAAAGGAATAATAAAGAATTAATAAATCTACTATGTGATATTTTAGAAAGTAAAAATTACATGGATAATTATGATCTTATTTTAATTATAATAAATATTGCCGAACTTTATGGTTATCAAGAATTTTTTAATAATTTTGATGCAAATAGTATACCTAAATATAACGTGCATGCAATATCTAATGATATTAGAAAAAATCTATATAAAAGCAAAAAAGGTAATAATATATATTATAATTCTGGACAATTATCTTTATTAAAAGAATTATCACTATATGATAAGCTTTTTATATCAGCTCCCACGTCATTTGGTAAAACCAGTTTAGTTTTAGAGCATATAGCAATGAATAACTCAATATATAAAACTATTATTTTTTTAGCTCCAACTAATGCATTAGTAGAAGAATTGTATCTAAAATTTTTAAAATTAAATAAAGAATGTAATTTAAATTATGATGTAATAACAATGCCAAAAAATAAAAATAATAATACAATATGGATATTAACACCAGAGAAATTTTTACTTTTGGTTGAAGAAAAAAGTATAGATTTTGATTTGATAGTTATGGATGAGGCTTATAAAATTGAAAATGAAGAATCAATTGATAGAAAAGATATTTTAAATTCTAGGTCAAGCAAATATAGGAAAGTAATGGAATATATGGCTAATTCTAATTCGAAGATTATATTTTTATCTCCATATACTTATAATAAGGCGCCATCTATGACAAGATTCTTAAAAAAATATAGTATCAAGGATATTGACAGGAATATTAATTATGTAAAAAAAGACATAATAGATATTTATGATAGCAAAAGTTATAAAAGTAATTTTTCCAATAGTATATTTAGTATTAAAAAAGGTGATTCTGGGATTAAAAAAGCAATGGCAGCTGTTCCCTATTTATCTGATAATACAATTATATATGTAAAATATCCAAGTGAGGCAATAAAAGTTTTAGAATTAATGCCTAATGAAAAAGCAAGTATAGATAATGAAAGATTTAAAAAATTTTTGAACCATTTAAAAGAAAATTATTTATTTGAAGACAGCAATTGGTATATTATAGATGCTCTAGAAAAGGGAATTGGCATATATGTATCACCTATTCCTCGATATATAAAAAAAGAAATAATATATTTATTTAATAAGGGAATAATAAAAAAACTTATAGTTACAACTGCATTTGCTGAAGGAGTTAATAGTTCAGCTAAGAACATAATTATAACAAATAGAATAACAGGATCTAATAAAAAACTAACTAATTTGGATATATTGAATTTAAGTGGTAGAGCAGGCAGATTTGGTGTATATAGCAAAGGAAAAGTTTTTTCTGCAGTTGAAGAAGTAAGTGATATTTTAAGAAAATCATCTGAAAATGGAGTAATTATAAATAATCCTAATTACGAATTAGCAAGTGATATTATACCTAGAACTGATTATGAAATCGATATGATAGATGATTATCTATTAAATGAAGAAGAAAAAAATATAAAGGAAACCACAAAAAAAAGGCAATTAAATTTTAATTTGACCAACGATGATTTAAATATAGCTTTATCAATTGCAAATGAAATAAAAATCGATGTATATTCATATTTTTTTGAAACAATTAACAATGGAAAAATTCAAGATATAAGATTTAATAATATTAAAAATTTATTGTCTACAGAGAAAAATGATATTATAAAATCAATTACATTTATTTTTAACGAATTAAAAAATGCAGATATTCCAATAGTTTCAGATTTTGGTGATATTAATCCATTTAATAGTAAAGGTGATTTTATTTGGGGCATTTTTTACGGAATCCACTCTTCAGGAAATATTAGAGATGTTTTGAAATCAAGAAAAGGCTTTATTTTAAAACAGTTAAGTGAAATTGAAAAAATATTAAATTTAAAACTTAAAAATTTTAATAATAAAGAAATAGAAAAAATATTACGTGAGTACGATAAAAAATGGATATACGATTATTTAACTAAAGGTGAAATTGATGATGCAAAACTATATAATGGTGCATTTAAATTTATATCAAACATAATTGAATATAGAATACCATTTTATATTGGATTGTATATATCAGTTTTTAAAATGTTTTGTAGAAAGAATAATTTAAATTATGATTTTAATTTTGATATTGTTGAAATATCTACATCATTAGAAAATAAAAATATAGAAAAAAAGTATTCTGATATGTTGGAATTTGGCATACCATTAGATACAATCAAAAAGATAAATAAATTTAAAAATGATAATAATATTTTTGAAATATTAGATGATTATGAAAAAATTATGTTAAGTGAATATAATTACTATTTTGATAAATAAAATCATGTCCGTTGACTGTCCTATAAATTTATGGTAAAATGGTAATATAGGATAAGTGTAAGAGATGCAAATTTATGAGAGGATTTTCCCTCTTTTTTTGTGTCTTTAAAAAAAATTATCTTTTTGAAAGAAAGGTAAATTTTATCTAAAATATTCTAAACTGTCGGAGACTATTAGTGGGTTTTAGGGATATTCCCTAACAAGCTAGATGGGTGTGTATACACCATGCTTGATATATTATATTACACGGGTATGTAACCTCAAAATAGGATTTAATGGTAATCTGAAATGTGGTATGAAATGAAAGGAGAAATATGGAATTTAAGTCAATGGAGAAGTGGCGTGTTTTACAGAAGTTTAAAATTAGCGAAAAACAGTATAAGAGATTAGTGAAAAGATTAAAAAGAAGACATCCTAATGAAAGATGGATTGATGAACATTTTGCTCAAAATGGTGAAAGAGTAGTATATCTAAAATTAGAATTTGTAGAATGGATAGAAGAAGTTTATTTAAATAACAATCTATTTTATTTAGATGCTGAAATTGTTTTCTTTAAAAAGCAAATATTAAGACTAGAAGATGAATTAAATTTTCCTCATAGTGGGTTTGAATATGAAGATATATCTTTAAAAGATTTAAGGGAGTATTTTAATAAGAGTAAAGATGTGATAGGTGTTGCAATAAATAGAATGGAAAAGAGAAATGATAAATCATTCAAGTATATAAAAGATGCTAAAGTTATGATTAATAAAGAAGGCGTTAAATGGTTAAGTGAAAACTATTTCCGTAAAGATTATTTAAAAAAGTTAGAATTTTATAAATTAGAACTTCAAAATGTTAAGAGAAAAAGAAATAGATTAAAAGAATATAGTATTTTCTATTACTAACTAGATTAGTTTGGAATATAACTAATTTTTTTATGTCCTAATTTTGATAATAAAGTCTTATAGTTGTTCTTATTTCATAAAATGAAAGGAGAGGTGTAGATTAGTGAATATAACTGAAACTTTCGATAAAGATAAAAACTTGGTTGAATTAATAGAGGAGTATTTAAAATTGATGTTAGAAAATAGTAAGCAATAAGAGTTTGTGATATAATGATATTGCTTATTGAAGTTATACACGTTGGAAGGAGTAGTAAGTGTATAACAATGTAATACAAGCACCAAGTTTTTATAGAGTAGGTATATATATCAGATTATCAGAAAGTGATGAAGATAAAACTTATGAGTCAGAGAGTGAAAGTATAATCAATCAAAGAAATTTATTAATGGATTATGTAAAAATGAGTGGATTTACTTTGGTTGATGAGTATGTAGATGATGGATTTACAGGAACTAACTTTGATAGGCCTTCTTTTCAAAGATTATTAAAAGATATTGAAAGTGGTCGAATCAATTGTGTAATCACAAAAGACTTATCAAGATTAGGTAGAGATTATATTCAATGTGGATATTATGTAGAACAATATTTTCCACAAAAGAAAATTAGATATATTTCTATACTAGATCAAGTTGATACATTTCTAGAAAGTGCTAATAATGACATTGCTCCATTTAAAGCTTTGTTTAATGATATGACTAGTAAGGATACTTCTAAGAAGATTCGTTCAATATTAAAAAATAAAAAAGAACAGGGTAAATTTATTGGAAGCAAACCATGTTATGGATATATGAGAGATCCACTTGATAAAGGACATTTAATACCCAATCCAGAAGTTGCTCCTGTTGTTAAAAGGATATTTAAAATGGCTCATTCTGGAACTGGAGTAAGTGATATAGTATCATACTTAAATGATAATAAGATATTAAGCCCTAGTATGTATAAAAATACTAAATCATCTTCAAGACAAAAAGTGAATGTATGGACAATATCCTCAGTCAACAAATTACTAAAAAATAGAATGTATACAGGAGATATGGTACAAAATGTTCAAACTAAGTTAAGTTATAAATCTCAGAAGAAAGTTGCTTTAGAAAAAGAGTTTTGGATAATAGTTGAAAATACTCATGAACCTCTTGTTAGTAAAACAGTATTTGAAGCAATACAAAATGCTCCTGCTAGAGTAAGGACAACCCATTGTAATAGAGAAAAAAGATTATTAGAAAATCTTCTTGTTTGCAAAGAATGTGGAAACTCTTTAAGCGTTCTTTATAGAAAAAATAAAAATTATAAGGGTGGAAAGTATTGGAGTGTTAATTGCAATAAATATGCAAGAGATCCAAGAAGACATTTGTGCTATCCACACTTCTTTCCTTATGATAAACTAGAAGAAAAAATAATGAGTGTTATTAAAACTACTTGTCAAAAATATTTAGATAGTTTAAATATCAAAGAATTATCTGAAAGAGTATTACAAGATAGAGCAAAGGAAAAGAATGATAGGCAAAAGGAAAAGCAACAATTATTAAATGAGATTGATGAATTAAAAAGAAAATCTGATGCTTTATATGATGACAAATTTAATGGAATAATAAGTGTTGATACTTATACAAGAATCTCTGCACAAACTGAAAAACAAATATCAGCCTTAAATTATAGAATTTATGAAATAGATAATGAAGAAAATCAGATTAAAGAAGATACAAAAGAAATAACTAAATATGAAGAACAAATAAAATCACTTTTAAATTTAGATGAACCCAACAGAGAACTCATAAAAACTTTAGTAAAAAAAATTTATATAGATAAAGATAGAAATATAGAAATTCAATATAGATTTAAGGTGCTAGATGATATAAAAACTAATTATGAAGAAATAAATTAAATAATAAAAATAGGGTGGTAAAATTTGGTAATCACACAATCTTACCATCCCCTATACTATTTTTAGAAAAAATAAAAACGCAGTAAAATCAAGAAAAATGATAGCCTAATCACATAAAATCTTTCCGGAGGTGGCGATGGTGCAGAAGTAATATATGCTCTTAGAAATAATGATGTATTTGCAAGTAAAATTGCAAGAGAACTAGAGAGTGCAGGACAAAATATTAGAAAATATTATCAGAGAAGACTTCCAAGTAATCCAGCGAAAGATTATTATTATATAATGCGAGATACTCCTAATAATGAAACTGTAATTGTAGAGTATGGGTTTGCAGATTCTACTGGTGATGATGTTGAGCAGTTAAAAAATACTTGGGAAAACTTAGCAGAAGCGGTGGTTAAAGCAATTACTGAGTATGCTGGCGGTACTTATACACTTCCAAATACGGGCAATTATTACATAGTTAAAAGTGGTGATAGTCTATGGAGCATATCCAAAAAAACAGATGTTTCTATTGCCAAGATTAAGGAACTTAATAATCTTAAGAGTAATTTGTTAAGTATTGGTCAGAAATTAACATTACCACAAACAAGTGAAGATACCCCATCGCTAGATACATATATTGTTCAAAAAGGCGATAGTTTATATAAAATCGCTAACAAGTTTAATACTACTGTTGATAACTTAAAACTTATTAACAATCTTCAAAGCAATAATTTAGCTATAGGTCAAAAATTAAAGGTAAGTAGTAGTGAAAACAAATACACAGTGCAAAAAGGTGATACACTATACAGCATTGCCACTAAATTTTCTGTTAGTGTAGATTCATTAAAAAACGCTAATAATTTAGTTAGTAACACAATTGCCGTTGGTCAATCCTTAATTATCCCAGAACAAAAAACAACTAAAACTTATACGGTTCAAAAAGGCGATAATCTTTATAGCATAGCAAGGCGATATAATACGACTGTAAATACAATAATGTCTTTAAATAATCTAGCTTCAACTAATTTAACTATCGGTCAAAAGCTACTTGTTCCGTAAATGTATAAAAACCCCGTTTTTCAAAAGCGAGGTTTTTATATGTAATTTTAAAATTATTTTTTCTTTTTGGTGTGTTTTAAAAATCCTCTAGTTTTATTTTTAATAATTTTAGTCATATTAGGGAAAGCTTTAATGATTCTTTCATACATAAAAGGATTAATAATAACAAGTTTTTTAATAGCTTTGTTGATGTCTTCAGTTGAGTCTTTTCTCAAATTTTTGGTAATACTTTTGATATTAAAAACAACGTTGCAAGTTATAATGATATCAAAAAGAAATATGAATAAAATGACAATACTACTAAGTTCTTTTATATTAGGTGGTATTTTGGTTATAGCGTTATAGATAAATGGGTGAATGTAGTTTAGAAAGATAACTCCCGTTAAGGCAAAAGGAACCATAGTTTCTAAACATATTCTACCATTTATATTAAATTTCATATCGGAGTAATCCCACCATCTAAGTTTAAATATTTTTTCCATTAAAAAGCTGGTAAGATACTCAACTAATGAACATATAAACATAATTAAAACGAAAAGAACTAAGTAGTTATCTTTGTATTTGTCAAGCAGCCACACTAAAAGAAGACATCCCGCTCCATAGATTGGACAATATGGACCAATTAGAAAACCTCGATTGATTAATTTTTTTTCTTTAAAAAAAGTAAAGACTATTTCTATTAACCAACCAAAAAAAGAATATATAATAAATAGTAAAAAGTATGTGTATATCATTTTTGTTCTCCCTTACTACTATCTATTATACATTAATAACTTTTCTTTGCAAATATTAATGTAGCTTAGTGCATACACCAGCATTAGGATTATAAAAACAATGACTTTTGTACCTTCCCGCTAGGTCTTGATTGTACCATGTTTGTTTGCAACTTTTGTTTCCAGTTGGAGAATAAAACCATAATGCATTAGTAGCGGGATAATAGTATTCTCCTTGTAGTATTCTTTTTGCTAGTTGTTTTTCAGTTGTAGTTGCTTGACCATAAAAAAGAGATGATGATGCCCCGGTGAACTGATTGGGTTGGTATATTGCATCGGATACAGAATTTATATTTTTGAAAGTTAAACAGTTGGCAAGAACTCTGTTGACAACTACGTTTCCAACCATAAGCATTCCAAGGTCACCTTCTCCGATAGCTTCACTTCGCATAATTCTAGCTAAAAGGTCTAAATCATTGTTATCATAATTTATAAGCATAAATTTATCACCTATAATAGTGTATGTTAAAATATTAATTTAGGGAAAACACTAGTATTTTGTTTTAGTTTATGTTATAATTTTCGTGGTTTAGGGGCATGGTATAATGGCAATATAGGAGTCTCCAAAACTTTTGATGGGAGTTCGATTCTCTCTGCCCCTGCCAAGTGATATTCAGGCGAACTTTTTCTACTTTGGGAGAGTGTTTGTTTATATATATAGCTTAATTTGGTCTGACTTTGAAAGAAAGGTCAGGTTTTATTTTTTTATAAATAATAAAAATATTATTTAATTTTTAAAATTGCCATGTTAAAATATAGATGGAGGATTACACAAATGAAAACAATTAGAGAAATTGATATCCGAAATAAACGAGTAATTATCAGATGTGATTTTAATGTTCCTATTAATGATGGGAAAATAGCTGATGACTCTAAGATTGTAAAAAGTTTAAAAACTATAAAATACTTACTACAAAATAATTGTAAAGTTATTATATTAAGTCATTTAGGAAGAGTAAAAACAGAAGAAGATAAAAAAAATAATAGTTTAAAGATTGTAGCTAAACATTTAGCAGATTTACTTGGGACTAAAGTTATATTTTTAGATAATTGTTATGGTAAAAATGTTAAAAGAATTGTTGATCTTGCATCACTACAAGATGTTATTCTTTTGGAAAATACAAGATTTATGGATGTACCTGTGAAAAGAGAAAGTGCAAATGATTTAGAACTTGCTAAATATTGGGCAAGTTTAGCAGATGTTTATATAAATGATGCTTTTGGGTCAATGCATAGAGCTCATGCTTCAACTGCAGGAATTGCTAAATTTTTGCCATCAGCAATTGGATTTTTGGTGGAAGAAGAACTTCGAAATTTAAATATTTTGGTTACTAATACTCCAAGACCATTTTGTGTGTTCATGGGGGGAGCTAAAGTTGATGATAAACTACCTATAATAAAAGCTTTAATTGAAAGATGCGATTATCTCCTTTTAGGAGGAGGAATTGCTAATTCATTTCTAAAAGTTATGGGAGCTGCAATTGGGCAAAGTTTAGCAACAAATGATCCAGCTATCCTATCGGAAATTAAGGAACTTTTAAGAATGTATAAAAGTAAAATTGTTTTGCCTTTGGACTTTACGTTTGATGATGGTATAATCTATGATTTAGGTAGTAAAACTATAGAATATTATAAACGCTTTATTAACAATAGTAGTGTTATCTTTGTAAATGGTACTTGTGGGAAATTTGAAGATGAAAGATTTACTGAAGGAACAAGGTCTTTGTTTGAGGCTCTTAAAAATAGTGGAAAAACGGTTATATTAGGAGGCGGGGATACAGCATCTGCTGCTAAAAAGTTTGGATACTTGCAAGATTTTACGTTTGTATCAAGTGGTGGTGGTGCAACCTTAGAATATATCGCTGATAGAAATTTAAAAGCTTTGGAATGGATGAAATAAGATGAAGTATTTTGTATGTAACTTTAAAAATAATTTATGTAAAAATGATATTATTAAATATAACCGAGTACTTGGGGAAGTTAAAACTAATGCTAAGTTAATTATTTTACCTAGTGATATATTTATTCCTTTTTTTGATAAGAATGGTTACTCAGTCGGGACGCAAGATTTAAGTTCTTTTATCGACAAAACCGTGACTGGAGAAACTACAGCAAGTCAAATTAAAAGCATGGGAGCTGATTATGTTTTAGTAGGTCATAGTGAGCGTAGAATTTTTAAAAAAGAGATAAATATTGATTTTATTAATAAAATTACAAGTGCAAGCGATGCTGGTTTGACGGTTATATATGCAATTGGAGAAACAAAAGAGGACCGAGAAAAGGGAGATACTTATATAACTCTTGAAAAACAAATTAGTGAAGTACTAAATAATGTTGAGATAAAAAATATGATTATTGCTTATGAACCTGTGTGGGCAATTGGGACTGGAAATGTTCCGACAAATTATGAAATACTTGATGTTATCGATTTTATTAAAGATATTATAATGGAAAAGTATGATAAAGATCTGCCAGTTTTATATGGTGGTAGTGTTAATAAAGAAAATATTAAAACTTTACTTAAACTTAAGAATTTAGATGGCTTTTTAGTAGGTGGGGCTAGTCTTAATCCACAAGATGTACTTGAATGTTTGACAGTTATTGATAGTTTTAAAAAATAATCGACGTTCTATGACAAATATTTACACGCCTTTACATAACTCGACACTATCTATTGTAGATTTTCCTCATATTATGCTTTATAATTAAGTTGTAGGCGAATTATAGGTGTAAGAAAGGGAAAATTTAAAATATGAATAAGCAAACAAGAGTAGTGGTAGTTGACGATAATGAGGCAGTTATCAGAAGTGTTAAGGAGTATTTTAAAAATAGTAGTACCGTAAAAGTCGTTAGTTCATTTAATAATGGAAGGGATGCACTTGATTATTTATTAGAAGAAAAAAATGCATATGATATGTTAATAATTGATGTGTTTTTATCTCATTATGATGGGTTAAAAATATTAGAAGAGTTAAATACAGCACAAATTAAGAAACAAATTATTGTATTATCAAGTTTTAAGGATGATTTTACCATAAGAAAAGCACAGTTTTATGGGGCAAATTATTTTATGCTTAAACCGGTGAATATGGAAGTTATTGAAGAGAGAATTTGTGATCTTATGGAAGAAAAGGATGAGGTTGCTTTAGCTTTAGTTGGAAAAATGGAGTTAAAGGTAAGTACTTTACTTCATGATTTAGGTATACCATCACATATAAAAGGGTATAAATATATAAGAGAGGGAATACTACTTTTGTATTCAACTGATGAAGTAACAACGCTTGTTACTAAGACTATCTATCCAGCGATAGCTACTAAGTTTGATACGACAACATCAAGAGTAGAAAGAGCTATAAGACATGCTATCGAAGTAAGCTGGGCAAGAGGAGATTTAAAACTTATGGAAGAAATATTTGGTAATAGTATCGATTTTGATCGAAGTAGACCAACTAATTCTGAGTTTTTAACAACGATTGCTGATAGATTTAAAATAAATGATAATCAGTTTGTTATGTAAATAGTTAAAAGTTATCACATCTGGTTGATAATTTTTTAAAATGGTTTTTTTCTTTCAAAAATTATGGTATATTATGGAAAAGAGGTAGAGATGAAAAAGATATTAACAATAATTTTAGATGGCTTTGGTTATAGAGAAGAAGAAAAAGGTAATGCAATAAAAGCTGCTAATATGACTTTTTTTAATTCTTTGTGGCAAAAGTATCCACATTTATGCTTAGAAGCTAGTGAAGAGGCTGTAGGTCTTGCTAAAGGGCAAGCTGGTAATAGTGAAGTTGGTCATATGACAATTGGAGCTGGAAGACTTTTAAAACAAAATGAAATATTAGTTAATGAGTTTTTAGAAGAGCCTCCTACTGATAATAAAAATTATAATACTCTTTTAAGTATGCGGGATAAAGATGTGCATATTATGGGGTTATGCAGTGATGGTAATATTCATGCCGGTGTTGATGACTTTTTAAGTATGTATAATAATTTGGTTCACTCTGGGTTTACTAAAATTCATTTTCATGTAATTACTGATGGAAGAGATACAGGTGTTCATGATGCCATGAAGTATATTGATATGCTTAATGAGGCGATTAATCAAACTGGAATTGGTGATATTGCAACTATTTGTGGGCGGTATTATGCAATGGATAGAGATGAAAATTATGACCGAACAAAAAAATATTATAATTTAGTTGTTGGAGGCATAGGTCAAAAATTTAATAGTTCTTTTGATGCTATTAATTATTATTATAACAATGATATTACTGATGAGTTTATGGAGCCAATTAGACTTAATGATATTATGATTAAAGATGGTGATGTTTTAGTTTGGATGAATTACCGGGCAGATAGAGCAAAACAAATTTTAGATGCTTTTGTAAACTTTAAAACATTCGAAAAGTTTAGAGTACTTCCAATGGATAATTTAAGTGTATTTAGTTTCTTTACGGTTGACAAAAGAATTAAAACTTTAAATTTAATTGAACATCCGGAGGTTAAGAATTGTTTAGGGCTTTATTTAAGTGAACTTGATTTTACGCAAGCTAGAATTGCTGAAAGTGAAAAGTTCCCTCATGTTACTTACTTTTTTGATGGGGGAGTAAGTGGCAAGATTAAAGGGTGTGATAAATTTCATATTCCATCCCCAAGTGTTGCAACTTATGATTTAAAACCAGAGATGAGTTGTGTTGATGTTACAAAAAGAGTAATACTTTCCATGAATAATGATTATGATTTTATCTTAGTAAATTTTGCCAATCCTGATATGGTGGGACATACGGGAAATATGGAAGCGGCAACAAGAGCTTGTATGGCAGTTGATGTTTGTTTAAATCGAATATTGGAAAAAGCGGAAGAAAACTTTTATAAAGTTATTATTTTAGCGGACCATGGCAATGCTGATATTATGGTTAATCCTGATGGAAGTATTTGTACAACTCATACAACGAGTTTAGTTCCTTTTATCCTTTGTGATGATAAAGTAAAACTTAAGTCTAGTGGTTCTTTAGTAAATGTTGCTCCAACTATTTTAGATTATATGGATATTGCTATTCCCAAAGAAATGTCAGAGACACCTTCTTTACTTTTAAAAGAAGATTGATGTTTCTTTTTTTTTTGTTGTAAGTTATAATTATTTTATAAAGTATGGTGATAAGTTATGAATAAAAAAGGATTTACTTTGGTTGAGCTTCTGGCGGTAATTGGGATTATTGGCTTAATCGCAGGAGCTGGTACGACTATTTTTGTAAATATTCAAAAAAATGTTAGGCAAAAAAATTATGATAACCTAGTGGTGTACTTGCAAACTGCGGCAGAAACCTTTGCTAATGATAATAACCAAAACGTTGTAAGTGTTGAAGAACTTATTAAATCTGGTTATGTTAAACCGGATGATGAAGAAAACATTTATAGTCCTATTGACAGTAAAATATTAAACTGTTATATCATTGAGCTTGAGAAGAAAAATAATAAGTATGAAGCGATAAGTTTTACAGATAATGGAGAAAATAATGGTACGTGTAATAGTTATGAAGTGAGTACTGATTATATAATATGTAACTATGATGGGGTTAACTGTATAGATATAGATAGCAATAATTGGTTTAATGATAATATTACACTTGCGGTAAAAAATAAAGCAGGAGAAATACTTACTGAGAGCAGTGGTTATGAGATAAAATGGTCAAGTAATATGGGAGATGCTAAGACTGGTGATACAATAACAACAAGTGTTTCTAATGTGGCAAGTGTTGTTTATACAGCAAGAGTTACTAAAGGTGATGAAAAGGGGCTGGGTAGAAATACTGTAAGTATTGATAAAGAAAGTCCAGTTGTTGCGAAAGTAACGATTTATAAAGAAAAAGAATGGACAGTAGAAAAGAAAAATATTTCTATTAGAGTGACTGATAAAAATGGTTCAGGCGTTGATAAAGTCTATATAGCAGATGGGAAAATAACTAGTTGTGCTGATGTAGAAATTAATATGGATGCAACGAACGATATATATAAAGATAAAGTGGGTAATGGAGACTATTCAGTATGTGTCAAAGATAAAGTTGGAAATGTAAGCAGTCCATATTACTTTACTGTTTCCACTGTGGATAGTGCTCCAACTGTTCCAATTATTACAAGTTCTGATGGGGTTTTATCAAAAGGGGAACATACAAGTGATTATACACTTAGTTTTAAAAGCACAACAAGTGGAAATCCTGATATAAAATATTACTATGGAACGAGTAGTACAAAAATGAATACTTTAGGGTCTAAAGTAAATGTTACAAAAGATGCATGTGGTGTTGTTTATTATGTAAAAGCTTGCTCTGCGACAAATTCTAGTTTATGCTCTTCAGGTTATGCTACATACTATACTCCTCAAGATACAACAAAACCAACAATTACTTTTAATT
>CAKOLB010000005.1 GCA_934096125.1 uncultured Bacilli bacterium
CAAATTAAACCCCCGTCAGCCCTTTAAATATAAGGGTTTCGGAGGTTTTTTTATTCAACAACTGTCAAAGTCAGGATCATAGCAAAAAATCTGAGCTTTGACAAGTACTTTTGGTAGCATTCGGTTTATATATTACTGCGGTCGGAGAAAACTAAATGTATCAATATTTCTTAGCACTCCAAATAGTACAACAATTACAAGAAGAATAAGGCTAAAATACTTTGGTAGTTTTACAGGCGAGCGTAAAGAAATTACTTTATAAAAAATATAGCCTAGTAACATTATAAACACTAAAGGATTATAATGAAAAGCGTTGATAAAATCTAGCTTTAACAGAGCAAAAAACATTCTTGTAATTCCACAGCCTGGACAGTATAGACCCGTTAGCTCATGGAATATACAAGGAATGTAAATATGCCATTTTAAGTTAATTAAAAAATAAATTATTAAGGCAATAAGAAAAAGAAAGATAAAGTTTATTTTTCTTTTCATTATTCTGCTAGAGAGTTTAAATCATTTTGGATTAAGCAGTTATTAACTATACCTAAACCAAATAAAGCTAGTACTAAGTAAAGAACAGAATTATCGTTTATGGCTTTGCCGTATTTTTCACCAGCTTCAGCCATCTTTTTCCCCATCTTATAGTGCCAATATATACTATAAATTCCACAGGTTATTAAAGTATAAACGATAGCAAGTACTCCACTAGCAGTCTTATTTTCAGTGACAAGTTCATTAGATTCATCAGTCATCATAATAAACCAGTAAAGACCATAAAGACCACAAGTTATTAAACTAAGTAGAACAGATACTGCAATATCTCTTTTACTTATTAAGGCTCTTGATGCAGTACTTACATCACTTGCCTTTCCACAGTTTGAACAAAAGTTTTCATTTTCTTTTAGTTCAGCACCACAATTTGAACAAAATTTTCTCATAAATTAATACTCCATTTCTTTATAATCTGATTATAGCAAAGTTATATTTTAATATCAATATGTTTTAGCTTTAAAAGATATTTACGTATGTAGTCTACCGGAAAGACAGTTAGAGCGAGAAGTAAAGAAAGCGCTAATTCTTTAGGAAGCAAGCCATAAGTTCTAAAGATATCATGACCGTTATAAATAATCCATAACTGCGCTAAAAAGATAAAGATGAAAATGAATATAAATACTTTGTTTTGGGAAAGACCGGCGAAGATATTTATTCTGGTCGTCCGCGCATTAAAGGCATTAAAGATACCGATAAAGATAAACATGGCAAAGTATGTAGTTAAGAGATATTTATCTTCGGCGTCATACCTTATAAACTCTGAGAAAAATGGGAGTTTTAAAAATAGTAAACATAATAGTGCTGAGTAAGCTCCAGTCCATAATATTTGACTATACATATATTTATTAATTATCTTAGTATTTTTATCCTTTGGTAATTCATCCATGTATTCTTTTAGGGGGGCTTCGAAAGAAAAGGCTATTCCTGCGAAAGTATCCATAATCATATTAAGCCAAAGCATTTGCACTATAGTTATTGGTGTTGATATGCCCACTAAACTACCAACGATTGATAAAATTAAAGCACACATGTTAATGGTAAGCTGATAAACGATAAATTTACGAATACTTTTAAAGATTGTTCTTCCATATAATATAGCTTTACTAATTGATAAAATATTGTTATCTAATATGACAATGTCAGCCGCTTCTTTAGCAACATCTGTGCCGGAGCCCATAGCAAAACCAACATCAGCCTTTTTTAAAGCTGGGGCATCATTTACTCCATCCCCAGTCATTCCCACAACTAAATTCATACTTTCAACTATATTTACAAGTCTACTTTTATCTTGAGGTAAAGCTCTGGCAATAACAGATATTCTTTGTAAGTTATGGGCAACTTCTTCATCACTCATTTCATTAAATTTTTTACTATCTATGACTAAATCATTTATCGATAAAAGACCAACCTCTTTTGCAATTTCCCGAGCAGTTTCTTTTGCATCCCCCGTTATCATGATAGTTTTAATTCCCGCCTTTTTAATAAGCTTAACCCCTTCTATGGCTTCTTTTCTTAGTTCATCTTTAATACTTATAATGCCTAAATAAATTAAATCATTAAAACTTTTGCCATAAGCTAAAACAAGTACTCTTCCCCCCGCCTTAGTTATAGCATCTATCCTTTTTTCAACAACACTCTTATTAGAAAAATAAACTTCTTTTCCCATACTATCTAGTCTTTTATGGCACTTACTTAAAAGAACTTCCCTTGCCCCTTTATAATAGATATAACCTTCATTTGTTTTAATACTACTATATTTTTTTTGACTATCAAAAGGTTCTTTTTCAATAACTTTAACTTTTATCTTATCATCTTTATTTATAAAGGCAAGAACTGCTCTATCAGTTGAATTTCCCCCAATTATTTTTTTATCACTAATAGTACTGGAGTTATTGTAATGCATAGCTATATAACTATGGTAGTAAATAGAGCTTTGACTTAAGGCTTTATTTGTTTTATAACTTTTTAAATCACTACTTATAAATTCAGTTACTTCTAGTATCCCCTTTGTAAGAGTTCCGGTTTTATCCGTTAAAAGGACATTAAGACTTCCGGCAGTTTCAATTCCTACCATTTTTCGCACTAACACATTATCTTTAAGCATTCTTTTCATATTACTTGATAAAACTAAAGTAATCATGACTGGTAATCCCTCGGGGACAGCGACAACTATGATGGTAACTGATAAGGTTAAGGCATAGATGAGTAAATCAAACATCTTTGGAAAGTCTGTAAGCGTGCTAACAATTTTAGTCATATCATAATTATTAGCCATAACTATTTGGGAAAACAAAAAGGCTAAACTAGCAAGGATAGCTCCAGCATAACCAATTTTACTAATGGTCCCAGCTAGCGAGCGAAGTTTTAGTTTTAAAGGACTATCAGGAATATTTTCTTGAAGTTCTTCAGATATCTTACCTAAAATAGTTTTATCCCCAACTGCAGTAGTTTCCATCTCGGCCTCACCAGTGTAGATGATTGTTCCAGCATAAACATTACTACCAATTATTTTTAAAGCTTCTTTTGTTTCTCCATTTAAGGCTGACTCATCAGCAGTGATACTACCCCTTACTATCTTACCATCGGCTGGAATTTTATCACCACTTTGCAAAAGAACTATATCTCCAACAACAATATCTTTAGCATATATTTCTACTACTTTATTATTCCTTTTAACTCGTGCCTTTAATTTACTAGTTTCACTTTGAAGTCTAGCAAAAGCTTTTTCCGAACCATATTCACTAATACTTGAGATAAATGATGCGAGCAATATAGCTATTAAAATTCCTAATGTTTCATACCAATCAAAGTCTTTAAACATCACTACAATCTTGATAGCTAAAGCAATTAGTAATATTTTGATGATTGGGTCTCCAAGAGACTCCAAAAGTAAATTGATAAAGGTATTGTTATTTTTCTTGGTTATTTCATTACTACCATATTTCTTCCGTGAATTAATAACTTCATTATCGTTTAGTCCCATCAAGCTTGTCCTCCCAAAATATCATATGATGATTAGCTATTTTTAGAACTAAAAAAAGAACCATTTAGGTTCTAAAGTTTTTCGACTTTGCTTTTTAAAAGACCAGATTCTGTATAATTTTGCTTAATAATATCACTACACTTGAGCATTAACTCATAATATCTAATACTCTCTTCATCATCTTTTATACTTTTAAGTATTTGATTTTTTTCTTTAGCCTTTAGCATCTTTACCTTACCACTTAGCCGAGTAATACCATATAAATAACATTTTAAGTTATCGATTAGCTCTTCAGCATAACAGTTTGCTAAATCATTTTCCTGAATTTTGAGAGGACGAGCAAGTTTAATAAATTCTCTTGCCTGTTTTTGGTTTTTTCTATCAACTTCATTTTTGGGAATACTGATAATTAGCCGGTAAATGTTATAAGGTATCATCGGGATACATAAGAAAAACTGAATGATAAAGTACCAAGGTATTAAGAGTAAATTGGTAAAAATAATCGAGATGGAAAAACGATTACTAACAATGACAGTATAAAAGTAAATTGATAAAGCAAGGCTGGTACAAGATAATATAAAAATTACTCTAGGGAGAAAATCTTCTATATTAGAACTTAGGGTAAAAGCAATAAGCAGGGAAATTAAATTGATACATAGGTATGTAAAAGGATTATATCTGGTTACCATTAAACTCACTTCTTTCTTTTTCTTAAGTATAACAAAATTTTAAGAAAATAGAAACCAACAATTGATTTCTATTTTCAATCTATCCCTGGGCGGAATTTAAATTTAGATTTTTGGCATCCTTTAAATCGGCAATACCTCCAGCACTCATCGTTGACATTATCCCGATAAGAATAGCTGACAATAAATTCTCATCAATATGAAGTAAAAAGCATATAATGCCACTTATTAGGCCAATGATAACATTTTGAATGGGAATTAGTTTATTTGGGACTTTATCTATGAAGATTTTAGTGATGGCACCGAGTGTATAGGCAACTATCATTATGACTAGCGATAATGTTATAGTCAAATTTATCACCCCCTTTAAAGAGTGCTTAAATCTATACTATAATATATGTGCTAGTCCACAAAGAAACAATTACACTATCCTATTTAACTAAAGTTTTATTTTCTAAGTATTTATCTATACCTCTAAATCCAAGAGTTTTGTAATCATAGTCTTTTAGACAATCTTTAGCAGTTATTTTTTTCTTCTTTAAATATTTGTTTATCATTTCTTTATCAACATCTTTATAACTTATTACTTTGGTAATTCTTGCTAAAAATTCTTTACTAAAGGTATCTTTAAAACCTTCATTACTTGGAACAAAGCCAATTGTTTTACTGGCTTCAGCATTACTGGTCATCATAATAATACTATTTTTAAAATCGATTTTATTACCTTTACTATTTGTAACATATCCCTCATCTAGAATTTGTAAAAAAAGATTTAAGATACTTGGATGGGCTTTTTCTATTTCATCAAGGAGAATAATTGGGCATGGACTAGCTACAACTTTGTCAAAGACATTTTGGTCATCATAGCCAACATAACCAGCGCTGGAACCAATTAGTTTATTAATTGACATTTTTTCACTGTACTCACTCATATCTAGTCTAATTAAGTTAGTGTTTAAGTACTCGGCGAGTTTTTTAACAGTATAAGTCTTCCCTGTCCCAGTGCTTCCCGTAAGTAAAATAGAAACTGGTTTATCTGATTTTATTTTCACGAGTTTAGATATTTCTTTTAAGGCTTCATCTTGGCCCACGATAAACTCAAGTAAATATTTATAAAGTTTACTTTCACTAGTTTTTAAACTGGCAATATTTCCTTGTCTTTTTAACAAATACTCGATATCTTTATCAGTGATTACTTCTTTTTTATTCTTCTCATTATTTATTTTTTTCTCCAAGTTTAATTCTTTTTCTTTAATTAGTAAAGCTTTATCAAAATCATTACTTACTAGACATTTATGTTTTTCATCAGCTAAACTTTTGGCTTCTCTTTTGAAAATATCAAGCTTTTTATTTTGAGCATGCCTTACCTTTTTCATGGCACATAAACTATCTAAAAAATCAATTGATTTATCCGGATTAAATCTATTAAATATATATTTATCTGTTGCCAAGACAATTTTTTCCGGAATACTACTTGGAATTTTGATATTATAATACTTTTCAAAATTTGGTGTAAGCTTTTCCAAAATATCTTTAGTCGCTTTTAGGGATGGCTCATTTATTTTAATAATTTCAAATCTTCTATTTAAAGCTTTATCTTTTAGGATGTATTTATTATATTCATTTATGGTAGTTGCCCCGATTACTTTAATGTCTCCCCTAGCTAGATAAGGCTTTAAAATATCACTTGCATTAATTGCCCCTTCAGCCCCACCGGCATTACTAATTGAGTGTATTTCATCAATAAATAAAATAATGTTTTTGTTTTTGATAAGTTCGGAGATAATACCTCCAAATTTTTCTTCAAACTCACCACGATATTTTGTACCAGCCACTAAACTTCCCATCTCGAGAGAAATAATTGTTTTATCTTGCAAAGCAAGTGGTACTTCTTTTCGTTTAATCATTTGCGCTATTTCTTCAACTATAGCCGTTTTCCCGACCCCAGCTTCTCCAATTAGCAATGGATTATTTTTATTTTTACGAAGAAGTGTTTCTAACACCAAAGATATTTCTTCGTCTCGGCCAATTAAAGGATTACTAGGACTACTTAAACTTAAGTTCTTTCCAATTTTCATAAGATTACTGCCAGCTAAAGACTTTTCTTCCGGAGATATTTCATCATACAAGCTTTCAATATCAACATCCATACTGACCAAAATGCGAAAAGCTATTCCATCCCCTTCTGCTAAAATAGCTTTAAGTAAATCTGTAGGACTAACCTTTCCATCACTTTCTTTTTCTGCATCTAAAAGCACCTTCTTTAAAAGAGGCGTATATATAACTCCTAGATTATTTTCTTCTTCACATTTATACATCTTTACTTCTTCTAAAAATTTATCAAACTTTAAATTATACTTACTCGATAACTCTGCTAAGTTTTCATCATTTTTTAAAACACTAAGAAGCAAATGCTCCGTTCCGACATATAAATGATTAAGTTTTTCTTTAATTACTTCAGCATCCTTTATTATTTTACATGTCTTTAAACTATATTTATTTTCCACAGCTTCCTCCTTACTTTAAATTCTATGTATGTTATGGAAAATAATTGTTTTATTTATACAAAATTATTGAGGAAAGAAAAAACTAAGAAATCTATGAAGAACTTCTTAGTTTTACTTTCTTATATTAGATATAAGCAACTACTGTAAATAATACTAGTAATATGACAAGCATGCCAAGGATAAATAACCAAATGTATTTTAACCAATCTTTATAGTCAACTTTCATGAATGAAAGACCAACTACAAGAAGAGCACTTGTTGGCATAAATACTTGTATTAAGCCATACATTGAAATAAATATTGTATGAACAAGACTAATGTCATTTGTATATACACTAGTTAAGAAACCACCAATAGTATATGCTGTATATCCCAAATCATTTTGGAATAAAGATGTTACAAAAGCCATAATAGATGTCATATATGGATTAAAGCCATCTACTAGGTTTAAGAACCAATTAGCAATGGTTGGAATAACTGGTGAAAGATAACAAATACCAAATATTGTATAAACACTAATAAGTAATAATAGTGGTTTAAACATTTTCTTTGTTCCTTCATAGAAGCTTTCAATGTATTTATCTACATCAATTTTGTATAAGAATGCTAAAAGCATACTTGCAAGTAATAAGACAATACTTATTATGAATACAAAACTAAATGCTCCAAGGGCATCTGCTTTACTACCTAAAATATATTTAAAGATAGTAAATCCTTCGCCGATTTCAAGACCAGTAAGCCATTCATGGAACTTATCAAAAACATCAATGTTAAAGTCATTGGTAAAGCTAATATAGCCAAGTAATGTCATGATGACAGTAAGTGCTAAAACGATAACTGTTGGATACATTTTAACATCTTTGCCTTTAGCTTTTTCAATCATATATGGATCTTCTTCATTGCTAGTATTTTTAGTATTTTTCTTTGTAGTTTTAGTTATCTTACGAACTCTCATAACTAAGAAGAAATTATATAGAACTAAAGCTGTTATAGCAATGATGAAACGATAAGTTAAACCAACACTAAGTTCTTGACCTAAGTAATAGTTAAATGATATTAAACTATCTGTTCCATAAGTACATCCTAGGATACCTACAACTGCAGAACCAAATGTAGCTGCAAAAGCAGTAAGTTTATCCATTCCCATTTTACTTAAAACAGAAACAAAGAACGGAATAAATAGAATGACTATAAAGCTTTGAGTGGTTAGAGATGTTATAACAAACAAAATAATTGATGTAATAACAGTCCATACTGCTGGATGATTTTTAAACTTTTCACTAGTTTTTTCCACTAATTTTTGGTAACCACTAGTAATAGATAAGACACCGTAGAAGCCAGCGACAACTACTAGGAAAACAATTTTATCCATCGTGAAGTTGATAGCATAGTAAATTGCATAACTTAAATCAGTAAAACCGATACGAGACATTTCATAATCATAAAAATCTGAACCTTGGAAATAACCATATGGGAACAACCAAGTTAGTAAAACTGTTGTAATTATGAAAACAAGTAAGCTTTTTCCTAGACGATGATTTTCAGCTTTTAATGTTATAAATAAGCTACCTACAACAAATAAAACAACACCAATAAGTTTGATAATCATATCACCATTCGTGCCATCTACAAATGCTGATGTTATAAATAAAATTAAAGCGATAACATCCATCAAAGCTCCAATACATTTAAGCACACCATGTTTTTCTAATACCTTTTTCATTTTCTACCTCCTTATCCAAATTATAACACCCTAATAAAAGAAAAAAAAGCATTTTTATGCTTTTTCATGCAAGTTTCATAGAAATTTAGTCTCTTGGTTTCATCGTTGGGAACAATATTACTTCTCTAATAGTTTCTTGCTCCGTAAAAAACATTATAAGTCTATCTATTCCATAGCCTATTCCCCCAGCAGGAGGCATACCATATTCTAAGCTTTCAATGAAGTCCATATCAATATCATTTGCTTCATCATTTCCAAGTTCTCTTTCTTTTAATTGGTCTTCAAATCTTTCAAGTTGTTCATCAGGGTCATTAAGTTCTGTATAAGCATTAGCAAACTCTTTTCCTCCGATAAATAATTCAAATCGGTCAACAAATCTTGGGTCTTCCGGATTTCTCTTAGTTAACGGAGATATTTCGATTGGATGACCATATAAAAATGTTGGCTCGATAAGTGTTTCTTCTACATATTTTTCAAAGAATAAATTGATAATATGTCCAACACTTTCTTCATGTTTTTCAACTTCTATATGATGCTCTTTAGCTAAGTTTAATGCTTCTTCTACAGTCATTTCTTTTTTGAAATCAATACCAGTTTTTTCTTTAATCGCATCAACCATCGAAACTCTTTTCCAAGGCCCCTCTAAACTTATTTCATGACCACCCCAGTTATAAACAGTTTTATGCATAACATTTTTGGCAATAGTCATAAACATATTTTCTGTCATATCCATCATTGTTTGTAAATCAGCATAAGCAAGATAAGCTTCCATTAAGGTAAATTCAGGGTTATGTCTAGTATCCATTCCTTCATTTCTAAATACTCGCCCTATTTCATAAACAGCTTCCATACCACCAACAAGTAGTCTTTTCAAAGGAAGTTCTAAGGCAATTCTTAAGTACATGTCTAGATCTTGAGTGTTATGATGAGTAACAAATGGCTTAGCACTTGCACCTGTTAGAAGTGTTGATAAAACCGGAGTTTCAACTTCTGTAAAGCCTAAGTTATCCATATAATTTTGTATACATCTAATAATCTTTGGTCTTAGAAAAGCTACCTTACGAGCATCATCGTTCATTATTAAATCAACATATCTTCTTCTATATCTTTCTTCAACATCATTTAAACCATGAAACTTTTCCGGAAGCGGACGAAGTGATTTGACAAGATGAGTATACTCTAGACACTTGATAGTAACTTCTTCAGTTTTTGTCTTCATAACAATACCTTTAATACCTACAATATCACCAATATCTGCAGTTTTAAACAAGCTATAAGCTTCTTCCCCAACATCATTTATAGATATATATACTTGAACGGATCCTTTTTTATCTTTGATAGAAATAAATGAAGCTTTCCCCATTTTTCTAATAAACATAATTCGCCCAGCGATAGATACCTCTGGATGCATATTTTCAAGTTCTTCATGCGAATATTTTCCGTATTTTTCTTTAATATCAAGAGAATAATCAGTAACAGTGTATTTACTTCCAAATGGGTCTATTCCCATTTCTCTTATTTTATCTAATTTTTCTCTTCTGACCATTTCTTGTTCAGTAAATTTGCGCATAATCAATCACCTAGGCTTATTTTAGCACAAAAAAACAACCTTGAAAACCTAAGATTGTTAAAACGCATTATATTTTATACATTTTTTTGTTTTTTCTGGTTGCTCCATAGATAACAATTGCAGCACAAGCTCCAACAGCAATGATGGCTATGGGAAGACTTGCTCCAGTTTGAGTTTGTTGAGTTTGCTTAACTTCAACAACATTCTTTTGTCCCTCTACTTCAATTCCAATTGAACAATCAGTTGAAGCATTAGTTACATCAAAAGTTACTGTAGCTGCTACAAATGAACTAGCAGTAATTGGAGTATTTGCCATTAAACTAATGTTATTGCTATTTCCGCTAAGATTTTCCCAACCGTCACTAGCTTTTACTTCAGTTATTGAAACACCATCTCCAAAAGTTAAATTTACATTTAAAGTAGAAATTGATGTTGTATTGTTTATAACTTTTATTTGACATGTTTGTGAACATTTTCCATCAGCAGTTGGACAGCTTTTTGAACAAACACTACTATCTGCAGCAATTTGATATCCAGCAGCACTCGCATTCATCGGCAATATAATAGCTAAACTTAAAGCAACTATTCCTAATAATTTTTTCATATCTCATCTCTCCTATCTTTAGTATGTTTAAATTATATCATAAAAATACAAAAAACAACATTATTTTTACAAAATTATGTTAAAATCTGTAAAATTGTGCTATCATAATAAAGTAATATATAATAAGGATGAGATAAATGAAGAAGTTACTTTTTAAGATTTACGGTCATAGTCTTATTGTTAAAGAAAAGTTTAAAATGACTGTCCAATATAAAAATATTATTAACACCAATGTAATTAGCTCAAATGAACTAATTTTTTCTGATGAATATTTACAAAACAATACAAAAATTGTCTCTTCATTTATTACAGAACTTTGCGAAAACTATGACTTAAATACAGTAGTTGTCGAAAAACTAGAGTATACTCCCCTTGTTTTACTTCTTCTTAAAAATAATTTGAAAATTACTAATTTGGTAATTAATGAAGATGAACAGCTGACATATACAATTTGTGAAAGCATAAAGAAAACAAATATTAAAAGTATAAACTGTTATAACTTACAACCTTTTTTAATCGAGTATCTAGATAAAAATGAAATAATTGTGGAATCTCGAAATGAAATATTATTTATATCAAATTTTATGCAAGAGAATAACTTAAGTCTTTTTTCTAGTTTGTTTTATAAAATGCGAATTAAAATAAATTTACCGATGAAACAGCAAGATGAAGAAGATTTTAAAGCTTTTTGTAAAATAAACAAATACCTAAAAGTAATAGATGTAAATACTGTTAATAAAAATGACTTAGAATTTATTATAGATATACTTAGAAAAAATAATAAGAAAAATATTAAAATATTAATTCATGAGAACTTACAAGATAATGATACAGCAGAATATCTTAAAAATTATAATAAAAGAAAGAGTAAGAAATATAAGATATATTTTAAACTAGTATATAGTGATGAATATTTGAAGAATAATATAATTAAACAAACTAATAATAATATATTAAAGGGATGTGGGTATTTAATTATTCTAATAATTGGGTTTACTTTTCTTTATGTGTTTTATGATAATTATAAATCTATGCAAAGAGTTAATGTTATTCAGGATAACTTAAAAAAAGTAATTAAACTTAATACTAGTGAAGCTTCTTTAGATAATAATAAAGATAGTAGTGATAATGCTGATACCTATTTTGATATAGATGTAGCTAGTGTGTATGAAATTAATCCAGAGACTGTTGGATGGCTGAAGATTAACAATACTAATATTGATTATCCTGTGGTGCAAACTACTAATAATGAATACTATTTAAACCATAACATATACAATGAAAAAGATAAAAATGGTTGGGTGTTTATGGATTACCGAGATGATATTAATTTAATAAGTGATAATATAATTATTTATGCTCATAATAGATATTATAATGGTGTAATGTTTGGGACGCTTCAAAATACGATGAGGAAAAGCTGGTATACTAATCCAGATAATCAAATTATTACTTTAAAGACTATGAAAGAAGAGTTACATTATAGAATATTTGCTATGTATAAGATAGAAGCAACAACTGATTATTTGGGAATAATTTATCCAAATGATGAAGAAAAGTTAGAAACATTTAATATGTTTAAGGACCGAAGTTTGTATGATTTTGGTATAGAGCTAAAAAAAGATGATAAGATACTTACCCTATCAACTTGTGCGGATGAAAATAATAGATATGTTGTGCATGCGGTACTTGAAAAGGAAGCTTAAAATTTAGGCTTCCTTTTAGTTTATGTAAATTTGGTTAGATTTTTGACCTGTGTCTGATTTGTAGGTTGTGTTTGCAAGGAGGTTGAACGTTGGTCTTATGACTGTACCACGAGATACATTTGAACTATCTATATAACCAATTTTCATTTATATTTTCTCGTAAATCGTTTTTACTTTCGCTATAAAAAGCTAAACTCCAATATTTTTGACTTGCAGCAAAGCCATAATCGCTGGCATACATTAAGCATATGTTGCCCCTATTATTAAAATCAAAAAAATTATACTTGAAAACAATACTAAAACCGTTTCATTTTTCACCCTACTCTATATTTAATAATATCATAATGCCTTTATATGTTGTAATACGATAATTATGGAGGAGATATGACTTTTATATTAAACAATAAAAATGCAGAAACAGAAAATAAAACCATAAGATTTCCACTTGAACTTATAAACCGGATAGAAGATGAATTACAAAATAATAATGTAACATTTTCTCGTTTTGTAATTCAGGCTTGCGAATATGCTCTTGAAAATATGGAGAAAAAAGACAATACAAAAAAATACTGAGTAGAATTTGTTCATTTATACTCAGCATTTTAAGTTTAGTCACTTTAACACTTATCTAAACTATCTTCGTTTAGTAAAAAGTAAAATATTCCCATAGTAATAACGCCATTTTCATCCATTCTTGGTTTACTTACATCACCAACAATTATAATTTTCTTAAATGAGTCATTAATATTTAACAATGATTTTCTTTCTTGTTTTTCTTTTATTGTATCTCGCATTTCATATGCTGATTGAATATATATTCTACGGCTGCCAAGATTACAAACAAAATCAACTTCATATTTTGGCCTTGCTTTATCTTCGTTAATTTCTACTACTCCTACATCAACATTATAACCTCTTTTTAAAAGTTCGTTGTAAATGATATTTTCCATTATATGGCCTTTATCTATTTGTCTAAAATTTAATCTAGCATTTCGAAGTCCGACATCTTCAAAGTAATATTTATATGGGGAATTTATATATTTTTTACCCTTAACATCATATCTTTGGACCCTATTAATTAAAAAAGCATCGCTAAAATAATCTAAATAATTACTGATAGTTTTGTCACTTAAAATCATATTTTTCTCACTTTTGAATGTATTTTGAAGATTATGAGGATTAGTTAAAGAACCGATTTGTGAAGAAATAATATTTAATAATTCATTTAACTCTTTCGTATTAGTGATATTATTTCTTTCAATAATATCACTTATATAAGTTTCTTCAAAAAGATTTTTTAAATATTTTGAGCGTTCATTGTCGGTTTCAAAATATAAAGTATATGGAAGTCCTCCATAAATACTGTACTGCTCATATCCTTCATACTGGTCGCCACCAAAAGCTTGCATGTATTCACTAAAACTTAAGGGATATACGTGAATTTCATCTCCTCTTCCTCTAAATTCTGTTACTACATCTTTGGATAATAATTTAGCATTTGAACCAGTAACATATACTTCTATGTTGTCTTCATAAAGAAAAGTATTTAAAACAGGAACAAAGTTATCCATCATTTGGATTTCATCTAATAACAAATAATATTTTTTATTATCTTTGATTAAAGAACGGATGCGTTTAATAAATTCGTCGCCATCTAGTAGTGGTTCATTTTCTTTAATATCTAAAGGAATGTAGATAATGTGATTCTTATCATTGTTTTGTAATAAATACTTATAGAAAATTTCTTTTAAAAGATATGATTTTCCACATCTTCTAATACCGGTAATTATTTTTATTTGACCATTGCCATCTTTTTTTATCAATTCTTTCAAATAAAAGTCTCTCTTTATTGTTTTCATCTCTTCTTCCTCCGTTAATATAATAAAATTATACTATATTATTTACCACTTGAAAAGAGTTTCACTCCGAACTTTTTCGGAATTCCGAAAAAGTTCGGAGTGAAATTGAATGAAAATTAATTTCTTGCTTGATAATATTTTAGCTAATTTTGCTACGGACAGTTCTTAAAGCTGTTAAAACATTAATACATTAAAATATTTATATATGATAAAAAAGAAAAATATAAATTTTGGAAACGGATTGCTGATCTTCCATCTCATAAATATCATGTATACTTTAACATCTTACTGTTATCCTTTTCTTAACTATCATTGCTGCCAATTATTCTAAAATACTAAATGTTATAAAAATGGAATGGAAAAATTATTACTCATAATATTTATAAAAACAAAGGTAAAGTTGGAGTTATGTCCTTGTTTAAAATAGGTTTAAGGCTATTTCACAGAACTTATAATTCTCCGAAATTATAAAAATTTATTCTTTATGATATATAAATTATTCATATATTTTCTAATATTAAATTATATTTTTAATTCTTCTCTAAAATCCAATTTTAACAATGTATATATTGTTAAAATCATTCAAAAATGACCACAACGGTATATGGTCGTTTTTTTGGGTTATTTTCTCTGTATTTAATAGTCTTTTTCTAAAATTGTCCGTCATTCAGGTAATCCTAATTGGATTTCCTTTGGTTCCTGCACCGGATGCATAAGTTGTGGAAGCCACGAGATTGAAGGACGGCCGGGCCACATACGGATTCGACGCACTGTTGTTGCCCATTTCCCCAGATGCATACACAAAGAACACACTATACGCAAAGCTCGAACGCCGGGAAATAGTCCATTCATAACTACCACCATTATATAGCCAATTTTCTTTTATTCCTTTTCGGATGTCTTCTCCATCAGAATTATAACCTGGCAATGACCAATATTTTGGACTAGCTGCAAAACCATAGTCACTTGCATACATGAGTCCTATTTTTGCACTATAAGTAGTACTTGCATTCGTCGTCATTTCTTTTGAGTACATATTTTTTATTCCTGCAGTCGTAACCATATCCCATCCAGCTCCACCTACTTGCCACACTGTTGTTGCTATTTTACTTGACCAGTTAGTTCCTATTTTATTTATGAAATTAGTATTTAAATTTGTTTTATTAAGTAAACTTGTACTCCAATCATTTGAACCATAACCAGCATTTATTGTTTTATCTGCAAGGCCATTATAATTCCAGTAATATAAATGATTAGAAGAAGAATAATCTCCATCTGTTCCAAGTAAAGTACTGCTTGCAACTGTGGCTTTAATAAGTTTCACTTGTCCACCTTTTACATAGATTATTCGGTATAGATTATCTGCTGGACATGGACTTGCAGTTGAACCAAAGCATACATAATTGTCGGGATTTGCTCCTGAATACCTAATCGAGCCATCTCCAGCCCCATTAGTAAGAGTGCTATCATGATAATATAAACTTGCTTCTGGACCATACTTCGCATTTAAGGTAGTTAAACAGGTTGCTAAATTACTACCTGCTGTACATCCACTTGTTGCTAGCGTATATTGTGCATCTTTTCCTATTTGCAGCACTCCGCTAAAACTTTTACCAGCATTACTGGTTTGGTCACTATCTAAATTAACAAGTGTTACTTGCACCTTCCATGTATCTGTTTTGTTTGGAGATGCTGATATTTCATAATAATCAGCTATTTTAATTGGGCCTGAATATGTTGTGATATCAAAGCCACTTACTCCACCAGAAGTTACATAATTCATCCCATCAAGCTCTGTTACAACCGTCCCTGTTGGGTCTGTGATGGTTAGAAGTAACTCTGCAGAATTATCAGATGTTGTGTATATGAATGGATTATTAGTAATATTAAAGTAAAGATAATAATGTTCTGTTGCTTTATTTGTAGCATCGTTGGCTGTTAGCAAAGCTGTTGCTGTAGTACTACCTGTCACATTACCCTTGCCACTTGCAAATGATGTTTGATCGGCTGTTAGGTTAACCGATGAACCCACACTAAAAGATAAGTTATCCGTAGACGACGTTTGTACTCTTACGCTACTGTTTGTAGAAGCTCCACCTTGAGCCACAAAATAGGCATAAGTAGTTAGCATTGTAATAAAACATAAAAAGATAATTGTTATATAAATTAATAATTTATTTTTTGCCATTAGTATTCTTCCTTTCGCTATTTTTATATTAACTAATAAAAAAAATAAGTGCTATTGATTATATTTAGAACTTTAATCTAAGTATAATCAATAGCACTTTATCACTATATGTAGAATAATTATATATGTAAAGTAAGGATGAAAGAATATGATAACTAATGAAGAACTCGATAAAATTTTTACAATGATATCTAAAAACGTTAAGTATTATAGACTTAATAATAAGAGTAAATATGCGGATGAATATGGTCGCATCAGTCAAGAAAGACTGGCAGAGCTTTGTAATGTTTCTGGATCTTTAATTGCTAATATAGAGAGTTTAAAAGTTAAACAAACCTTTTCTATTACGGTTATTGCCACGATTAGTAAAGTATTAAATATTCCTTTTGAGTGCTTTTTCCAAGAAAAAAAACTCTAATTTGAGCTTTCTTCCTTTTCAACACTATACCAAACAAAACGACCACTATCATATTTGTAGGTATGAATGTATTTTTGCAGATATTTTAAATAATTATTTATATCAATACTATCAGTGTACTTAATATATTCATTAACAGTATCTTGTTCATCGTTATAACAAAGATTAGTGGTTTTACTGCATCTTAAATAATATTCTTCTATTTTGATATCATTTTGGTCAGTGATAGTATAACTAAGTTTACCTTTGTATACTACTTCATCACTTTCTTTTTCTGCATCTTCTTTTACCTTATAAACATAAAAGTAATTATTGTGGTATTTGGCTTTTATATTTTCAGTTATTTCAAAGTCTCCAGGGCTATATTTATTATCACTTCCCACCATATAATTAATAGTACTTTTCATTAAATCAAGACTTATTTTGTAAAAAGGATAACCTTCAACATTTAAGCTATTTAACTCTTCTTGAGTTAAAGGTTCTAACTGAGTTGTGTTTTTAACGGTGATTACATTATAAGCCATGTAACTTAATATGTGATAGCTAATATTAGGAACTGTTGTATAATTGCCAGAATAAATAGTGTTCATATGATTTACTCTAGATGGTGGTAAGTATGTATATAAAATATCTATTGTGGCATCATTGACATCAACGATAACATTTTTTTCTTTTTTATCCATGTTAGCAAAATTAAATATTTTAATAAATAAAATGAATAATATCATTGCTAAAATTATGGCAATTAAATACATGAGAGTTGTTTTTATTATTTTCAATTTTATCACACCTATCATACCCATAATATCATGATTTAAGTCTTATAACAAGAAAAAATGAGTTTACTACTCATTACTTTTCTTCGGTATATTCTTGGGTTACAGAACATGTATATCCCTTGTTTGTGTAGATTGTACGAAAGTCTGCGAAGGATACTGGGAAAGCTCCATTGTTTTCACTATTAAGTGTTTCATTTGATAAATCACTAATTATATAAATAGTTTTATTATTATCATTGTAAATAGCATTTCCTGTTATGCCTTCAATTGTAATTTTACTTTCTTTCTTGCCTACCGCTTTGTCGTATTCTTCTTTACTATCAAATACTATTTTGCTTCGGCGAATAGCAATGTTCATGTAACTCGGAGTTCCAGCTTCTGGCCGGCCAAGAGGAATTATGTCTGTTGTTTCCTTTACCCCTTTATACTCAGTTAACTCACTTGATGCGGATTTACAATTACTGTAAGCAAATATTGAGTATGGAGCTACATATAACATTCCTTTAGATACTTCAGAATTTCCAGCACTATCTTTAGCTTCTATTTCCACTTCATATGGACCACCAGCAGTAGCCATATTTTCTTTTACTTTACTTTCATCTTTAAATGTTGTTGTGCAGTTAGATGGGTCAGTACAAGATTTAACGAACTCATCTACTGTAACAGTGCTTCCTACTTCTTTAAACACTGGTTGTAGTTCAACTGTTGGAGCAGTCTTGTCACTTACAACAACTTTTGATTCATAAGTTTCTTCTCCACATGTAATAACTGCTTTATATTCACCAATTTTATCATTATCAATACCTGTTATATCTAAAGCACAGCTGTTAACATCACCACTAGTGACTGCTACATAATCACTTATATTTTCGCTAACATTATCACCAACACCTAAATTTAAAGTTTTGGTTGTAAGTTTTACTTTGTTATTACTAATATCTAAAAAGTAATAAACTCCGAAAGCAACACCAGCGATTAATGCTATAACTAATATGACAAATAACACTTTACTCATCTTTTTCTTCTCTTTAGTTTCTTTAGGTGGCATTTGGCCAATATTTTCTTGATGATTTGGCTCAGCGAAACCATTAGCATTGAGATTGTTTTGATTCATTGCCATGTTATTTACATTATTACTAGAAAAATTACCGGCAAATTCTTGTTCCGTTCCTGGGATTGGTCTTGCCACTGGTTCTTGCATAGGTGGAATATCAATTCCTGGTGATGAACCTGGCATAGCACTTGTTCCTGCCATCATTTCAGGACTTGTATTAATACCAACATTTTGATTTGGCATTGGCTCTGGCCTGCCTACTATTTCTTGACCACTTAAATTTGGAATAGGACTTGGATTACTTGCATTTGGAATTTCGCCTGCTGCATTTTGTCTCATCCCTTGATTTTCCATAGATTGATTATTACTTACACTAGTATAACCATTAGGGTTAGGTACTTGGTTAACACTTCCAAGTGTACTTGACCCTAAACTTTCTGCTCCAAAATTATTTGGATTATTTGGATTTTGTCCATTCATTTTATCAGCCCCTCGCTACTATCTTAATTATACAAGTATTATGAAAAATTTTCAAGATACTTTTTAAATTCATCTCCCCTATCCTCAAAACGAGCATATTGATCTTGGCTGGAAGAGCCTGGAGATAATAGCACTACTTCACTAGGTAAAGCATTACTTACTATTTTATCCATAGCATTATGAAGGGTTTCACAGCGATATGCTTTTTTGCCAATACTTTTAGCATACTCCATAACTTTATCAGTTGTTTCTCCGATAGCATAAATAGCCACAACGTTTTGCATATAATCATCTAGTTCATGAAAATCTTGGTTACGATTAAGCCCTCCTAGTATAAGGTTAATATTTTCTGAAAAAGTTTTCAAAGCGGTAATCGTAGATGTTGGATTAGTAGACTTAGAGTCATTATAGTATTTAACGCTATTTATTGTCTTAACGTATTCAATCCTGTGCTCTACTCCACAGAAGTTTTCTAAAAATTTATGTGTTTTAGAAAAGTCTGATGTAAATAAACTTAGAACAAGGTATGCTGCTAAAATATTTTCATAGTTATGTATACCTTTTAAACGAATATCATTTATATTAATTACTTTTTGACCATTTACATAAATTTCATCATCTTTTAAATAAGCATTTGCATTAATACTGCCTTTACTACTAAAGAAAAGTTTTTGGGAAACAGCATTTTGACTTTCTTCTAAAGCATCGACATTTTCCATATTGATGATGGCATAATCACTTGCTGTTTGATTTTGAAATATCTTACTCTTAGTTTTTTTGTAAGCTTCATATGTCCCATGATAATCTAAATGAGTTGGACAAATATTGGTAAGCACACTAATATGAGTTTTAAAGTCATGAAGGTCACATAACTGATGGTCACTAATTTCTAGAAGCAAAATACCTCCTTTTTTAATATTTGGTAAAATTTCAGCGAGAGGATAACCGATATTGCCTCCTAAAACGGGATTGAAGCCACTTGCTTTTAACAATTCATAAATAATTTTGGTAGTTGTTGTTTTACCATTAGAACCAGTAACTCCAATAATTTTGACATCTTCGGGCAAGAAATGATACGCTACTTCCATTTCATTTTCTACGCGAATATTTTTTTCATTTATGGCTTGCATCACTTTACTTGTAGACATAATTGCTGGGTTTTTGATAATTAAATCCCATGGTGCATTTACTAAATCTTCTTGCTTATTTGTAATAACTATCTTAATATTATTTTCTTTTAAAAATCTTTCATCTGCTTCTTTTAAAGGCTTCATATCACTAACTGTGATATCATTATTTTTGCCAAGTAATAATTTAGTTACTGCCATCCCACTTTTTGCAGCACCTAGTACTAATATTTTTTTATTTTCATACATATTTCTTCACCACTAAAATTATATTACAATTTACCTAAACTTGTCTATTTTATAATGCCATTTTGAACATATTTTGTTTCACTAACGATAACAAAAGCATCTTTATCGTGACTTCTAATTATTTTGGTTAGGACTTTAAGTTTATTTTGACTAAGTTCTATTTTAAGAAGTTTTTTATTTTTATTTTCTAGTTTGATAATAGATACTCCAAAACCGGCCTTTTGAATTTCTTTGATAAGACGCGCAGATGTTTCGGCGTTTGTTATTACTTCAAGGCAAATTATGCCTTTTAAAAAGTTTCTAGTTAAAAAACTGCCAAGATAGGTGCCGGTTGCGTATCCTGCGGAATAAAATATGGGAATTAAAATAGAATTTAAACTAGTGTTTAAGGCTTCTCTTGCAACGATAAACCATATTAAGACTTCAAAAAAAGCAATTACTGATGCGATAAGCTTATTTCCTTTAATGATTAAAACTGTTCGAACTGTGCCAAGGCTTACATCAACAATGCGGGCGAAAAAAATTTGCAAGCACGTAAAAAACATAAAAACCACACTCCTATATATTAAGTAGTATGGTTATAATTATTAAAATTAAAAGGATAAAGATAATAATGAAGATGCCAAAGATATTTGTTTCTTTATCACTTCGATAGACGGTCTGGTTTTCAACGCCCATTTTTTCTAAAAGTAGTCTAACTTTTTTAGCTTCTTTATCTTTTTCCTTATCACGTTTATCTAAATTATTTTTATCGATTAAGACGCCACAAAATTTGCAAACAACACCTTCACTGGGAAGGGGACGGCCACAGTGCTTACACGTCACCGTTAACACGTGTCCCATCATACGTCACTTTGGCATAACCATTACCAGAGTGACCTGTTTCTGTGGTCGTTCCATCTGTGGTAGTAAATGATGTACTTCCATCTTTAAGAGTTGCTCCCTTTAGATAATATTTTTCGTTTAGTAGACAGCCTGATGGATAATTGCTAGCAGTTGAACTTGTGTAAATATAACCTGAGCCACCACCGCCGCCACGGTCATCATCACCACTACTATCAGGATATGAGCCAGAGCCACCGTACCAGCCTCCACCACCGGCACCACCGTAACCATTGCTCCTGTAAACTCCATTTCCACCAAAGCCAAAGCCTGCTTTGGCATCACTTTCATTTGTAGCTGTAGTAGACTGCGAAGTTGTAATCCAGGTATTTCCGGTTTGTGTTCCACCATAGCCACCAGTTCCATAACTTTGAGTTGATGAGCCACCAGTAGTACCACCACCGTACATTCCTTGTTTGCTAGTGGCTCCATCAGAACCTCCACCACCAGCAACTATAACCCGGGCATATAATGAGTCTGAATTAATTCTAATATCAGTTGCACCACCGCCACCTGGATATTTATAACGATTTCCTCCACCATTATAACCACCACTACAGATGTTGTTTGTTGGAGTACAAGATGAGCCACCAAAACCACCAGTATGAATATAGATAGTATCTCCAGCATTTAAGTAGACAGTTCCTTCAGCATAACCGCCTTTACCTCCATATGTTGCACTACTTCTGTAGCCTCCTTGAGCACCCCAAACTTGTAAGATATAGTAACCACTTTTTTCAATTACTTTGGTTTGAACTGCTGCTTTAAAATCAAAGTAGCCATTGTAGACATAGCTCGTCTCGGCATCAGTTGCTAAAATAGCAGAAGTTTTACCTGATGAATCGACTGAATAAGCTTTAATTTTATAAGTTGTTGCACCTGTTAAGCCACTAAATGTATAAGTTGAGCTGGTACTTGAGACATAGGTTGCTCCATTATCATTACTATAATAGTACTTAGCTGCTTTAGTACCGGCCGAGCTACTAGCTATAGTGACTGTTATACTATCCCCAGTTGCAGAATACTCCATACTTTCCAATATTGGGCCACTAGAAACATTTAAATAAGCAACACAATTAGTTTTGCTGGTAGCTGCCACAACTACACTTTGATTAGTTAAACTCATGGTTGATGAGCCAGTGCAAGCTGATGAGCTTCCTAAGGAATAGTAAATATTACTAGGTATTTTTTTAGTTTCATAATATTTGCCAGAGCCAGATTTAGTTTCAACGAATAATTTTAGGGCAATATCAACATCTAAGGCATCCATGTAGGCATTACAAACATCTTTTTTGTTGGTTTCAACACTGAACATATTTGTATCAGCATCATAGGAAATTGTTCCACCATTTGTACAACTACTTTTGCTGGTATTTAGGGTATAACCAACTGATGGTAATGTAGTTGTTTCTAGTTTTGTGTACTCACCAGTTCCCTCGCCACTACTACTACTAATGTTTTCGGCATAGACATTTAGGGTTAAATCAAGACTAGCCGTGGAGTCAAAGTAAAGGTAGCAAATATCATGGCCAGTTGCTATTATTCCGGCGGTAAAATTAGTACTGTCATAGGCAATGGTTGATTTATTGACGCAATAACTTTTAGATGAGTTGTACTCGTAACCTGCTTTAGGAATATAAGGGTAAACATCATAAGAACCAAGGCCATTTCCGTTAGCATCTCTTTGCTCAGCCATTATTCTAATATCGATATCAGCAATTTTTCCAGTTGTTCCACCGATAATGGGTGTTGTATCGATTGTTTGGTAAAAAGCATAGGATACAATTAAGCCAACACACGCCAAAAGAACCACGATGGTAAAACCTATCAGTGGTATTTTGTATTTATTAAGAAAGCTAGTTACATCTTTGTTTAGAATTTTTTTTACCCTATTTATCATTCTATTCATATGCCCTTTACCTATCCTAATAATAATTTTAAAATAAATACTTTATAAAGTCAATTACTTGTAACCTTTTTCTTTATAGTAATTGTATAATTCTTGAAATCTATTAAAGTGAATTACTTCTCTTTGTCTTAAGAATAATAGGACTTCAATTATGCATGGGTCAGTTGCAAGGTCGATTAAATATTCATAAACAGCTTTAGCTTTTAATTCAGCGGCCATATCTTCCATAAGGTCTGTTAGAGGGCTTCCAGTTGATGCAAAGGTTGATGCGTCAAATGGTACTCCACTTGCACTTATCGGATATATTCCTTTACCATGTTCTGCATAGTAATCAGATAGTCCAGCTTCTTTTATCTCTTTAATTGTTGCTCCATCCATAAGCTGAGATACAATTGTGCCAATCATTTCAACGTGTCCAATTTCTTCACAAGCAATATCATTTAAAAGAGCTCTTCCCTTTTCATCTGGCATTGTGTATTTTTGGCTAAAGTACCGCAAAGCTGCACCAAGTTCTCCGGCATATCCTCCTAGCTGAGTTATGATAAGTTTTGCCATTTTTAAATCCTTTTTGGTAACACTTACGGGATAGGCTAAGTGCTTAACATATTTAAACATATTTACTACCTCCGATATTTTGCCATGGCCATGGATTATCAATCCACTTAAACTTTTCTAAATACGTGCTATCGGTAATTTCAAGTGGTCCATATTTCTTAACATATTCCCGATTTTTATCAGCATATTTTTGAGATATTTTTCTGAATTTTTCTAAATACTTTTCATCTTTTGGATGAAGGTCTAAATAAAGGTTTAAATCATTTAAAGCAAAAGATAAAGCCATAACCTCTAAAAGCAAACTTTCCTCTTCACTTCTTGGAATAATCTTGCTTGGCATATAATTTTTATAAGGCATGTACTCTTCTTTAAATAATGTTCCTTTATAAAAGCCTTTCATTATTTTGTCCTTCTCTTCACTATGTTCTAAGTATTTCTTAGGTACTGTAAATTCCCAAAATTCTAAATTGTCATCAAATAACATAAATTTTCCTCCCTAATTTAAGGTATGTCTTTTTCCCTAAATGTTATGGGTTAATTGCTTAGAAAGTTGATTATTTTAGGCTCTTAAGTTATAATTATCATGGTGATAATATGGCTAAGAAGAAAAAAGCAAAGGATAATACAAATAGTGGTTACAGTGTAGAACTTACCGGGTTAATTCTTATTTTAATTGGGTTTATTGGCTTTGGTTTTGGGGTTATTGGCTCAATTATAAAGAAGTTTGCAATGTTTTTAGCCGGTACTTGGTGGAGCATCATTTTAATAATCCTCATTATAACGGGAGTTTATATGCTTTACAAAAGAACGATGCCAAAGTTTTCAGGAAGAAAGTTTATTGGTATATATATATTTATCGCTTGTCTTTTAGTTGCTAGTCATTTTGAATTTTTAGAACTTAGTAATGCTCCAAAGGATATCTTGTCAGCGACATACAATAATTATATGGAAAGGATAAGTTCTATTTCCAGCAGTAATGCTTTAGAGACAACAGGAACAACATCGATTGTGATTGGTGGAGGTTTTATTGGGGCTGTTTTGATAACTATTTTATATGGCTTATTTAGTAAGACAGGAACAATTGCAATTTTAATACTTATGCTTATTTTTGCAAGTGTACTTACTTTTGATTTTAATATATCAAATGCGATTAAAAATTTGATAACGAAGCTAAAAGAACAAAGTCATAAGGTAGTAGAAAGTGAGGTTTCTGAAGAAGTACCCGAGATAAGAAAACCTAAAAAAGTGGCAGAAGAAGCGTCTGAGAAAGAAAAAATTGTTATTACTAGTATGGAAGAGTTAAAACAAAAACCAGTGCCAGTGCAAGAGTCACTTGAAAAGCCAGTTAAAAAAGAATCTACTTTGGAAGATAAAAATTATCGCTTGCCAAAGTTTAATGAGATATTTGACCCGCTTAAACCGAAGAAAAACAATAACACTGATTTTACAAGAAGTAATAAAGAAATTTTAGAGAGAGTTTTAAGAGATTTTGGAATTAATGCCAAAGTGGTAGAAATACATATTGGACCAGCGGTTACTGAGTATGAACTTACTGTGCCAGCCGGAACAAAGGTTAGTAAAATAGTTAATATAGATAAAGAAATTGCACTAGCTTTAGCAGCGAAAGATGTTATCATTCAGGCGCCTATTCCAGGGAAAAGTACAATTGGTGTGGAAATTCCTAACCCTACTATTTCAAGTGTTACCTTAAGAGAAGTTTTGGAAAGTCCGCAAAATTTAAAAAGTGAAGCTAAAATTTGTGGAGCTTTAGGAAAAGATATAATGGGTAATGCAAAAGTTTTTGACCTTACCAAAATGCCTCACCTTTTAGTAGCTGGTTCTACAGGTAGTGGGAAATCTGTTTGTATAAATGGAATTATTGCATCTATTTTGATGCGTTATAAGCCAAATGAAGTAAAACTTGTTTTGGTTGACCCGAAGAAGGTTGAACTTACCAACTATAATGGTATTCCTCATCTTCTTTGTCCAGTTGTAAGTGACCCGAAGAAAGCTAGTTTAACACTTCAGAAAGTTGTCAGTGAAATGGACCAAAGATTTCAACTATTTAGTGATAATGAAGTTAAAAATATAACTGGATATAATGAACTTATTGATAAACGAAATAAAAAGAATCCTGATGATATTAAAGAGCCAATGCCTTATATAGTGGTTATTATCGATGAACTTGCTGATTTAATGCTGGTTGCATCTAAAGAAGTTGAAGATTCCATTACTAGAATTACTCAACTTGCCAGGGCAGCTGGTATTCACTTAATTGTGGCAACTCAAAGACCATCAACTGATGTTATTACAGGGCTTATTAAAAACAATATTCCATCGCGAATTGCTTTTGCGGTTGCCAGTCAAATAGACTCGCGGACAATCCTTGACCAAAGAGGGGCAGAAAGATTACTTGGTAAAGGAGATATGTTATATTTTCCAATGGGTGATAGCTCCCCTACCCGTATTCAAGGGTGCTTTATAAATGATGATGAAATAAAAAGATTAATTGATTACTGTAAAAGTCAAGGCGCTGCTAGTTATGATAAAGAATTTGAAAATGTTAGTCAAAATACATCTAGTGGCACGGGAAACTCAAATGCCAGTGATGCGGATGATGAGTCTTATAATGAAGTTGTAGAGTTTGCAATTCAAACAGGGAAAATTAGTGCTTCCCTAATTCAAAGAAGATTTCGCTTTGGCTATAACAGAGCGGCAAGAATGATGGATTTACTAGAGGCCCGAGGAATTGTTGGTCCTCAAAACGGTTCAAAGCCACGGGAAGTTTTAGTTAAACTAGAAAAAAATGATGAAGATGTATAAAAAACAATTTTAAAAATATATTATTTATGTTAATATTAATAATGAAAGGTATGTGATAATATGGCAAACAAAAATGATAGTACAAAACAAAAAGAAAAAGGAAAGGATATGCGAGCCTACTTAACAAGTAGAAATATTCTTATTGCAGCGGGTATAATATTTATATTGCTTCTTTTAGGTGTGTATGTGCACAGGTTTAATGCTTTACAAGATAAAGATAAATTTAATACTAGTTACTTAGTAGAAACTGGGACAGTTAATTTAGAAATTAAAAATCTAAATGAAGTTAAACAAATACTTACAGAGTCACCTAATGAATATTTTGTTTTAATTACTTATACTGGTAGTAAAGAAGAAAAATCATTAGAAGATGGACTTAAAACAATAATTGATAAGTATAAATTAAATGATTCCTTTTATTACTTAAATGTTCAAAGTATTAAAGATGATAAAGATTTAATTAATAAAGTTAATAGTGCTTTTGATACTGATAAGATTAAAGCGGTTCCAACAATTCTTTACTATAAAGATGGAAAAGTTATTGATGTTGTTAAAAGAGATGATAAAAATATGATAAATGCTAGTGATTTTCAAAAATTGTTAGATATTTATGAATTTGAAGGTCAATAAAGGCCTTTTTTTAAAGGAGGGAAAACATGATTAATGTTGTATTATTTGAACCAGAGATACCACAAAATACAGGAAATATTATGCGAACTTGTGTAGCTACTGATGCTGTTTTACATTTAATTAAACCACTTGGGTTCTCTATTGATGATAAAGCTTTAAAACGCTCTGGTGTAAATTATATTGATAAACTAAAAATGAATGTTTATGAAAGTTGGAAAGATTTTGAAAGCAAGAATAAAGATGGAAAGTTTTATTTTCTAACAAGATATGGACATAAGCCACCGACTAGTTTTGATTATAGTAATAAAGATGAAAACTTATACTTTATCTTTGGTAAAGAATCAACTGGTATACCCAAAGAGATATTAAAACCTCATATTGATACATGTATGAGGCTTCCAATGAGCATAAATGTACGCTCGCTTAATTTGTCTAATACTGTTGCTATTGTTGTGTATGAAGCTTTGCGGCAACAAGATTATCGGGACCTATTATTTGATGAACCACATAAATCAAAAACAGAAATTGAAGATTATAAGATTTAAAAAAAGTATCACATTTTAATTGTGATATTTTTTTGATTAATTTTACGTACTCTAGTTTGATTAATTACATCTGCTACCTTCGCCAAATTCTTCTTTTAAAGCTTCTAGATATCCCTTAAATTCTTCTATACTTTCGATATTTTCTACTCTCTCTTGGTGATTCATATTTACTTCTTTTTGTTTATTTCTCTTTGCCTCTTCTCAAGATACTGCTTTATAACAGTCTTCTAGCTCTGCAATATGATCTTTAATTGTTAGATTTTCGAAATAATTTTTATCTAGAATCGGATTTAAGATAAAGACATCGTAATCATAATTTTTTAATATTTCTATTAAATCTAATTGATTTTGATAAGTTCGAGTGGATAATACACATTGGTCTTGTATAACTTTAAAAACAGCATCGTTAAATTGGTTTTATTTAATACTTGAAGCAGCCCTAATTGTTCTGTTAAAGTTCTTTGTGCTTGAATATCTTCATCTAAAACTGGAGGATACCGCATTTTCTTTAATAAATTTATATCTTTTATCCTTTCTGATAAATAATCCATTATTTCAATCTTCATATATTTTCTTCTTTTATTATTAATTGTCTTTCTAAAGTCAGTTTATCATATTATCAAGTTTTCTCCACTGCTTAAGAAATTTAAAAAACAGCCTTATGACTGCTTTAAAATTTCTTTACCATGACTTATTACTTTTAAGTTTTTGTAAAGATAGTCTAAAATTGTAGCTTTTGGAATATCTTCTGCAACTGTTACATCCACCTCATCTACTATATTGTTTTCATTATCTATAATTTCAGCTGTTCCTACTACTTGCCCTACTTTAACTGGAGCTTTAACACTTTTTACTTTAATATTAAATTTATATTTCAAAGGACTTTCAGTATTTTTCAAAAGCTCTGTTGCATCCTTTGTTAAAGTAAGATTAACAATGCTTTGTTTGCCTTTTTCTACTCTTATTCTTCCGAGTGTCTCTTTTTTAGTTTTAATTACATTTACTTTATAATTATTAAAACCATAGTTTAAGAGTTTCACAGTGTCACTGCTTCTATTTTCTGATGTATCTTCTCCCATGACAACTGATACCAAACGAAAACTATTTTTTTGTGCTGTTGATGTCAAACAATATCCAGCGGTTTTAGTAAAACCTGTTTTAAGACCATCAACTCCTGTGTAAAAACGAACAAGTTTATTTGTATGTGAATATTGCTATAGTAAAAAGGTATCACTTCTTGATGAAATGATACCATGAAATTATATAATTAACAATAGTTATGTTAATTTTTAAAATCACACAAAAAGGATTTATAGGCTTTATATCAATTACAAAATTGTATTAACGATTATTGAAAATAAATAACATATTTAGGTTATAATAAATTTTCTAATACTTATTTAATCCAATTTCATATGGAAACAATACGGATAAATCTTTTGGCTCATTTGTAAATATAATTTTTTTATTATATGCAGTAATAAATCCAAATTCAAACATCGTACCTTTTCCAATAATTCCTGTAGGGTTACAAACAATTATTGCATCGGCTTTTTTAAATTTATTCATATGATCATATTTATGTCTCCATGAATCACGTTCATTTTCCATTGTTTGTCCTTCTAATAATATGAAATCAGTACCTAAAGTTTCTTTTACCACATCCTTGGTCCATGGACTTAAGATTTCAATATTTTGTTTTTCTAGTATTTCCATTAAATCACAAATTTCTTGCATATTTTTTTGAAAACTTCCACATATAACAACCCTTCTGAATTCTTGTTGTAACAATCCTTCTATTAAATTATTTACTTTTCTGCCATTATTTTTTTGCTGCAAATAAAAGTTTTCTAAATCTTTTGGTACGATATTTAAATAAAGACCATGTTTTACAAATACATGTATGTTCAATTGAATTTGTTCCTCATTAGATAATTCTTGAAATATACCAGTTGCGTACAACCTAGTATTTTTATTATCTAATTTTATTTTTGTGTTCAAGTCATATAAATAATTATCGATTTTATCACATAACTCCTTATTTACCAATGTTTCATTAAAAAACAACCTGCTCTCATTAACTTTTATTATTGAATCATTTTCAACGTTATACAAAGTTGTTTTATAAGTATTAAAATGTATAAATATTTTATTTTTGTCTTTCATGATTTTCATCTTCCTTTCTGTTTTCTGTTAAAGCTGTTAAATATTTTTTTAAATAATAATCTTTATTCTTAGAATTGTACTGCATTATAAATCGTGGATGTTCTAGTGGAATTATTTTATCAAAAAAATTAAATTTTTCGTTTATTAATTTTAAAAATTCATAATTTTCACCGCTACCAATACAATAGCATACGGACCTATCTATATTAAATTCAACTTGTTTTTTTAAAGATGTAACAATTAAATCATATAAACAATTTTGGAGTTGTTTATTTTCATAATAATTGCAATTTACTTCATTGCCTTTTGAATTAATTCTTACAATTCCTAATGGGCATATAAAGTTCATATAAAAATCATTATAAAATTTTTCAGGTCCCCCGTATAAATCTATCACATCATACAAAAAATTAGATGAAGATTTATTTACATAAAAATTCTCGATATATATTCCAGTCTGATTTTGCAAATGTGCAGCATCTTCATATGGCACTCCCGTGATTGCAGTTCCTCTCCTTGCAGGAGAACTTCCCAATATTATTCTCCGTTTTTTACTATCATCATAAAATTTATGATAAAAAGATTGTGTAATTTGTTCTATGGTATATTTTGCTTCACCATTGTATGGATTAATCAAATTATACTTTTCTGGTAAGTCAATATGTATAGTTGATAAATATTTATCAAAATCAAGGATCATATTACTGGTAAATTCTTTTTTTTTCATTTTTTCACTTCCTTTTTTTATTTTTTAAGTTTGGCAAACAAATAAATTTCTTCAGTAGTTGGCAGATATTTTATATCAATGAATCCTAATAGTGATAACTCATCTGCAAGTTTTCTTATTGTATCTAATCCTCTATAAATATTAACAAACTCAGTATTAGGAATAATTAAACCCGGAATTATTTCAAAGTTAGAATCAATAAAACCATTGGCAATTGATATTAAAATATATGAATTATTTTTTAAAACTCTTTCGGCTTCTTTCAAAGCATTTGAAATATTAAAAAATGATGAGTTGTATGTCCTTAAAGATATATATGCATCAAATATATTATCTTCCACAGTTGATAAATTCTCGGCAGATGATAAAATGATTGCAGACTGTGGCATAAATTTTTTTATTTTTTTTAAACCGTCAAGTGCAATATCCACAAATGTTATTCTTTTGCAAGTACTAAATATTTTTGCCGCTTCATTTCCAGAACCAACACCTACGTTTATAATATTGTCATCACTTAAATTAAGTCCTATTTTATTACATATAGAATTAAATGTGCTGCTCCACATAGAATTTAAATATCGAGCGTCATTTTTATAATCATATGATGAATATTTATTATTGAAAGCATCTGACAAACACTTCTCAACAATACATTTTGATTTATTAAAAGATAAATGATAGTTATCAGTTAAAAACTGTGATAATTTAGAGACTGACTTATTATTGCCTATATCAATTTCAGTTATATGATAACCCAATTCACACAAATTGTTCTTTACTAATTCACTGATTCTTTTTTGCGAATAATAATTATTGTTTTTGATATTTTGATGGCTTTCTATAAACAAGGAAGCATTTTGAGAAATTATCGCTTTTTGCAAATCATCTGGATAAAATTGAACGTTATTGAAATGAAGACTAGGATCATCGGCTAAGTACATTTTCAATTTAGGATCTGGTAATCCGATGAATATTTTATTAATTTTAATATAATTTAAAACTGTATTTAAACCAAACTCATTATTTGTATATGTGTTAATTGTTAAATACAATGAATCTAAGTTGTTTACCTTCAAAAGTTCTAATTCATGTAAGATATATTTAACCCAATCATTTGTATCCTGTTTTTCATTTGAACATATAATTTTATTATTTGAGGAAATTGCCAATACGCCTACAAAAATATTTTCATTTTTTTGAGCTATTTCAATAGATTTTTTCATAAATTTCAAAATAATGCTTTCCATATTTCACCTCATTTTTTGAATAAATCATTAAAATTTGTATGCGTCAAATTTAATTCAATTGCTTTCCATAAATAAGTTGATACAATAGTTTCATAACCTTCCCATTTTTCAAAAATTTTTTGAATTAATTTATCATCTGGAATCTCATTTATATTGTATAGCCATTTAACTGTTCTTTTTATTGTTCCATCAGTTTTAGATAAAACATTTTCTCTACCAAGTGAGAAAATCAGATACATTTCAGCGGTCCATTTTCCAATTCCTTTAATTTTCGTTAAATCTTTAATTATATATTCATTTGACTGACATAAATAACTTTTAAAATCAATATTTCCATTAACTATTTCAAATGCCAAACTTTTTATGCACTTAATTTTTCTTTCTGATAACCCTAATGATTTAATTTCACTATTACTCACAGACAATATTTTTTTTGGTGTAATATTTTTATATGTTGTTTTAAATCTAGTCCAAATTGTTTCACGCGCCTTATCACTTATTTGCTGCCCAATAATGTATTTAATCAAGCAACTGAAACCATCTGATTCTATAACTAGCTCAGTATTTTCAATATATTTTATCAACATATTTAGTTGATTATCAGTTGACATTAAATATCTAACTTTATCATTATTTAAAGTATATTTAACTGCTTTCATAAAAACTTCTCACGTTACACGTTAATTAATCAAATCAATAATATTACTATCCAAAATTCTTTTAAATATATGCCATGAAACTTCTTTTTCTGTTAATTCATCGTAGTTATTATTAATTCTATTAATTAAATCTTCACAAGTAAAAAATTTCACATCTTCAACTTCATCTTTTTGTAATTTCAAGGATTTAGTATCAATTTGTTTTAATATTAAGTAACATTCATCATAATGATTATTTATATAGCCGTTTTTATTATAAACTGATGTTGTACCGACTATGTATTTAATATCGTCATCAGTAATTTCAATTCCCAACTCTTCCTTGCATTCTCTAATAACAGCTTGTCTACCAAATTCCCCAGTTCTTACATGACCACCAACAGTTACATCCCATTTTCCCGGCCATAATTTTTTATCCTTACTCCTTTTTTGAAGTAAGACATTAGAATTTTGATCGATTATAAAAGCATAAACTGCTCTATGCCAATATCCTTGACTATGACATTCTTGCAATGTAGCAACCTTTCCTGTAAATTCACCTAATTCATTTAAAACATCAATTTTTTCATCCATGTCATTTTCTCCTTTATTATTTGTTTTCTTGCGTAATAGTTTTATTAAAAATGTGGTATCAACACAGCAAACTACAAGTATATTATATCATATTTTGTTCTCTTTTTTTTTAAAAAAATACCTAGAATTAATATTCTAAGTATTCTTTAATTAGATTTAATATTTTATTATGTTTTTTAGCAATACAACTTTGAGTACAATTAAATATCTTTGCTAAGTTTTTTTGAGTTATTCTTTTAGTTTTAATACCATATAAACTGCATATAATAAAGTTATCATCATTGCTTAAATTATTTAATGAATCTTCTAATTCTTCTTTTGTTTCTTTTTTTATTAACATATCCAGAGTTTTTTCTTCTTTTGATGGAATAATATCAAGTAGGTATAAATCATCTTTTATTTGTAAATCTAATGGTTCTTCATTAAAAGATTTCTTTTTAAATATATCTTTATACTTGTTATGAATGCATCTTGATGCATATGTTATAAACTTAACATTATTATCATCTTTATATGTATCATATGCTTGTATTAAAGCTACCATACCATCATAAAAATAATCTTCTTCAAAGTCTCTATTATAATTATATAAATTTCTATAATGAGATAATATTTTATATACTAAGTTTTGGTAATTTAAGATAGTTTCTTCTCTCAAACTAATCTCCTATCTTAAACTATAAATAACTCCTTACATAATATATTTAATCTAATTTTTAGCAATAATAATTTTCCTTTCTTTTAGGAAATAACCCGATACACATCACCTTTTCTTTCTGTTTTTTAGGATTCTTTTTAAAGCAGGATAAAGGAATTGATAGCATATTCTTATTTATTTATGAGAAATAAAGGACAAGCACTGCTATCAAATCTTATTTTGCACTTGCAAAATTGACCATAAATTATGGAAGAATTCATCCATAACTCTTTTTTTATCCTTTATTTTCCCAATAAAATTCAATCCATAGAATAATCCAACTTACTACCATACTAGTAAAAACTATGGATGAATAAGAGCATATTATATTTTTATGAACACCTCTCTTTCAACAAAGAAAAAAGTGCTAATACAAAACATAAAAGTCTGTACTAGCACTTTCTATTCTTTATTTAATTTTAATATTTGTTTATTCATTTGTCAAACCATCACCATCTTTAAATTCACTTAATAAATCTTCCATTTCTTTTCTTTCTTCTTCAGTAGGTTCTACTGATTCACATCTTTTACCATTTCATAACATAACACCATCTATATCATAAGATATAATTTTATTAAATATTTCTTTATTATTATTTATCTTATTATTATATTCATTCATATAAGTAATCTCTTCTTCCTTATTTACTACTTCGTTATTATTTATCCCTTTTCATACATTATTCGTTAGAGTAATACTTCTTTGTTTAACAAAATTTTCATTTCTAATATATTTAACATTTATTAAATCTAAATCTTTTAACTTTTTTATTGTAACAGATATTGCTTTTGACTTAACTCCAAATAAATTAGCAAAATAAGCATTACTAGTAAAACATATATATCTATATAAATTTCTTCTTTCTAATCTTTTTTTATTATATATCATCTTCTTTTTTTAATTTAGTTTCACATTTTTCATATAACATAAAAACAATGTAAATTATTACACTGTTTAATACAATTATTTTTTAAATTTATATTTAGTTGGGGCAGAAGGTTCAATCAAGTTCGAATCTAATAGTAAAGCAACTATTTCTGATGCCCTGGATTTTTTTACATTAAATATTTCAGCAACATCTTCCCATTTAAAATCATATTGATAACCAAACTTATCAAACAATTTTTGAATTTTATCATGAGTACTTTTAGTTACATTCATTGGAAGATTTTTATGTAATTTAATTACAAAATAATCTTCGTCGCTAACAACATTTCCACTCATAACCGGACTTTTTTCACTACTAATCGGACTTTTTTTAATATAATTTTTATTTGGAAAAATTACTTTAAATGAAGAAACATCAGAATTAAATATTGGTTTAACATCATAATCGCTATATGATTCAACTATTCTGGTTAATCCACTTCCTCTACGCTCCATAAAATGTAATCTATTAAATATATCTGATATAACCCTATTTCTTCTCATTGAAGAAATTTTAGTTATATCTAAATTTTGAACAAAACTACCATCAATCATTCCACCAGGAGATGTTATTTCTAATCTATTATCATATATATCAATATGGATTTCAGAACCAACTATTTGATAATCTCTATGAATAATAGCATTAACAATAGCTTCACGAATTGCTCTAACAGGATAATCTTCTACTTCTATTCTTTTCATGCCTTTAATTTCCCAACCAATTCTAGAATGGTTTTTAATAAAAACTTCAGCATTTTCTAAAAGTGAAATAATACTACCATTATATTCTTTGTCATCAATGGCATCCCCATCAATAGAGCCCTTAACTAAACCTTTCCACCTAGTACAAAATATCCTCGATTGAATTAATAGACCTTGATCTGATAAAAGCAAACCTGCATTTGTAACTTTTTTATCCTTCGTTATTAATTCTAATGATATATAATCCTTATCTTTATTCAATTCTCTTCCGGTTTCACTTTTTAGTGACGCATTCAATAAAGTGAAACTTACATCGGAAACATCATACTTACTTGGTAATTCATCAAAAGTTGTATTCTGTCCCTTTAAAATCAATCCATCTAATATATGTTTAGGAGTAGATATTGATTGATTTCCAGCTCGAACAAAAGCCTCTTTTCTTCCATCACCATTGTAATAATATGGAGTTCTAGGACCATCTCCTACTTTTACTTCCATAAAATCTTTATTATTTTCTTTAAAGGTTTTTAATTCATATCGTGGAAGTGGAGTAATTTTATCATTTATTAATTCAGACACTTTTTCTGAATCTTTAATTATATTATCTAATCCAACTGGCTCTCTATCCACATCTCTTACACCAAATAGCAATATTCCACCATTTGAATTAGCAAATGCAGAAACTGATTTAAGCCAACTCTTAGATTTATTATATTCTACTTTTTCTTTAAATTCTATATTAGAGCTTTCTACTTTTTCATAATCTTTTAATTGCATATAACACCTCCATTTACAATCATTTATTATACATTATTTTTTATATTTTTTTGTCTATATATATCAAATCAATTAAATTTCCATATAAAATCGGACTTTTTAACGAATAGTAATTAAAATTTCCACTTCTAACCGGACTTTTTTTTAATCTACTACAGCCTTCAATTAAAATGTAACACTCTCTATCATTACATCATTTCCTTCCTTTCTTACTTTTATTTCTTTAACAAATCTTTCTAGAAACATCTTTTTTTCGTGATTGTTTAAATGAATAAAATTATTTTTTAAATTAACTATAACTTCTTTAATAATTTCTTCATTAGTTAGATCTTCTTCATTAGAATATTTATTAATTTTATCTAACTCATTATTTAACACTTCTAATTTGGAATCAATTACACTTTTTACTTCTTTAAAAGTATCATAATCAATTTCATCAGTACTAAATAATTCTGTCATATCTTTTTTCTTTTTATTTAATTTGCGGGTTTGTTCTTGTAAATCTATAGTTTCATTGTTTTCTATTATTTTTTTTTCTTTCTTTAAAATACTTTTATCAAATTCTAAATTTTTAATATTCTCTAAATAATTAATAAATGCATTTTCTATTTTAATATGAGAAAATCCTGGAGCATTACAGCTATTGTTGTTATGCCCATTACACTGATAAGTAATATATTTTTTGCCACTTTGAAGTTGTTGCCTAGCATGATATTTTCCTCCACATAAACTACATCTTAATACTCTAAAATAATAGGTATCATCAGAAGAGTATTTCTTGTTATGAAATTTCTTTCTTTTCTTCATCAGATTGCTAACACTATTAAATAAGTCATCATTAATAATAGGTGTTATGTTTTTACCACTTACTTCAAAGCCATTTTTTCTTCCTACTCCATACCTTACATTGCCAATATAAAGAGGATTAGTAAGTATCGAATAAATAGTTGACTGATTCCAATGCCCCCCTCTTTTAGTTGGTACATTTAAATCTTTTAACTTTTTAGCAATTTTAACCATAGATTCGCCATCTAAATACCAATTAAATATTTTCTTAACATAAATTGCTTCATTTTTATTAACTTTAAGCTTTCCTTTACCAACTAAATAATCATAACCAAAAACGCCATTACAATTAGTATAATTACCTTCTTTAGTTTTTTGTTCATATCCAAAAGTAACTCTTTCTGCTAAATTTTCTCTTTCAAATTCTGCAAATATTCCAATAATCTTAACAAACATTCTTCCAACAGCATTTGAAGTATCTATTTTTTCTGTTTGAGAGTTAAAAGTACAATTATGACTATCAAATAATTCTATTAAATAAATAAGGTCTTTAACACTTCTAGTAAGTCTATCTAATTTGTATATTAGAACGTTTTCTATTTTTCCTTTCTTTACATCTTCAATTAATCTTGATACTTCTTTCCTATCAGTTAAATTTTTACCACTTATACCATCATCAACATAGTAATCTACTATATCCCAATCGTTACTTTCAGCATATTTAGTTAATTTATCTTTTTGAGCATGAATACTAAATCCTTCAGTAGCTTGTTCTTCAGTAGATACCCTGCAATAAATTGCTGTTTGCATAAGTTAATATCACTCCTTCCTAATTAGAAGCAATACCTTTCCTTTCACTTAAAATTTTTGGAACACTAGTATTTAAGAAAAACTTCATAATCTCTAAACTAATGTTTTTAGATAAACAAGTCATTATCGGGCCTCCTTTTTTCTAACTCATTCATCTAATTATACGATTATGTTATTCAAATATTCCAAAGCACTATAGTATTATTCACTTACAAACAAATTTATTTTGTATGTTAGTTTTTGATAAAACCCTTATTTATAAATAAAAAATACTATAGTAATTTTTCACTATAGCATTTTAAGTATACGACTTTATTTGTATTAACAAGCCAAGTTTTACTTCCATCATTTTTCTCTAAATAATCTTCATAAGTACTAGTAAACTCTAATATTTTTGGATGTTTTAAAAGTTCTCTAGCAATAATAGCCATGTCCCTTGCCGTAGAATAATGATTTTCAGCATCTAAACCATGGGGATTAACAAAATGAGTACTAGTTGCTCCAATTTCAGCTAATCTTTTATTTACCATTTCAACAAAGTTTTCTGTTGTTCCTCCAACTTTTTCACTAAGAGCTACCACTGCATCATTACCGCTGGCAATCGCTACACTTTTTAAAAGGTCATGAACACTATAACTTTCTCCAGCTTCCAAGAATACTTGACTTCCACCCATATTAGCAGCTTCCTCGCTAATTGTAACCTTATCTGTGAGTTTTAAATTTCCTTTATCTATTTCTTCCATAATAATGAGCATGCTAGCAAGTTTTGTCATAGAGGCTGGCGCTAGTTTTTCATCAGCATTTTTTTCATACAAGACTTTTCCTGTACTATTTTCAATCAGTATTGCACTCTTAGCATTTTCGGCCAAATCAACTTCTGCGAAAACACCTGGAATGCCTAATATTAAACTTAAAACAATTAAAAATTTCTTCATAATCACACCTATTAAAAATGTATGTGTATTAATTTTTTTTATGAAAAAACAAAAAAATAGATATAACAGTAATTAATATAAGTAGGATAAAGAAGATAAATTTTACTTAGAATTATTATATAATTTCGATTTAACCAACGAAGTTGTTTTTCTAATAATATCATATATTTTGTATCAGACTTAAGATAGCTCTTTTTATGTAAATTTATTTTTATTATATTTTTTTCTATTACTGGTAACATATTATTAAAATTTATTGCCCCTAGTTTTCCATTATCTATTTTCAAAAAATCTAGTTTTGTTTTAAGTTTTAGGTTTTGGACTAGATAATGGAGCAAAATACATAAATACATCTATAGCAAATAAAACTCCAACGAAAGGCCTTAATTTTTTTTCATTATAATTGTAAGGTACTTTTTTATCAAATTCTCTTAAATAATTACAATAATCTTTATCTAATCTAACTAAATATAACTCTTTAAACCTCTAAGCTGTATTATATATTAATTTGCACAATAAAACTAGAGTTTGCTCTCTAGTTTCCTTTTTTTCGTTCCCTGTTGTGGTCGGGATCACCACTTTTTTATTACACTTTTTTTAAATGCAATAATAATATACTACTATATTTGCTATAAGACAATTAAGTAGTACACTATTATTATATTAAATATTTAATTTTTATACTAATTTTATAAAACTTCTTTAACGATATTTTTTATCTGCTTTATATCCTGCATCTTTAATACTTGGTATAGTTTTTGTGATTTTTCATATAAGTGTAGTTTGTCTTCATAGTCTAATAACTTTTGGCTAGTCTTACTTATGATGTTGCCAACATAGCTTTTAGAGACATGGCCTAAATCAGCGATTTCTTGCAAGCTTAAATTTTCCTCATAATAAAGAGAGTAATATTTTTGATTTGTTTCACTTAAAAGGTTTCGATAAATATTTAAAAGTTCTCCGCAGTAGACAAAATCTTTCATCATAACAAGTCCTTAAATAAACCATAGATATAATTTTCAATATCGAAAGTAATTAAGTCTGTCATTTGCTCACCAAGACCTACAAATTTAACAGGGATTTTTACCTCTTCTTTTATTGCAAGAACTATTCCGCCTTTTGCAGTACCATCAAGTTTAGTTAAAACTATTCCAGTAATATTAGTTATTTCTTTAAAAGCGTTAGCTTGCATAATACCATTTTGGCCGGTAGTGGCATCAATTACCAGTAAAGTTTCATGAGGTGCACCTGGAACTAACTTTCCAATTACCTTGTTTATTTTTTCCAGTTCTTTCATTAGATTGATTTTATTATGTAGTCTTCCTGCCGTGTCGATTAAAACTATATCAGCTTTTTCTTCTTCTGCTTTTTTAAGACCATCATAAATTACTCCAGCGGGGTCAATATTTTCAGTGCCATAAAACAAACTCCCTGTTCGCTCTGCCCAAATTTCTAATTGTTTAACTGCGCCTGCTCTAAAGGTATCACCCGCAATAAGCATTACTTTCTTACCTTCTTCTTTATATTTATGAGCTAGTTTAGCAATTGTGGTTGTTTTTCCAACGCCATTTACTCCAACCATTAAAATCACAGTTGGACCAGATGGGGCCATATTTATTTTGTCTGTTAAAGATTCATTGTTAACATAGATGATAAAAAGCTCATCTACAATTACTTCATTTAAATATTTTGTATCAGTAATATGCTCACTTTTAACTCTTTTTCGAAGCCGTTCCATAAAGTTCATCACTGTGTTTACACCAATGTCGGCCATAATTAAGATATTTTCAAGTTCTTCAAAATACTCTTCATTAACCTTATTATATTTAATACCAAGCATACTTAACTTAGAAACAAATTCTTGACGAGATTTTTCTAAGCCCTCATCATATTTTTGAATGTTTTCATCAACTTTTTTTGTTTCTTCTTTATTTGTGATTATTTTTTTTAATTTATCGAATAAACCCATGTTTTCCTCCTTTTTATCAATTATATCATGGGGAATATACTTTTGACAAATGGCCTTTTCTTTGATATAATTTATTTGTTTTGAAAAACTTTATAAATTTTAGAAAGAAGGAATTTTTTGATGAATAATAAAAATGTTGCCACTAAGGTGATTGCTTTAGGTGGCCTTGGAGAAGTTGGAAAAAATATGTATATCGTGGAACATAACAGTGAGATTTTAATTATTGATGCTGGGGTTATGTTTCCTGAGGAAGGATTACTTGGAGTAGATTATGTTATTCAAGATATAAGTTACTTAAAGAAGAATGCTAAAAAAATTAAAGGACTTTTTATTACCCATGGGCATGAAGACCATATTGGAGGTATTCCCTTTTTATTGCAAGCAGTGGATATTCCCGTTATATATACACCGAAAATTGCAAAAGATTTAATTGTTAAAAAGCTTGTTGAAAGAAATATTAAGTATGATAATTTTGAAATTATTAATCCAGATTTAAATGTCAAGACTAAATACTTTAATATATCTTTTATTAATACAACCCACTCTATCCCAGATAGTTTTGCAATAGTTATTAAGACGCCGAATGGAACTATATTTGAAACGGGAGACTTCAAGTTTGATTTAACTCCAGTTGGGCCAATGGCAGATATTCATAAGATGGCAAAGTTTGGTTCTGAAGGTGTAACACTTTTACTAAGTGACTCTACTAATGCTTTAACTAGCGGTTACTCTAAAAGTGAAAGTGCTGTTGATGGAACACTAAATGATATGATATGTAAACATCATGGGAGAGTTATTATCGCAACATTTGCTTCTAATATTTACCGAATTAAACATATAGTTGAAAGTTGCCGGAAGTATAACCGAAAAATAATTGTTTTTGGAAGAAGTATGGAAAATAGCATTGAACTTGCTATTAACAATGGACTTATTAAAGATAGAACAATCTTTATAGATGCTAATACTTCTAAAAATATGAAAAGAAATGAAGTATGTATTTTATGTACAGGGTCACAAGGAGAACCACTAGCAGCTTTATCAAGAATAGCTAATGGACAACATAAACAAATATCACTATTAAAAGATGATTTAGTTATTTTCTCATCAAGCCCTATTCCAGGAAATGCTGAAAGCATTAATAAAATAATTAATAAGTTATATTTAAAAGGTGTTAGAGTATTTACAAATTCTGAATTTAGTGATGTTCATACTTCTGGGCATGCGAAAGAAGAAGAATTAAAATGGATGCTTAGAATTGTGAAACCTAAATATTTTATGCCAATGCATGGTGAGTATAGAATGCTTAAAAAACATGCAGAGATTGGTGTAAGTTGTGGGATTAATCCTGATAATACCTTTATTTGCGCTAATGGAGATGTTATTGAGCTTTTGAATGGAACTGTTAAAAAGGCCGGAACTGTTCAAGCTGGCGATGTATATGTTGATGGCTCAAGAGTTGGTGATATTGGTAGTGTTGTTATTAAGGACCGGAAGTTAATGAGTCAAGATGGAATACTTATTACGATTTTAAATATTAATACACTTACAAGAAAGCTTTTATTAAAGCCAAATGTTACGGCTAGAGGATTTGTTTTAGTTAATGAAAATCAAGAATTAATGCAAAAAATCGAGCGAAAGATTGCCACAGTAGTAAATGATTTTCTAAATAAATCTCCTTATAGTTATACAGATTTAAAAAATCAAATAATTTTGGAACTACTTCCATATATTAATAACTTAACAGGTAGAAAGCCAATTATATTACCTGTTATAATGGAAGTTAACCAAGCATAAAAAATAAACATCATTTTAAGAATGATGTTTTTCTTATAAAAAAAAGCAAGTATTAGAAAATGCTCTAATACTTACCCATTTTGATTATTATTAATTAGTAAGCATATTACTACTAAAATGATATCTAGTAAAATTTTAAATATTAATATAAGATTAGATGGAAGAAATACTATGCAGAGAAATGTAAGAAATGTTGATACAAGATAAATGTAGATACTTGCAAATTTATTTACTAATTTCACAAACAGAAATGAAGCAATTTTAATAATAAGTAAACTACTAACAATAATATTTATTTTACTTGATAGAAAGAAACTAAAAGTTATTGTTTCTATAAGATAAGCAAGTAATACTACTAATAAATATTTAGTAAATAATTTATATATACGATATGAATCTTCGACAGGATTAAAGTGACTTGTTGCATTATCATCAATGTAGATAGTGTCAATTACTACTTCTTTGATAGGAGTATTTTTCTCTTCACAGTTGATTAAAACATTAGTTTCATATTCGTATTTTTCTCCCTCTACTTCCAAAAGTTTTTGAGCAACACTTGGAGACATACCTCTTAGGCCTGTTTGTGTATCGCTTATTTTCATGCCAAGTAAATTATACATAATATTTTTGGTTAAAATATTTCCATATCTTGATTTAAAGGGAACGCTCGCATTATTAAAATCTCGAACTCCTAGAATAAGACTGTTTTCATTATCCATAGTCATTTCAGCTACTTTTTGAATATCTTTAGGACTATGCTGACCATCACAATCGGCAGTTACTATAGCTTTTACTTTTGGATAGTTATTAAGGATATAATTAAGACCATTTTTTATTCCTCGTCCTTTTCCTAAATTTATATGATGTTTTAAAACAGGATATTTTTCTTTTAAACTTTCCAAATATTTTTGGTATTTTTTGGAACATCCATCATCGATAAAAACAATGTTTTTAAACTTCTTTTCGAGTTTGTCTAAAAACTCTTGCATTATTTTTTCATTAGGGTCATATACTGGGATTAATACGACAACATCTTTCATGTCTCCTCCTTAATTATTTAGCTTCTTCACAAGCTCTAGTTTCTCTAATAACAGTTATTTTAATTGTACCAGGGTATTGCATTTCTTTTTCAATTTGCTCTTTAATATCACGAGCAATTTTATAACTTTTGCTATCATCAACTTCATTTGGTTTAACTATTACACGAAGTTCTCTTCCCGCTTGCATTGCAAATGTTTTTTCTACTCCGGCATAGGAGTTACCAATTTCTTCTAATTGTTCTAGTCTTTTAATGTAGTTTTCAAGGGAATCATTTCTTGCTCCTGGACGAGCAGCAGATAAAGTATCGGCTACTGCAACTAATACAGCAATTGTTGACTTGGCTGGAACATCACCATGATGAGAAGCAATAGCATCTAGTACTACTTCAGGTTCATGATGTCTTTTAGCAAACTCTAAACCAATATCAACATGACTTCCTTCTACTTCAAAGTCAATTGATTTACCAATATCATGTAGGAGACCAGCTCTTTTAGCAAGACTGATATTTTCCCCAAGTTCACTAGCCATAAGGCCACATAAATTAGCAACTTCAATCGAATGCTTTAAGGCATTTTGACCATAACTAGTTCGAAACTTTAGCTTTCCAACAAGTGTAACAAGTTCAGGGTCCATCTTGGCTATTCCTAAATCATTAATCGTTTCACTACCAATTTGAATGATTTTAGTTGTCATATCTTTTAAAGTTTTATCATAAACTTCTTCAATTCTTCCAGGATGAATTCGTCCATCTTTAATTAAAGTTTCAATTGTTATTTTAGCTATTTCTCGGCGGAAAGGGTCAAATGATGATAAACTAATAGCCTCAGGTGTATCATCAATAATTAAGTCTACTCCGGTAACTGACTCAAGGGTTCTAATATTTCGCCCTTCTCTACCAATAAGTCTTCCTTTCATTTCATCATTTGGAAGTTCTATCGTGCTGACAGTTTGTGTTTCTACAACATCATCAGCGTATCTTTCCATACTACTAACTATTAACTGTTTGGCTATTTCATGAGCTTCAAGCTTAGCTTTGGCTTCAGCTTCTCTAATATAGCTAGTAAGTTCTACCTCCATATCACTTTCTACTCGTTTAAATATTAAATCTCGAGCTTTTTCTTTACTAAATTTTGCAATTTTTTCTAACTGAGCTATTTCTTCTTTCAATAGCCCATCCATTTTATCCTCTTTTTCTTGTAAATTTCTTTGTTTTGCTAATAAATCATTTTCTTTTTCTTGTAATAAATTATCTCTATTTTGAAGAATTTCTTCTCTTTTATCAAGATTATTTTCCCGATTTAATAATCGGTCTTCATTTTGTAGAAGTTCAGACTTTTTTTCTTTTATTTCTGCTTCAACTTCTTGACGTAATCTATGTTGTTCTTGTTTTATTTCTAAAAGTGTATCACGTTTATTTCTTTCAGCTTCTTTTTTTGCTTCTTCTAATAATTTATCAGCTTTTTTCATTGCCTTGGATGCTTTGTATGATATGTATATCCAAACCATTATACTTCCAAGTAAAATTCCAACAATAAGGGATAAAATGGCTACTAAAATATTATCCATTTAATTCCTCCAAATTTCTATAGAATATATCATACTGGGTACTATTTATATCTACAATTTTATTATACTGGGAAAATAGTAAATAATCAAGAGAGAAATTTTTAGGTCTAGAAATCTATATTTTTTATTTTACTCTTTTGCTAAATAATCGTTAATTTTCTTCATCAATTACTGCTATTAAACTTTTTTTATAGTCTTGAAAACCATTTTGGATGTACAAGTTTTCGGCAGTTTTATTATTCTTTAGCAGTGTTACTTCGATAGTTTTAACACTGTTATTTAAACACCAATTTTTAAATTCTTTAATTAAGTTTGCTCCTATACCTTGACTGCGATGTTTACTAGTTACATAAAGAGCATCAAGTTTAGCTTCCTTAACTAAGTACGTGTTACCATCATCAATAATATAGCCAAATAAATAACCAACTATCTCACTTTGGCAAGTTGCTACTAAGACTATTTTTTTATCACAATTGATAATATTTTCATAAAAATTATCAATTGTGCAGTTTTCATTAACATTATCATCATATTTTTTTTCATCTTTAATTAGTAATGTTAGTAATTCATTTAGGGCAGGAGCATCTTCCATCCTAGCTTTTCTTATTAAATAATCCATATAAAATCTCCTTTTATTAATTGCATTTTAACATACTACCTAAAATATGTCTATTGTAATAAATCTGGTAGATATAACTTGTATTTGGTGACTATATTATAATGATGTATATTTAGATATTATTTATTTTATTAGTTTCATGGTAGTAAAAGATAAAAAAGACTATAAAAAGTTTTTTTTTACTTTTTATAGCCATATTACTTTTACTTTTCTTTGCGAACTTTAAACATGAATTTAATGTTATTTTGCCAAAATCTTTTTAATCTGCTAGGTTCTTTTATAAGGCGGTAAAGCCATTCTAAATTTAGCTTAATAAATATTTTGGGGGCTCTTTTTTTACTTCCACTTAAGCAGTCAAATGTGCCACCTACTCCAATGAATATGCCTTTTTTAGCTTTATTAAAATGTTTGTATATAAGTTTTTCTTGCATTGGCACTCCAAGAGCAATAAGAACTATATCTGGTTTTAACTTAATTATTTTTTCCATATCTTTGTCTTTATCATTGCCATAGCCATCTTGAAACCCAAGTAAATTTATATTGGGGTAATCACTTTCAATTTTTTGGGCTAAAGTTTTTACTACTTCTTTTTTAGCTCCCAGTAGATAAAGAGAATAATGGCAGTTGTTTGCTATATTCAGAAGCTCATCTGCAAGGTCTACTCCAGTTATTCGCTCTTTTATATCAATGCCAAGATTTCTGGCAGCCTTGACAATAGATATACCATCGGGAACTAAAGAGACATTTTTATCATTTAACATCTTTTGCACCACGTCATCATCATTCATCATAATCTCTGGATTAACTGTAATAATAAATTTTTTTTCTTTGTTTTTCAAAGCTTTTTGGACTTCTTCATAGAAGCTATCTTTACCATATTTATATATTCTATTTAGAATTTTTTTCACTTGGTTCATCCTTTTTAATTAAATTAATTATTGCTAAAGCCTTTTCTCTCCACTCATTTTCTTTAGCCTCTTTAGTTTCTAAATCTAAATACTTCTTATCATTTTTAAGTTTTAAAGCTTTTTCAATATTTTTTAAAAACTCATCATGGTCTTTGCTAGTTAACACACTTTTGTATTTTAAACACTCCGGCATCTTTGTTGTAACAATCGGAATATGCATTGCCATGTATTCAAAAATCTTAACTGGCGATGTTGACTTAGTGATATCATTAATTAGAAAAGGAATAGTTAAACAATCGGCTTTTTTGGCATAATACTTTAGAACTTTATAATCTTTTGCTCCCAAAAAGTAGATGTTTTCTTCATCAGTGATATTTTGGTCATATGCTTCATCATACTTAATTCCAAAAAGAACAACACTATATTTATTTGTTTTAGCTATCTTTTTAAGTAAATCATAATCAAACCACTTAGCAAGAGCTCCATAATACATAATGATAGGTTTCTTCTTTTTTAAAATGTCCGTAAATTCTTTGTCAAGTTTATAGTTTTTATCATACTCTTGAAAGAAGTTATAATCAACTCCATTACATGAAAATACTAAGTTCTTCTTACCTCTTTTTTTAACAATTTCTTTTTCTAAAGCATCTGCAGTTACAGCCACATAGATGTCTTTATTTTCAAGAACATAATTGTATTTATCAATAATATTTTGAGGTAAATTTTTCGTTCCAGCTAACTCTGGTGATAAATGGTCAACATATTCATAGATAAATTTATAACCATTTTTTAGATAGGTATCGATATTTTCAACAGATAATTTCCAGTCGGTTGAATAGACTTGGACATACTTTGGCTTTTTAACGCCTGCTAATACTTTAGTGATTATTTTATTTAAAGCAATATTATTGAAGTTTACTAGATAGAAGTTATCATCATGTTTTTTGATAGTTTTAATGTTATCAGTCATAGTAGTTACTTCATATAAGACTAGGCATTTGCTGGCTGCTAAGTTTTTCGAGATATGCTGTGGCCTTTGAAATAATGGAACATTGTAACCAAAGCTACTCCGCCAAAGGATGATGCGGTCAAAATCTTCTGTTGCTAAAATATCCTCGATAATTTTGGTATATTTTTTCTTATTTAGCATTACTTCAAAGCTTATTTTATCAAGATAATTAGCTATGATGTAAGCTCTAAGTTTTTTACAAAACCCGATAAATCCATATTTTTTATAAACATTTATAAGTTTAGACATTTTTTCTTTCATTTTATCACTTCCCTTACTATTATCATAACAAATTTTTAAGAATTTATCTATAACTTTACCACTACATATAATAAGGATTGGATATAAAAGAAAATTGTAACGACCATTAACACAGACAAAAAGATTAGATAGAACGTAAAGGGAAATAAATATTTCTAAAATCAGATATGTATCTTTCTTTTCTTTTATGTCTTTAAATGAAGCCCAAAGCGTAAAAGTTGATAAAACAATAACTAATATATTTGCAAGAGTTCTAAGAGATAATTCATATTTAGTACTATCAATACTGGTATTTAAATCAACAAAAGGATACATGCCAAGACTATCTTTCCATAAATCTTTATACTTGATAGCTTGTAAGTGAAGGCTCTTAGCAGGGCCATATTCTTTATATCTTTCTAAAGATTTTTCTACTAATGTAAGGTCTGCATTTTTGGAGTTGTTAAGAATATCTGTGATTACATCTGCATCAATTATGTTCCACATTCCTTTATAATCATAATTGCTACCATAATACACGGCCCAACCTAAAGAACCTTTGTTAAGTGGCTCACCTAAGTTATGCTGAATATAGGCTTTAAAACCGATTGAGCAAAGAAAAAATGATAAAATAAGTACTAGTAAGTACGATAATTCTTTTAATTTTTTAGTATTTATAATGTAATATATTATAAAAGATACAAGAAATACAGACATCGCTGGTCTTATGTAATTGGTAAAACACATTAATGCTCCAAGAAGAATAAATGAGAAATATTTTTCTCTCTTTATTTTCAAGCATAAGTAGATACAAAGAAAAAATAAGGGTAAAAAGATGTTTTCAGTAGTTAAAAGTAGATTTACTAAAATAACATTTGGAAGAAGAAAGTAAAGAGTACTTAAAAACAAGGAAGTTTCTTTAGAACATTTGATATTAATTATTTTATAAAGAAAAACTAAGGAAAGAAGTGATAAGATAACATTTATGAGTAAGAGACTCGAAATAGATGTCCCTACTATGCTCATAAAGATAGCAATAACAGATGAGAAAATATAGAAGTAGCCATTATAAGACAAATAGTGATCTTCTTGAAGACTTTCATTATTCATAATACTCTTGGCGCTGTCATAAGCAAGCTGGAAATCAGATTCCATGTGAAACTCTAACGTATTTATGAAAAACAATCTAATTAGTATGCCAATTAAAATAAAGATAAATAGACTTATCGTAAAACTTTTTTTACTTATGACTTTTTGGCGGTAAAGATATAACATTAAGAAAAGACCCAAAAATATTAAACTGCCAATTATAAAGACAGAAGATGAGGATGGTGTAAAATACCTAATATTTAAAACTAGTATACTTGCCACAATTAACATAAAAATTATTTTAAAACTTAAACTTATCTTTTTCATGTATTTAGTATAGCACATATTAAACTTAGGTATGAATTAAATTTTGGTTTTAATGGTAAGTAAGAAATATATACTTTGATAAGAGTTAAATTCTTTGAATATAAACTAAAAAAGAAGCTTTTGGCTCCTTAGTTACTTTGATACTTTTTGATTATGGCATCAACAATATATTTACTGGCATGACCATCTCCATAGGGATTGGATGCTTTACTCATCTTCTCATATTCCACTTTATCTGTTAAAAGCTTTTTAGTTTCATTATATATTACTTCTTCATCAGTTCCAACAAGTTTTAATGTTCCGGCAGCAATTCCTTCTGGTCTTTCAGTTGTATCTCTTAAAACCAAAACCGGCTTTCCAAGACTTGGTGCTTCCTCTTGAATACCTCCACTATCTGTTAGGATGATATAAGATTTATTTTGGAAGTTATGAAAATCAAATACTTCAAGAGGTTCGATTAACTTAACTTTGTCGGTATCATGAAATATCTCCTCTGCAACACTTCGCACTAGAGGGTTCATGTGAATTGGATATATTACTTTGACATCACTAAACTCATTTGTAATTCTTTTAATAGCTTTGAAGATATTACGCATTGGATTTCCTAAGTTTTCTCGGCGGTGGGCAGTTAGCAAAATCATTCTTTCCCCTTCTTTAATCCAATCTAGCTCTGGATGAGTATAGTTTTTATCAACCGTCGTTGACATAGCATCGATTGCGGTATTACCTGTAATATATATTTTTTCCTCTGGAATATTTTCCTTAAGTAAATTGGCCTTACTATTTTCAGTTGGAGCAAAATACATATCGGTTAGCCTATCAACCATTTGTCTGTTCATTTCTTCTGGAAAGGGAGAATACTTATTATCTGTTCGCAAACCGGCTTCTACATGACCAATATCCACTTGGTTATAAAAGGCTGCTAAAGCTCCAGCAAATGTGGTAGTTGTGTCGCCATGAACAAGAACAATATCTGGTTTAACTTCTTTAATTACTTCTTCTAAACCATTTAAAGCTCTGGTTGTAACGCCTGCTAAAGTTTGACCTTTTTTCATAATGTTTAAATCATAATCAGGCTTAATTTGGAACGTTTCCAAAACTTGGTCAAGCATTTCTCTATGCTGAGCAGTTACACAAACAATACTTTTAATTTCCTTTCTTCTTTCTAATTCTTTTACAAGAGGAGCCATCTTTATAGCTTCCGGTCTTGTTCCAAAAATACTCATTACTTTAATCATTGTTTACCTCCTATTGTAATTATACATACATCAAAAATATTTGTAAATGTTTGTATATAAACATCTGCACTTAATAATTTATTTTTTCTTATTATCTTCAATTTTATTTATTTTATCCTTTAGTAAGGATACTTCTTGTATTAAAATTTTAACTTTATCATTTTGAATAGATATACTAGTTGTAATTATAAATGAAATATAAAACAAGAAGAAAAATCCCAATAGCAATACCATGTTGGAAGTTTGTTTAAAACCTGCAAGTTTAGAAAGTTTAAATATAATTTCCGGGAAAATGACAATTACTCCCATACCGAGCACTAAAATAATCCAAAAACAAGCATATTTTGTTGTCATCTTCTTCTTTTTGACATGATTGATTATTAAAAATAATTGAAAAATTAAAAAGATAATTAATGTAATTTTCAAATTTAAACTCATTTTATTTTAACTCCGTTTCTAAAGCTTACTATTATGATTGAGATACATACACTGAACATATAATATATACTTTTTAGTGGTCTAATCGATGATTTTCCAAACTGTCTTTCATGCATTTCAACAGGAACTTCAACAACATTATAATTTTGTTTTATTAATTCTGTGACTGATTCTGGTTCTGGGTATTCAGCTGGATAATGATTTGCAAATAATTTTATTACTTTTTTATCTACAGCTCGAAATCCGCTAGTTGAATCATATATTTTTTTACCTGTACAAAATTTAATTAAAAACGATAATATTTTTATTCCTAATCTTCTAATATTACTGGATTTAAATTTACTTAAATTTGCAACGAATCTAGAACCAATGACAAGATTTGCGCCTTTCTCTATTTCCTGAACCAAAGTATCAATATAATTTTCATCATGTTGACCATCGCCATCAAATTGAATAGCTATATCATATTTATTTTCTAAAGCATACTTATATCCAGTCTGAACTGCACCACCAATACCTAAATTTTGAATTAAATTAATTACATTAAATTTATTTTTTTCGCATATTTCTTTGGTATTGTCTGTACTTCCGTCATTGATAATAATGTAATCAACTTTGTAAGATGTTTTTGGTTTATAAGACTTTACTTTTTTTACTGTTTTTATAATATTTTCTTCTTCATTATAAGCTGGTATTATTACTAATACTTTCATTTTTTTCACCAACAATCTCTTTATTTTTTATAAATTTGTATGCATCCTTGCACATATCTTCAAGTCCTAACTTTGCTTTCCATCCTAGTTCTTCATATGCTTTGGTAGGGTCAGCATAACACACGGCAATATCCCCTGGTCTTCTCTTTGTAACTTTAAACTTTACTTTAATATTATTAATTTTTTCAAAAGCTTTAATCATTTCCATAACACTATAACCTTTTCCAGTACCTAAGTTGTAAATATGCATACCCTTTTTGTCTGTTTCAAGCTTTTTTAGGCCACTGATGTGAGCCTTAGCTAAGTCAACAACATGAATATAATCTCTTACTCCTGTACCATCTTTGGTGTCATAATCATCACCGAAAACATTTAAACATGGAAGTTTGCCCCTTGCAACATCACAGATAAATGGCATTAGATTAGCAGGAATACCATTTGGCTCTTCCCCGATTAAACCTGTAGGATGAGCCCCAACTGGATTAAAATAGCGAAATATACATATATTATAATCGTTATTTGCCTTGTATAAATCATTTAGAATTTGTTCACAAAATAACTTACTTGTACCATAAGGGTTAGTTGTATGGCCAATTTCACATTTTTCTGTTATGGGCATTATTTTTGATTCACCATAAACAGTTGCACTACTACTAAACATAATAGTTTTAATATCTTTTTCTTGCATTGCATCAAGTAGCATTAAAAGACTACTAACATTATTAATATAGTATTCCACTGGTTTTGCTACACTATCACCAACAGATTTATATGCCGCAAAATCAATTACTGCAGCAATTTCATTTTCTGTAAATATCTTTAGAAGTAATGCTTTATCTTGCATGTTTCCTTCATAGAACTTGATACTCTTACCAGTTATTTTTGTTATATTTTCTAAAACTTCTGGTTTACTGTTACTATAGTTATCAAGCCCAATAACTTCATAGCCACTTTCTAATAGTTCTACGCATGTATGACTTCCAATATACCCCGTGCATCCTGTTACAAATATGTTTTTCATTTTTCCTCCTCATTTTCAATAACGATACTATTTATTACATCATCTATTTGCTTATTAGCTTCCATATATATTTTTTTATTGATATTTATATTTTTAGTCATTTTACATACTGTCTTAAACGTATCAATAAACTTTTCATTACTAACTTTTGAAAACTGAACTTGATAATTATTGTATCCATATTTATCATAAAGATAATTTACCTTATTTATATAATGTCTGTGTGCATCATATAAAAGATTTAAGGTTGGCGTTCCTAGCATATTACCAATTAGAGTTCCATGATATCTCATGCTAATGCAAATATCCAATTTAGAAATAATATTAAAGATGTCTTCTATAGGATTTGGGTAAGTTAAAACTTCAATATTATTATCTTTTAATTCATCTACTAATTTTTGGTAATAGTTAGTATCATTATTTAAATATTCATAAAAAGGTATCATTACCATTTTATACTTCTGTTTTGTATCATTCAAATACTTACCTAACGCACTAGTTAAATTACATAATACTTTATAATTTTCTTCATTACATATATAAATTATTCCCACTTTTAATACTGAACTTTCGTTTTTCTTTGTAATATATTTTGAATAGTTATATGTATAAACTAAATCATGAACAATTTTTATTTTTGAAGTGTCTAAATCACACTCCTTTAAAACTTCTAAACTGTTGGTATCACGTAAGGAAAAATAAGTGGCATTTTCGGTGATAAATTTTAATTTATTAATATATTCTTTATTAACCAGTTTGTTGTTTGAACTTAAACCGTAAAGTATTACTTTCTTTTCACAAGTAATCATCCGATATGCTAAATTTACTAAAATGGTGTTTAATGATAATCTATTGGTATATAAATTATAATCACTGTCATCAAGAAGTGCTCCACCACCAAATATGACTATATCGTAATAATTTGCTAGAGTGTTTATATCCATGATATTTTTTGGATAATGAATAGTCTTGCATTTGGGATATTTTGTAATATCAAAGTTATAATTTTCTGACATCATAACAGTTATATCTAAAGTATCTTTATGCAATAATAATTTTTTCAAAATAGTATGAAGCATAAGTTCATCACCTAAATTTGGAGCTCCATAAAATCCAATGATTAATACTTTATTTTTGGGCATATACCAATCTAAGTTCATATATTCTAAATTTACACAATCAAAATTAGATGATACATTATCGAGTTTAAATTCCAAATTTTGAATTTTTCCTTCTAAAACATTTAAATTAATTTGGTATTCCAAAAGTTTTTTCGTAATCTCTTTATTATCATCTTGTAATCTAGTGATATTTTCATCCATTTTATCTAACTTTTTAGGATATATATTCACAAAATTATTACATTTGTCTATAAATCTTCTTAGTTTATTTAGCATTTTTTATTAATCATTTACCTTTCTTTATATCTTTTCAGATAAATTTTTTGCTTCTAACATACAGTCTTCCATAGAGCAATATGTCCAAGCTCCATATCTACCAATACTATAAACTCCTTGATTACTTAAATCATTCATTATCTTTCTAACTTGCTTATCATTTTCTGTATCAATATGAACATAAGCAGGATTCATTATGATGCTTTCATAGGCAACTAAGTCAAATGTTTCGTCTATGATACCTACTCTTCTCAATCCCTCTAAAGTTTTATTTAACTCTTCTTTGATTTTCGTATCATCTATAATTGTATCTTTTGAATATCCTATCTCTATATACATACTTAGTTTGTCTGAGCTTAATATGTTGTCATAAAATCCAACACGGTAAAAATTGATGCTTTTATCAGGAAAATAAATCCAATGTTCTTTATCATATTTAGATTTTTTATTAAATCCTAAGTTAAATACTAAAACTTTATTATAAGTCAATCTATCACTCAATTTATTATACTCTTCATTGTTAGTTAACTTTAAAAATGCATTAAATGGCGCAGTATTAATTAAGTTATCAAAGCATATAACTTCTCCATTATTTAGTATAGCTTCTTTTTTCTCTAAATCTATTTTTTCTACAATCGTATTTAGTAATATATTATCTTGATTAATACTCTTCATTAATATATTAATTATTACTTGAGCACCTTTTTTAGGATACATAAACGTATTATTGTATGAAGAATTTTTAGAGATTTTCATATTATTAATTATAGCTTTAATGTCCGCATAAGGGAAAAATCTTCCCATAGCATCTTTGTCTAATTTTGTTAAATCACAAGCATATAACTTTTCATTATAAGGTTTTAAAAACATTTCCGTAATAGACTTACCAAATTTTCCATACAACATATCTAGGAAGTTATCATAAGTTTCTTTTTCTTCTTTATTAAACAAATCATATAAACAATCTATAAATTTATCTTTAGATAGTTCATGTATATTTGTTTGAAATGGGAAGTCTATTAAAGCATTATCAAAATAAATATAGGTCTTTTTATTTTGAGTAACATAATCATCTTTATTTAAACTGTCTATAAATTTTTTCTTAAATTCATCAGTCTTAAAGTGAAAGAAGTGGCCTGCATAGTCCCAGACATAATCTTTTACATAATGAGTATTACAGTAACCTCCAACTTCAGCTTCTTTTTCGATTATCAAATAATCATCCTTGCAATAACTGGCATATGTTAGTCCAGATATACCAGCACCAATAATTAAATTTTTTACTTTTTTCATTTTTCCTCCATCTTTACTAATTCCAATTTATTTTTATTATAATTCAATTCGTACAAACCATTTACTATTTTATCAGTTTCAAATAGATTTTTATAATCTTTCACAAAATATTCGTTAATATTTTCAATTATTAAATGAGTTATTTCTTCACTTTTTAATTTATCAAGATAATTTTGAGGAGAGATTTCAACTGTATTAATTGTATCCTCACTACCACTTGTTCTAATACTCCACATATCTGTATCAAATCTTGGATCATATAGTTTTAATGGAGTCATATAGTATATAGATGCCCAAACAGTTAATCCATAATCGCCTTGAATAATAAAACCAACTTTATCATTTTTTGTTAGATACTTTGAATATTTATTAGCTATATCTTTTCCCTTCATTATTTCGCTTGCCGTTACAGTTTGAGTTTTTGGAAATAATTGTTTAAAAATACTATAAGTATCTCCTAAGTTTGTAACGCAAATTACGGCAATAAATGTTATAACAACGATATTTTTTAATTTAGTATTGTTATTATTTTCGACCAGCAAGTAAGATATAATGCCAAAAAAGCCAATACCAATACATCCAATAAATGAATTCATATATCTATCAAATGATGCTAATACACTTGCTTCTCCTTCGGAAAATAGAAAGCAATATGCATACAATAAACTTGCGCAATACAATGCAAAACTTAAAAATATTGCAATTGTTATATATTTGTTATTATTAACACATTCATTATTTTTATTTATTTTTTCTATGACCCAAAAGCCTAGAATTATTAACGCAACAAGTGCAATCGATGTTAAATTAAATGTGCTATAATTATAGTTTTTATTTAACGAATTAGCAAAATCAACTACCAAGTTTGAGCTGTCTGTATCTCTTAAAAGAATATATAAAAAGCTTTTGATACTAGTACCAGCGACTTGGGGATTTGAAATATTAAAAATTTGTAAAAAAACTTTAAAGATAAAACTCGCTATAAATGGTGCAATAATTACAAAAAGCAATTCTTTTTTCTCTTTTATTACTTCAATAAATACTTTAAAATATTTATTTTTTTCTTTGGCTTTACTTGATGAGAACTTTCTTTTATAACAATTAAATAGTTGTACTAAGGCTACTAAAACAATTAATAAACATAACATCAAACCATTTGATTTTATCCAAGCTATATTGCAAAGAAGCATTGCTACGAAATAGTAATCACTTTTACTTTTGGCTGTAAATAAACTAATTAAAGCTATTCCTGATAAAAGTATTAAAGGTATTTCTGAATATAAAGTTAAAACGTAAGGTTTTAGTAATAATATTAAAAATACATAACCTCCAAATATAATTAATAAACAAAGAATAATTTTTTTCCAATCATAATCTTTTATAAGAAATATTAGTCCACTTAAAACAAAAATGTATTGAGAAAAATATAAGGAACTATCTGCAAAGCCGATAAATTTAACTATATAATAATTATATGATGTTAATGCTGGGGGATAATACATTGAATGAAAATTTCCATCACCAATGTATGTATTAAAATAAAATAGTCTTTTAACCATTGTTGCCCAATATGAGCACTCGTCCCAGCCCATTAATATATCAATTTTTCTCGTTGCAAAACTTAAAAATATAAATAGTATAACGAAAATGAAAAACGATGGCTTATTAAAATAGCTTAGAATACTTTTATCTTTTTTAATAATTGTTCTAATTATTGTAAAAGATAAATACAATAATCCAAATCCTGTAATAATATAATAGCCTACTACCATCTGATTAATAAAACTAAATAAAGCCATAAAAAACATAATAGTGGAAATTGAAAAGAACAATGATTTGCCAAAGCTATAATTAAATTTATCCTTTAAAAACAACACATAACCTAAAAATGTTAGTAGAATTAAAGCTACATTAAAATAATAATTCATTAAAACCCTCCGTTATATTATTAAATTTTCTTTATAATTTCATCAAAGTCTTGAGCCACTTTGGTTGCACTATATTTCTTCCGTGCTTCAGAAGACATTTTAACTTCATAATTTTCAAAAATTATTAAATATAAATAATTTTTAATTTCATCTTTAGAGTGAGACATTACAAGTGCACCATTTTCTCTTAATATATCTGCGCTAATACCATCTAGCATTGTTATTCCCATTATTTTCTTTGAAGCCCCAAGATAATCGGCAAGTTTAGCCGCAAAAAATATATTACTTGGAACTATATCAGAAATATTTGCATCAACATGTATCAACCAATCAGATTTGCTCATAATATCTAAGCTTTCAAGATATGTCACACTTTTTTTTACGTGAACTAAATCTAACATATAATTATCTACTAAATATAGTTTATCATCAGCACTTAAATTTCCATAGAAGTTAAATTCTACTAAATTTGATATTTCCGGAAATTCTTCTTGTAATTCCTTGAGTGCTTCAAATAATAAAATCGGAGTTCTAATTGTATCTAAATGGCCAATATAAGTAAATACTTTTTTTTCATTTTTATTATTAAATTTGTGATATAATTTCTCATCGTAACTATGAGGTAAAATTATAGATTTTTTATCAAGTTCCTCTTTATTAATATATGTGGATAACATATAGTCTTTTTGATTAGAACTATTATAAATTACATAATCGCAAAGATTAATTACACTTTCTTGAAAATCAATATTCTTATCAAGAAATAGTTTTTTATTTTTCTTGATATTATTATCAAATAACAAAGATTTTAAAAATCTTTTGGGAGAAAGCATTTCTTTTAATCCCATGTGATGTTCATATCTATTTTTTAAAGAATATGGATTTTTTATATTTATTGACTTAATAGTAAATGGGTTATGTGCTATTGGATCTCCAAAAGATGCAATCCAAATTATATTTGGTTTTATATTTTTGATTTCTAACCCAATTTCATGGTCAACTTCTGGCATAGAACGTGTCATTACTATATCATATTTGTTTTTATTTTTTTCAAAATATTTTACTGCTTCTACTTTAAATTCACCTAAACTTTTAGCTGATGAATAAACTCGCTCTATATTGCTATTTATTTTTATGTCTTCAGACTTTTTATAAGCCCAAGAGTTATTGGTATTTTGAGTATAAACATCATAATTATATTTTGAATTATTTAACAACTTGTAAGTAACCAGTCCTTCAGATGAATTAATAGGTGGAAAATACCAACTAATAACTAATATTCTCTTTGTCATTATTTACCTCCTTTCAATTTTCTTAAAACTGTGTATGATTTACTGTATATTTTTCTAAATCTTCTTACAAAGAAAAATCCTGTTTTTCGATGACTTCTTGTAAATCCCATTTTATTACTTTCTAAATATAATTCCGGTGATTTTTGCTTTAAATAACTGTCAAAAGCTTTTATTTTCTCATAAGCATCTTTATAATCGGTATCATAACTACATAGTATCGTATAATGAGTATAGAGAGTATAGTTTATTATCATTTTTAAATACTCATGTTTTGTTTTACTCAAGTTCTTTTTTTCGTCTTCAAAATAATCAATCATAAATCTCAAAACTTTTTCATGGTCTTTTTTATTTCTTACAAAAGATGCTGTATTGACGCTTTGGTCTGCTCTACCTATAAAATACCGGTAAACATCTAAATCATAAAAGCTAATTGTTTCAACTTTTTTTATTGGCATTAAGTTATATTGCATATCAACATAAAAGGTTTTTTCCATAAGCTTAACTTTTGAATCTCTTAAAATTGATGTTTTATATGTCGAGGTTGCCATAACAAAGTATTCTCCGTGTAATTTTTCAAAAAGTGATTTATCAAAAGAATATGTTGCATTATCTTCAAGTTTATCATACTTTATATATTGAGAAACTCCAGAGTATACATGCTCTTTAGAGTAATTTGTAACTACCAAATCAGAATCTTCTTTTTTTAGTTTATTAACTAACTTTATAAAATCTACTGAATTAACCCAGTCATCACTGTCTATGACTCTAAAATACTTACCATTTGCCTCTTTTATTCCGACATTTATTGTAGAGCCATGTCCTCCATTTTCTTTTTCAACTAACTTTATAGTGTTTGGATATTTTTTTTGATATTTTTTTACAATATCAACAGATCCATCTTTACTTCCATCACTTACAACCAGTAATTCGACAAAATCGTTTGTTTCATTTAATAATAGACTATCTAAGCATCTTTGAATATACTTTTCTGTATTATAAACTGGTATTAATACTGTTAAAATTTTTTCCATTTAAACTACCTTCTTTCCATAAATTCTAAATACTCATCACACACGTCTTTACTGCCAATTTTTTGAACTACCCCATGTTCTATCCAAACAACCCTATCACACATTTTTTTTATTTGCTCTATAGAATGGGAAACAAATAAAACCGTTGTTCCTCCGCCAATCATGCTACGCATCTTGTTTTCACTTTTCGTTTGAAAAGCTATATCCCCTACTGAAAGAATTTCATCAACAATTAATATCTCAGGGTCAACAATTGTAGCGATTGAAAAGGCTAGCCTTGCAACCATTCCTGATGAAAAATTTCGAACAGGTACATCTAAGAAATCTTTAAGTTCTGAGAAGTCAACAATCTCTTGAAACTTGGAGTCAATAAGTTCTTTAGAGTATCCCATAACAGCGCCATTTAGATAAATGTTTTCTCTCGCTGTTAAATCCATATCGAAACCAGCACCAAGTTCAATCATTGGACAAATATTTCCGTAGACATCAACTTTTCCTTTCGTTGGTTTCATAACACCAGCGACAACTTTTAAAAGTGTTGATTTACCAGCACCATTTGAACCGATAAAGCCGACAACTTCTCCTTTTTGAATGGTAAAGTCGACATCTTTTAAAGCCCAAAACTCATTATTCTTTTTATTTTTTTTCTTTTTATTTTTATCAAATAAATCAACAAAGGCTTGTTTTAGCGAAAAACCTTTTTCAATACCTAGGTTAAATCGCATAGATACATTTTTTACATCAATCATTATATTTTCATCTTTATTTTTTTCCATATTTTCACCCCTATACATAATAGATAAACTTATCTTGTTTTTTCTTGAAAACAAATATTCCTAAGAAAAAGACAACAAATCCAGAGATAAAGCAACCGGCAAATTGACCTACAGTAGGACAATTATGATATAAAATAATAGTTCTTGCAAAATTTATTATTTGATACATTGGATTAAACTTTAAAATAAAGGCAAAGGTTGGATCTAAAATCTTGATATCATACATAATTGGAGTAAGGTATGTCCAAATAGTAGTTATGATGCCATAGATATAGAACATATCTCGTAAAAAGACAGAGATAGTTGCTAAAATAAAGCCCATTCCGATAGTGAATAAAAATAAACAAAGAAATGAAAATGGTAAAAGTAGGTGCCACCAACATAAACCAGTACCCGTTAAGATTATGACTGCATACAAAGGAATTAAAGTAAGTAAAAAGTTAATTCCAACAAATAAGCATTTTGATAATGGGAATATATACTTAGGTATATATACTTTGTTTATTAAACTAAAGTTAGCAACTACACTACTCATAGCTAAGTTTGAAGCTTCACTAAAGTAGTTAAAGTATGTAAGCCCAATAAGTAAATAGGCAAGATAACTTACTCCTGGAGTTGAAAATTTAAAGACATTGGAAAAGACAATTGCCATAACTGCCATCATTAAGACAGGATATAACAAGCTCCATAAAACTCCTAAAGCACTTCTTTTATATTTTACTTTAAAATCTCTTGATACCAACTGTTCTAATAAAAAGCCATATTTTTTATAGGTATACTTTAAATTATTTATTACTTTATTCATATAAAATATCCTTTCTACCCGTATTATAACAAAAAAGATTGATTAATATCAACCTTTATTCATGAATTTAAGGGGCTTCATTATTATCCATATAATCGTTTCAAACATACTTTGGTTTGATTACTATACTCTATAAAGATAACATCTTCATCATCTGCGCTTTTGATAGCTCGGCCATAAGGGCTTTTTAAATCACCGAATGTTACCATCTGCTTGTCAATCTTGGAAAGAAGACTATCGTTTATATAGAAAAAGTCATTAATATTAGGTTTAATAACATTACCAAGAAAATCTATGTTAATACGATACTTATCACTACCACTTTCTAAAAAGTAATTATCATTATCTTTTTGGACTACTACTAATTTCTTCATTTTCCATCCTTTCTCTTATCTTAGCAAAACTATTTTCTCCCATTGTCGTAATACTTTCAATAACATAGCTTGGTAATTTATCATTTTTAGAAAGAACATTTTTACCAACTACTTCAAGACTTGGAGCATTTAAATAAGATAGCTCTTGGTTATTTTCAAGAACATTACTTCCTATTATTTTTAAATTAGGTGCTATAAAACTTTCTAGTTTATCACATAACCTAAAGGCTGATGAACCAATCACTGTTAATCTTGGAGCATAAAAAGTTTTTATTTTTGCATTGTAAAAAGCATTTTCACCAATAGTTTTCAAAAGAGGAAAATCGAGTTGTTTTTCTCCAGAAATCATAGTAAGCGAACCATCTCCTAGGTGTTCTAAATTATAAAGTTTCATCTTTTCCAAACTAGTAATATTTTGTAAAAAGTAAGAACCGGTGATAATTAAATTATTCATCTCTAGACTTTCTAAACTACCTATGCTTGATAGAAAATGACTAGGAACTGATTTAACATTATTATTTTTATACTTAATTATTGTATGATTTTGAACGGTAATATTTATTACACCTTGTTTTTCATCACTTGGAAAGATACTTATTTCTTTAGTATCATCGTCATTTAATACTTCAATCTTCTTGATATTCGGTATACTAGTTGGAAAACTATCTTGCAATGTATTATCATAAACCTTTACTTTTTTATTAACTAAATCTATTAAAAAGGTGTTAAACATGATATATTTTTCCAATGGTAGCTTTTTAACGACAAAATTATCAATTATAACGTTATTGTAACAATAATAAATATTATTTTTTTCTAAAAAGTATTTATAATATTTTCCATCACTAGCCCGAACATAACCGTTTAATTCAAAAGCTTCGGTAGTAGTTCTTTGTTCCATACCATAAAACACTGCAAAACTTTCTGTAAGACCAGCGATAATATTATCTAAGTTACATGAAAATGTATTGTTAGGGTCTTGAACATGATGATTGTATCTATTTGTAATTAATAAAGTATTGTAATCATCTCTACTAAACTGAATACTTATAACACTTGTTCCATATTCATCTTGCCTTAATGGATGTGGAAAATTTTCTCTTTTTATTTTATCTACATCTTTTTTAACCGCAAAGAAGACATAGCACCTTCGCAAACGATTATCATTGAATGTACAAAGTTCTTCGCCAGGAGCAAAATACTTTTTAAACTTTTGGATATCATCCTCACTGCGGCATGTATATAAATGATAACCCGCTTTAGATAAAAGTTCATCGGGTGGCAATACATTGCCAAGATGGTCAAACTCCTCAATAATTCCGGCTTTATGATATATATAATTTTTAAATAAAGTAACTCGGCCATTTTGCATAATATCTTCACATAAGCTACGATTAAAATCAAAATTTTCAGAAAAAAGTTTCCAAAGTAAACCTTTTTGTTCTAGAATAGCTGGAAATAGATTTCTTGCTAAATGCATCATATTTTCTCCATAATGTTTTTTTATCATTTTCAAATCATCATTCACGAATATCATCTTCCTTTCTAAATATCATACTACTTATAAAAATAAATGGCAAAGCTATATTAAGTGAGTTTAAAATGTTTCCAGTTAGGTATGATGCGAAACAAAATAGCAGGATTACAGTGCTAAATGTAAAAGCATACATGCTTTGTTTTTTAAAAAAGTTATAAATGCTATAGATAGATAAGGCAAAGTAAACGAAAAGTAAAACAAGCATGCCAACAAGACCAAAGGCATAGTACTGAAGTACAAAGTCTTTTTCTAAATTGACAATATTTTGAATGCGAGTATTACTAATGCCTAAGAGTTTATCACTTTTTTTATTGTTAATCTCTACTACTCTTTTGATAATGGACTTTTCAGTGTGTCTATAAGTCATTTCTTCTGGTTTATTATTTAAAACATAATCATACCAAAACTCTTCATCATACTTAATTGGATATTTATTTTCAAAAAAATCACTTGGTAAATAATCTTTATTATAATGCTCATAAACATATTGGGTTTTCGTATCAAGGGTTTTAGCATCAATCACATTTACACTGGTAGTAACGCTTTCTTCCTTTAGTGCTTCTCTATTTAACTCACTATGCCTAGAGCTGTAAGGTGATATAGGAAGTAAAATAAACCAAAGAGCTAGAGGAATAAGTAAGAGAAAAGTTCTTTTCTTAATCTTTTCTTTATTATAAATGCTAAATGCGATATAAAAAAGTAAATAACAAATGAGGGTAAGTAAACCTCCTAAAGAGGAAACCCGAGTACCAAGCATTAAATTAGTAACAGTAATTAATAAAATATAGATTATATCCTTTTTACTACATGTTAGATAGTTATAAAGAAGCGGAATTAAAATTATTAAAGTAAATACAGATATTTGATTAGCATACATAAACATCCCTTTACTTGCAATATCTTGGTAGTAATAACCTTTATTCCAAGTAAATATATTATGAGTAATTAAACCATCTTTATAAGAAGAGAGGCTTAGACCAAAAATATTAGTAATAATAATTGATAAACATATGAAAAGACACCACGCTTTAATTACAAACATATACTTTTTGTAAGGTATTTTTTGATAATATAAAATATATAGTAAAGTAATTGGGGTGATAAGCTTTAAAATAGTTAAGCCTTCTTTAACAATGTTATAATTAAAATCTCCTGGGACTAAAGACGTAAAGGAATGATTATGAAAAATATTTAAAAGATAATAAATTAAAGAAACTATATAATATATAAATAAATATTTACATTTACTTCGGGAAGGCTTAATAAAGATAAGAGTAAATAATAAAAGGATAAATGTAACAACAAGCATGAAAAGGGTTGTTAAATGATTATAGAAAAAAATAGTACTAAATAAGGGAAATAAAAAAAGAAAAAGTAACGTACTATTTTCTAAAATGTTTTGTTTAGTTACTTTTTTCATGTTCTCTCCCCTTTTTGTCATGACTAAATAAAATATCAGTTTTTAAAACGATAAATAATAATAAAATCATAAGAATGATGTATACAGCGATGGCAATTTGATTATCACCAAGGCTATAAAAAATTGAAACAGTTGCAAAAGCTATATCAATTGCATAAATTATTAAAATGCTGGCAACCGGGCTGTATTTCATCTTTAAAAGTTGGTGATGAAAGTGTTCTTTGTCTGCCTCAGCGATATTTTGTCCTTTTAAAAGTCTTCTAAGAATAGCAAATATTGTATCAAATATAGGGATTGCTAGTATTAAAATAGGAACTATTAAAGATGTAAATGTTGTAACTTTATAGCCTAGTAAAGCAATGATTGATATCATAAAACCTAAAAATAAACTGCCACTATCTCCCATGAAAATGCGGGCGGGTGGAAAATTATGAACCAGAAAACCTAGGGTTGAACCAAGCATAATAAGTGAAAGAATTACATCTAGGCCGCCTAGTCTATTTAGAATGAAAGCAATAATAGCAATCGTTAAAAAGTAAATAGCACCTATGCCACTGGCAAGGCCATCTAAGCCATCAATTAAATTAATTGCATTAGTTATGCCGACAATAAAAACAATTGAAATAAGATTGCCAAAAAATTCACTAAAATACAGTTTATAGCCTAAAAATGATACTTCTTTTAAAGTAAGGGCGCCATATATGACGACGATCGATGCTGATATGATTTGCACAACAAGCTTATAACGCGCTGGCACTGGTTTAATATCATCAAATATTCCCACAAGAACTAAAAGAAAACTGGCAATTAAAATTGAAATCATTTGGGTATTAATCTCCCCATACAACATGTAGCCAAGTAAGAAGGAAATATATATTGCAAGTCCTCCCAAACGAGGCATCGGTTTTTTATGTATTTTCCTAGCATTTGGCATATCCAAAGCACCAACATGATAAGCAATTTTTTTAACGATAGGAACTAAACTAATACTAGTTAAAAATGTAACCAAAACTATTATAAACACACTATGATTATTTACTACTAATTTCATAGAAACTCCTTTTTCTTATTATATCCAATCCCCTTAGAAAAATTATACTATAAATAAAAAAAGACGGCAAGAAATAACTTGACATCTCCTCACCTTTGTTATAGCATATAACTACCGGAGGCATTTAAGCCTTGTCATGGTCGATAGTTAGATTTTGAATAATTTTATTTAAGCGTAAATTTTAAGTACGCCAAACTAACTGGGGAAAGCTGCTCTAAGCAGTTTTTTTCATGGTAAAAATAAATTATAATTAACAAAATGGGATAACTTCGAAGATGAATTTTGGTTATCAATTGTTTGTAAAGATATTTTTCTAATAGTGCCAGCGAGTAAATCAGCAGCTTGGATGCTAAAGCTAGTGCGCGAGTCTTGATACTTAATATCAAGTTTTAATTCACTAAAAATAATAGGATTTATATGCACTCCATAGTTAAAACTACTTATTCCATATTTAAGTTCTTCCAAAAGCCCATCTTTTAAATTATAGTAGCCATTACTTTTAGTAGTTTGGTTATCAATATTAATCACTATTTTTACTGGTTTAAATGGATTTATTTTACTTTCTTTAATTAACTTATTTATTAGTTCTTTAACCATTCTTCTAATGCTATAATCTAAAAATCTTCCTTTTGCAGCTTTACTTTTAATGATATGCTTATATACTTTGGAGTTATTAATAACAAGACCAACAACATAATACTTTTTTAAGTAGTTCATAATTCTTCGTTTATCTTGAGGCTTTATATTGATATTTTTTATTTCAGTATTTTCCTCATACTTTTCTTTAATGCTTTTAATAATACTCCGATACTGAGTAATGAACTTATCTTTTTCATGTTTTGAAAAAAATATTATTCCTCCATATACACTTAGTCTTTCCTTAGTAGATAATTTACCGGAGTCATCTAAATTAATATATATTTCCTGCATGTTAATCACCAAGAAGTTATTCTAACAAATATACAGAAAATACTAAATATGTTTGACAATTATTTGACAGATAAAAAAGCCACTACTGCGTGACTTTACTTTTCTTCCTTTACCCGAGCTTTATTTTTCTTATGATGTTTTCTTTTGTATATTACTGTAAATAATATGGCAAGTAATAAGACTAACACAGCAGAGTAACCTATCAAAATATAAGTATATAATGATACTTTTTTATTTAAATCATTTATTACTTCATCATTATAGACCATGATATTTTGATTTTTCTTATCATATGTATAAAAACCCTTTTCTCCTGTTTCAATATTCATGCCATAAATGACTACAAAGTTGGAAGTTTTATTATAGATATAACCATTTACGGTTTCACCATTTATATTTACTTTGCTACTAGTATATCCCTTTAGTTTTTCAGTTGTCTCAAGGGGATAGATAACTATTTTATTTTGCCCTATTTCGGTATATTTACTAAATTTATTAGTTTTTTCATCATACATAAATAATGCTATTTTGCCATCTTCACTTTTAAGACCGACAAGGACTATTTTGCTGTTATCATTTTTATAGGCAGGAATTTCGATATCATTTATTTTAACAGTGTATTCAGAGTATGCTGGAGCACTTGGTAGATTTTCTCTTATTTTAACGACAGTATACTTTATTTTATTAACGGTAACTTCAATTGGATTTGCATCCTTTACTTCAACATTTAAAACATATGTTTTTTCAGCGCCATTTTGAGCTTTAACCACAATATTAAAAGTATTAGTTCCAAGAGTAACACTTTGCACACCCACTCCTGTTATCGAAGAGCGAGAGTCATTTGGAGTTGCAACAATATTTATCTCTTTGGTATCTTCTGGAACAACTGCGCTATACTCAGTAGTATTGGCATTAAACTCTGGAGTAATAGTAAAGTTATCTACTCCCAAAGATTTTAAATTGTTATCCTTAGAATAACTAGCTTCTAGCTCAGCTTGAGTAATGATTTTGATTTGCTTGCTACCACTTGATAGTGACATTTCACTTAAATCATCAAAAGCATATGCTAGGTAACTATCTACATTTACTTTTGTTGTTCCTGATTTTAAAGCCTTAAAGGTAAAGGTATAAGTTTTTTTCTTGATGCCTGTTGCACTTGATGAGGCCATTCTTGTTCCACCAGCTTCGGCAGTACTACCTGTTAACTGAAGATAATTGCGATCATAGTTTAGTGACATTTGCCAGCTACCAATACTTGTTGCACTTGATAATGTAACACTTACGGTCACAGTTTTACCAACTACAACATTACTTCCGCTACTAACAGAAATGTGGCCACTTGCAGCGCTTACCAAACTTGGCATAACGATGAATGTTAATAATATTATAAATATTTTTTTAAAATGTTTCATTGTTTTTCCCTTTCTATTTACTAATTGTATAGGTTCCTAAAATACTTTTTTGAATTTGAAGTAAATCTAAAGCATTGATTTTACCATCCCCTGATGTATCTGCAGCTAAACTACTAGCACTACTTAAATTAAAGGTTCCTAAAATATTTTTTTGAACTTGAAGTAAATCTAAAGCGTTGATTTTACCATCTCCTGATGTATCACCTTTGATAACTACTTCTAAAGTTTCATTATTACTACTAGTTTTAATATTTACTTTATATCCTGTTGCTAAAACTCCACTTTGCAAAATACTACCACTTTGATTATAAACAGTTGCTTGAGCTCCGACAGACGATATCTTACTAATTAAAGTACTTACATCCTCTTTTAAATCTATACCACTAACAAAGCCTCTTGAATATCTGTAACCACTTGATGTAACTACGGTAGAAACAGGAACGCTTACATTAGAAGTATCATCTTTAACTTCTCCTGCACCACTATTTGAATTATTAATAGTTTCACTCATATTTTGATATACTGGAATTTTAAATATTAAATTATTTTCCAAAATGCCCATGGTTCTAAAGGCCTCGGTAGTTACCTTTGACTCAGACATTGGAGCAGCAACATTAGTCATATATTGATGACTTGATACAGTATTTCCATTAGTTGGAGTAACATTATACTTTTGAAGATATCCGGTGTACTGTCCTTTTTGAATGTAACTTCCGGCGATAGCATTTACTCCACCACTAATTGCATTTGCAACACTGTTCCATCCCATTTTAGCGGCATATCCAAGGCCACAATAAATTCGGCCATTTTGGGAAGTACAATTATCACTAACACCAAAGTTAAAGAAATTGTAATAGCCCTCATAACCTGAAGTTACCCCACTATATAAATCATATTCATTAGTACCGGTGCCAAGTTCTTGATAAATTCGAACAGCCATTGATATTGGACTAGCTTTATCTTTACTACTACTGGTAATTATACTTGGAAGGTCATTACCACGTGCTAAGTGATATTTATATACTTCGGTATTTTTTAAAACATTGTAAACTGATGTGTTATAAATGCTTTCGTAACTTGCATCAAACGATTGATCTAAAAACTGAAACATATATTTTTCGGTAAAGAAATTACGAGGGTCCATATAAAAGGCAATAGCTTTTTGCGATGGCGCAACATAACCTCCTGGTGAAGTTTTAGTGCAACTTGTATCAAAGAATGACTTATCTAAGGTTTTATTATAAATATAATTTGTACCACAGTCACTTTCCTTATTAACAATATATGTCCAATCGAGATTAACTTTTATGGCTTGAAAGTTCCAACTAGGATGTTTTTCTTTTAAACTACATAAGCCTCCCCAGTAACTAGATGGAAAGCCAGCATTTTGCATCTCTGTCTCACAACTAGTACTTGGAGCATAACCTTCCTTACTATATGATTTAATAAGCTCAACATCATCACTACATACATAACCAGTTTTACCAGTATAATATGTCATATGATACCATCCACCATTACATCTTTTATGATTGTTAATATCAGGGTACTCGGTATTGGTGACAAGTTCATAGTAATCATCTTTATCAAGGGAAGCTACCTTAGCATTTGTTGTTCCTCCAGCATCATAACGAAGATTAGTACCTTTTGCTTTAATGCGGACATGATAAGTGTAAGAATCTGCCATGACACTTGGGCTAAAAATAAATAAGCAAAAAATTAGAAATATAAGCCTTTTTTTCTTCATACTTCGACCACCTTCGACCCTATATTTATAATTATTATAACATTTTTTTGAAAAATCGCCAAATTATTTACAATTTTCCGTAGAAACTGGTGTAAATTTACTATTATTTTTGAAATAAATATAATATAATAGAAATAAATGTGGTGATTTATGTGGGAAAGAATTATGATGGTATCGATATTATTTTTATACTTCTTATATCTTTATATTTAATCGTTTTATTTGTATTTATTATTTGGTTTTTACTTTGTTTAATTGATAAAAAGATTAAAAATAGAAATATTAAACCAGTGCTAAAAGAAAAGACTGAAGCAATAATTATTGCTAAACCGGTGAAAGAAAAAGAAAAACCTTTGAAAAAGAAAGAAGATACCAAAGAGAAGAAAGTAATTAAGAAAAGCGATAGTGCTCCGTTAAAAGAAAAGGCACCAAAAGATGAAAAGACGCCGAAGAAAACTGCAAGTAGTAGTCAAAAGAAAAATACTGGTAATGTCACGCCGAAAAAGAAAAAGAATACTAATGCTCCAAAGAAGAAAAATAATTCTTCGAAACGCTCTAATGGTTATGTTAGCCCAACTAAAAGAAAGAAAAGTAATAATAAAAAGAAAAAATAGTTTCATATCAGTATGAAGCTATTTTTTTAAGGTATTCGTCTTAGCTACGGACAGTTTTTAGAAAAGTTAAAAAAGGTAACTCTAAAGTTTCTGCTTTACTTGATAATTCCTTTGATTTAATTTTCTTGGCAGATCGCTTGTTTAATTCTGAAAAAATATTAAGTACTATTGAATCTTTAGGTCATACTTATTGTATTAGACTTAAGAAAAATATTAAGCTTTTTATTTATGATAATAAAGAAGGTCATAAAATTTGGAAATGGATTGCTGATCTTCCATCTCATAAATACCATGTTATCGTTCATAAAGACATTGAATTATATGACTCAAAATATAAAACCGATATTGTTATCAGTAAATACTTAAACACTAAGGATCTTAGGATTATTGTTACAAATAAAGATGTTAAGCATGCTATTCAAAATTATTCTCATCGTTTTGGTTCTATTGAATGTGTTTTTAAAAATCAAAAAAGCAATGGATTATTTCTAGAAGCAATTAACAACGCAAGTGAGAAAGCATATAACACAATGTATACCATGGCCTGTACTGTTGCTTTATTTCTAACTATCATTGGTGCTGATTACTCTAAAAATATCAAATGTTATAAAACTGAAAAGATTGTTACTCATAAAGTGTATAAAAATAAAGGGAAAGTACGGGTTATGTCCTTATTTAGGATTGGTTTAACTTTGTTTCATCGAGCCGTAAATTCACTAAAGTATATTCGATTGCCAATAAGATTTATTCTCTATGATATTTAACACTTTTATGACATTTCATATTAACATTTTCAGCAAAATCTTTTTCGCGTGCAATAAATTTAGAAATTGCATATTCACAAGTGTAAATATGTGGTTTTTCACCATCTTAAGCATCTAATTAGCAACATAGTGTATCAAAAAAGAGGCAAATCGTCGAGCACTGGTCGAACCTTTTACCTCTTTTTGGCTAGGTTTCACCGTTGTTTTTTTAAAACTGTCCGTCAATCAGCCTATTCTAATCGGGTCGTCGGCACTGCCACTCCCCGATACATAGGTTACTGAAGACTCAAGATTGAAGGACGGCCGAACCACAAACGCAACCGACGCAGTGTCGCTGCCCACATACCCAGACACATACAAACTGAACACATCATACGCATCGCCCGAATACCGGGAAATAGGCCATTCTTTATATCCGCCCATATACATCCAATTTAATGATCTTATCGTTGATCCATTTACACTTCCATCATAATCATAAAGTGTTTTTGTCCATGCACTCGGATCTGCTGCAAATCCATAATCTGATGCATACATTAACCCTATTTTTGCTGGGTATTCTGTGGCATTATCTGTTGTATTTGTTGTTACCGGATTTACGATTTCACTTCGATATGCTTTCGCTGGTACTACTTTAGATATATTTTCGCCTGTATTTCCCCCAACTTTCCATGTTGTAGTTGCTATTTTTTCTGCCCATTCTGTTCCTATATTTGTTATGAAATTTGTATTTAAATTTGTTTTATTTAACAAACTTGTACTCCATGTATTTGAACCATTTTCACTATTTATACTAGTATTATTTTTAAAATTCCAATAATAGGTATTTACTGTTGTCAAACTTCCTTTATAATTTTCTGCATTTGGTGTTTCAGAACCAGAATAATCACCATTTGTTCCAAGTAATGCACTTGTTGCATAATCAGATTTGATTAATTTTACTTTATCTCCAAATACTCCAATTATTCTATATAGGTTATCTGTTGGACATGGACTTGTAGTTGATCCAAAACATACATAATTATTAGGATTTGCTCCTGAGTATCTATATGAATTATCCCCTGCTCCATTTGCTAAGCTTGCATCATGATAATATAACCCATTCGCTCCTTGGGTTCCGGTATACAATGATTTTACATAATTCGTCAAAAGAACTCTACAATCATCAAAATAAGCATAACACTTATCACTTATATTATTTTTAAGTTGTAATTTACCATTTGTATAATCAAGAGTTCCACCATTTTCGCATCCCGACTTAGAAGAATTAAATACATAGCCACTAGTAGGAAAAGAATTACTACTGGATTTAGTGTATTTACCACTACCAGAGCTAGTTTCTAACATAATACTTACCATATTTTCCGTATTATTTGTAGTATCTATAGTTTTTTGATTATCCTCTAAAATAGTTTTTTGATCATAACTATTATGGTAAATTAAGAGAATAAAGGTATTTATAATTAACACCGCTATAACGATTAAGGTTATCTTTCTTTTCATAAGCATCAGTCCTCTATAATAAAAATTTTACCATTTGGAATATAATTTGACAAGTCACTTTTACAAAAACACACCAGTCATCCTAGTGTGTTATTTTGTCATTTAATATATTTTCAGCATCTTTATTACTATCTTCTTCAGTTTTATTTTCATCTTTATTTTCACTACTGCTGTTTTTGCTACTTTCACTTGTAGTTGTTTTTTCAGAAGTAGTATTATTTGTTTCGGCATTTCCACTTGGAGTTTCTGTTTTAACTTCTGGTAATTCTTTAGCATTTGGAATATATATAGTTAGAGAAGTTACATTTTTAAGAAGTACTCCGGTGTGAATACTTTGATCTCCGACTAAGCCTGGAGTTACCCTAGAATTATAATGCGCTCCACTATCGACATATTCAATGTTTAAACTAATGTTATTTGAGGCGCAGAAACTCTTGACTTCGGCAACAGTCTTACCAATAAAACTTGGAAGAGTTGTTTTTTTACTACCACCCTTTTTGTTTTTACCAGCGCTGTAGGCTTCGTACGTTTCATTGACTGAATAACTAAATGTTTTAATAACTTCTTCTTTTTCTTTACCTAATGCAATTTTAAAGGCTTTTTTAATATCACTTAAACTTTCTTCATAATAACCTTGCGCTGAGGTATTACGGCCTTGACTTGGAACATAAACACTTAGACTGTAAGTTTCAAGGTATGCTTTATTAATATTTAATAAGCTTTCTGTAGAGCCAGCATTTATAATCATATTTTTAATTACTTGGTAACCAGATAAAATAGTATCTGTTGACATATTAGTTGCAATGTTTTTGCTAATTGCATTTAGTATCTTTTGGAAATCTTTAATACTTTTAAATTTTAGCACTTTATTAGCTAGGGCTTCAACGACTTGTTGTTGATGACGAACCCTGTCTAAGTCACCGCCCACATATAGGTGTCTATTTCGGGCATAAGCTAGGGCTTGCTCACCATTTAAAGTTTGCCAGCCTGGGTCAACACAAACAAGATGACTTCCAAATTGCCGGTCAGAGTTTTGCTCACACATTTTCCCACCATAATTTGTGCCATTATAGCTATTAAAGTATGGCTTTTCAACGTCTACGTCTACTCCTCCAACAGCATCAACAAGTTCTACTACTCCTTTAAAATTAATCTTAACATAGTAGTCAATATTTAAATCAAGAAAATTATTAATGGTATTTACAACACACTCTGTACCATAGGCAGCGGCAGAGTTAATCTTCGCCTCAGCATTATTACGGCAAGCAATTGGAACATATGTATCTCGCGGAATACTAAGCATAACAGCTTCTAATGTTTGAGGATTAAATGTTATTACCATTAAAGTATCACCATTAAAGGCAGCACTCGCATTTAATCCACTGGTTTCTGAGTCCACTCCTAAAAGTAAGAATGTAAGTGGCTCACTAAAGTCTTTTGTGCTTACAAGATTTAAATCTTCATTCTTTTTCTTTTCACTATACTCATATATTACTTTTGTATCTTCTAAAATATTTTCAAAGCCCTCTTCATTTTGGAAAAGTGTCACATAATTATCCGGCATAAAGGCTGCATCAATTTTTTCGTCATATAAATCATTTAACATTTTAACGTAATCATCATAACTTACTGTATCATTTTGTAATTTATGTTTCTTATAAAGTTTCTTGGCAAGTTCATTATCATACTCTTCAATATCTTTATTTATAAGACCAATAGAACTTTTATTACTAAACTTGGCATCCTTTAAAGTAATTAAATAGCTTTTATAAAGCACTTCATCTTTTTCAGTTATATCATTAATACTATTATAAACAACATTAATATAGTAAGAACTAAAGCTAAAGATTGCAATAAAGATTAAAGAAATAATACTAGTAATTATAAGTGGTTTATATTTTTTGCGAAGGAGATTAAGTAAATTCCAGAAAGAATAGATAAATATGTAGAGAATGAAAAAAATGGTTAAGACTAATCTAAGGATTGTTTCAATGCCTTTTAGATGAAAGATACTATAGATGAAAAATGATAAAGAAGCCACATAGCAAATGATTACTATGTAGTAAAGTATTCGGTATATTCTTTTACTTTTTTTAAGTTTTCTTTTAATTTTATTCATTGCTATCATCCTTACTATATTCTACAACATATAGTTTATTATTTTTTGCTACTAGTGTTATAGTGGCTTTATCATCATATCCAAGATTTTTTTCATATTCCCACGATAAACTTACTTTGTAGGCATCTACTTTTTCTTCCCCTATCTCAAAGCTGTCTTTGGTAATGTCTGTAACGATAGTTTTTGATACCATGGGAAGACTTTGCGTTCTTTTACCATCAGAGTTATCAACCATAGTTTTATAAATGGTATTTTGAACATCTAATGCAAAATTATCAATATTGTCTGGATAGACATATTCAAGGCTTCCTACATCATATTTATTAATTTTAGTTTGCATGCTAAATAAATCGATAACAAAAAGTTCAGAAAGAACGCTGGCATATTTTTCATAGTCAATAGTTTTGCTGCTAACAATTTTTTTTAACTCTTGGTATTTTTCTTTCATAAGTTTACTATCTCTTTTATCTAAAGTGTAACCAAAATTGTCAATACTATCTACTACTTTTACTTGTTCATTATTTTTTTCAGCATGAAAGACTAGTTTAAAGATCATTAAAAGCATTATTAAAATAATAAGAATAACTAGTAGTAGTAATGGTCTTTTGTACTTCTTTTTCATATCATTCTCCATTCATATTTTTATTTTCTAATAAATTATAAACTATTATGGCATTGGATACTTCTAATCTTTTTTCTCCCTCTTTATTTAAGTTTTGAATGTAGTCTTCCGTGAAATTGTTTTCTTTTAGCACTTTGTATTCACCTGTTGAGTTGTTGTAATATACTTTGCTTGTTAAAACATTTCCATTTGGAAATACTACCATGTTGTCATCTTTTACGCTAAAGATATCTTGACCTATAGCATATTTGTTATGAAGACCATACATATTTAAAATGGTTGATGCGATATTGTACATACCCATAGTATAGCTTACTTCGCCTTTAAATATACTTTGAAGTTGTTTATTTTTAGTCCAGATTATAAGTGGTGTTTTCTTATTTAGTTCATGATCATAATAGTCATATTCTGTATAATTTGGATCTGTTTCACTATAGACTTCACCAGTCTTAGGATTTAAGTTATATAGGTAGTTTATTTCATTTCGTGATAATTTAGCATCATGGTCACCATAAAAGACAAAGACGGTATTATCGAAATTTTTAGAATTTTTAATATAGTTTATAAAGTCACCAAGGGCACCATCAGCATAGTTTGCACTTTTGATATATTCACCTATGGCAGTTTGAGATAGGTAGTCTTTATTAATATCAGTTTGCTCGCCAGTTGCTTCGTTAGTTTCTTGGTAATGGCTAGTTAAATCTAGAGTACTGTGCGTACTTGCTAGTTTAAATGGTGAGTGATTAGATAAGGTAATAACAGTTCCCATGTAGTTGCCATAGTTTGTTTCAATGTTTTCCATTAAAGGTACAGCTTGTTCAAAGAATTTATGGTCGTTTATACCTAAGTTGATAACATCTTCGCTTGAATATGTAAAGGCATCACGGAAATACATTGCTTCATATCCTAAAGATGGATGAGCTTTATTTCGGTTCCACATACTTGGCAGATTGCCATGCATACTGAATGTATAATACCCTTGTTCTTTTAAGTATTTTGGAATTGTGAAATATTTACGGTCGTAATAACTGACAAAAACTGTTCCACTTGATGCTGGTAAAAGGCCTGTTAGTAATGTAAACTCAGTATCACTAGATGTTCCGGTGCTAACTTCTGGGTAGAAGTTTTTGAAAAACATTCCTTCTTTAGCTAAAGCATTAAGGTTTGGGGTTACTTCTTTACCATTAAAACTTAAACTCATTAAAAAGGTTTGCATACTTTCCATATGAACGAAAACAATATTTTTTCCTTTTAGTATGCCAGTATATTTATTATCACTTGTAACTTCTCTATTACTAAAGTAACTATCAAATAATTCTTGTGCTTTTTCATAGCCAAATAAACTACTGATTTGCGGAGTTAAAAACTGAACTAAGTCATTTGCTTGATACAAAATTATGCCAAAACGTTCAACAATATATAGTCTATTCCACTGTTTTGATAGACGACTAAAATCTGTATTAGTGGCTATTCCAAAGGTACAAAGAAGACAAAGTACTCCAAGGAAAAAAGTTGTAATTATTTGTTTTTTACATTTGTCAATTTTGTCTATAAAGTAGTAGTAACTTGATAAGGCTAATTTTTTATGAATTAAAAAGAATATAACAGGTAATAAAATAAATACTCCATCCATGATGGATAGACGGTCGAAAATTGAGCCTGTAACTGTTTCTGTTTGCCCTACTGTTGCAAGTTCTCCGATAGATGCAAATGATGTAAAGAACCGGTAATAGATTGAACTGATTAAACACATAAGATTGATAATTACAGTCCAAGTAAAGTAATATTTGAAACGATTTTTAGTTTTACAAAAATAACCGACAGCCCCAATTAATAAAATTAAGCCTAAGTCAGTGATTATGGGTTTAAAACTCCAAAAGGAACCAATAGTGTATTTACGAACTAACATCGTTGCTAAGAGTGCTAGTAATACGTATGATAAAAACAATCTATTAGTTATAATATATTCAACGGTATTTTTTCGAATTAATTTCATTATATTTATTATTTTTTCTTTCATAATATCCCTTCTTGTATAAAACAATTATAGCAACTTTTATTTTTTTTGGCAATGCAGGTTGCAAATTAGACATGAATTTGATACAATTAGTTTATGCAGGTGTAGTACAATGGCTAGTATACGACCTTGCCAAGGTTGAGATGGGAGTTCGATCCTCCTCACTTGCTCCAAATTGATAGGAAACTCGGAAATTGTCTTCTGAGAGTAATAAATGCTAACTAGAAATAGTTAGTTTTTTTGTTATTTAAGAAAGGAAAGTGATTGAGTTATGACAATAGAAACTAAAATGGATGATATTATAAATATCAAAATCGTTATTTTATAAGGCCCAACTATCATATAATCCTAATATCAACCTACAAAGTAGGTTGAATTTCGTAAGTACGAAATCAGTCTTGTGTAACACTAAGCCCTTATGAAATAAGGAAAAGTTTAGTATAGTTGCACAAGTTTCTTATCCTGCTTTTTCACATATACTAATATTTATATATGAAATCATCCTATTTATAAAAAGTAAAAAAGATCAACTATTAAAGTTGATCTCAACGATAAATTGTAATTTATTATT
>CAKOLB010000006.1 GCA_934096125.1 uncultured Bacilli bacterium
TAATATTACTCAATATTACAATTTTGTAATATAATTTAATTATGTATCAAGGCTATTTCTTTATTTTAGAAATAACCTTTTTTATTTTAGTATATAGAATTAGTATTTCTATACTTAATTTTAAAATTGCAATTACCTTGTACTTACTTTCTTGCATATTCTCGCCTCCTTTCTTTTAATTTAGCCACCTTAATTTAATAAGATGGCTATGTATTCCATTTCTGGCATAAAAAAAGAACTGACCATTTTTAATCAGTTCAAATATGTTCAATTAATTTTATTTAATTTTAAAATTAGTTCATCAATAGGTTCTGTATATATCCCCTGTTTTAATTTATCATTTTTCCTCTTTATTTTCATTTAAATATCTATTATAAAATTCATCCATTGAAGATATATATTCTTGATCTTGTATAATTCTAAATTTTTCATATTCTTTTTCTGTTTTTTCTACTGCTTCTTTATGAGATATACTGCCACTATTATTTAATACTTCTTTTCTTCTAAATTTTAATAAATCATCAGTAGCAGTTATCTAATCCTTCATTGTCATTACATGTCTTTGCTTTGCTTCATCTAGCAAAAAGTCAGTCTCTTCATCAGTGATTTTTTCATTATTTGCTTTAACCAAACATTTAGCATACAAAAGAGCATCTGATACATACTCGTTAGACTTCGAAACAAAAATAAAACAATTTTAATAATAAGTAAACTACTAACAATGATACTTATTTTGCAAAACGTTCAATTAACAAAGATAACAATACTTGAGTTTAAGCCAAAAGCTTTCAAGATTCATAACATTTTCATCCATAAAATCACCATACTTATATTTGCTTATTTTCGCTATTTAAATAACAACCACTCTCATGAGAATTAATAACACCAATTGCTTGCAAGTAAGAATAAATTATTGTACTTCCTACAAACTTCATTCCTCTTTTTTTAAGATTTAAAGATATTCTATCTGATAAACTGGAAGTTATCTTATCTATCTCATAGTAAATCTTTTGACCAGTAAATTCCTCTAAATATTTTCTAAATGTTCCATACTCATTTTGAATACTTTTAAACACTTTAGCATTATTCACACTAGCTTGCACCTTTAATCTATTTCTAATTATTTTCTCATTATTAATAAGCTTATCTATTTTCTTATCATCATATGCTGCCACTTTATCTACATCAAAATTATCATAAGCTTTTTTAAAATCTTCTCTTTTGTTTAATACACATTCCCAAGATAATCCCGCTTGAAAAGACTCCAAGATAAGCATCTCAAACAAATAATCATCATCTAAGTTCAAAACTCCCCACTCTTCATCATGATATTTTACATACAATTCATTTTTTAAATTACACCAAGAACACCTATTTTTCATCATTTTTCTCCCAACCTATATATACTATAACAAAAGGTTAGATAAAAAGGCAAATACCAAAAAAGTTATCGCTTACCTTTAAGCCATAACTCATCTTTAATCTTTAATAAATCCAAACTTACTAAAAGGAAATAATCTAAATACTACTTTACCTTTAATATCTTTTTCTTTAACCGGCCCAAAATACCTAGAGTCTTTACTAACAAGTCTATTATCTCCTAAAATAAAGTATTCATCACTTCCTAAAGTTATCTTATTATAATCACTTGTCTCTCCATAGGCATGAAAATCATCAATAACTTTATCATTTACATATATTTTATTATCTTTAATTGATACTGTATCCCCAGGTATACCGATAACCCTTTTAATAATTATCTCATCATCTTTTTCTTCTTTTAAGACAATAATATCTTGATAATCTATCTTACCCATCTTATAAAGTAGCAAAATATCTCCATTTTGAAGCGTATTTTTCATGCTCGAGCCATCAACCCTAACCGGAGTTATTACAAACGTCCGAAGCATAACAATTACCAAAATAATTAAGATATAAGGCATTAGTTCTTTTAATTTATTCATATAATCTCCTAATTCAAAAAAGGAAAAGAATTAACTTCTTTCCTTAACTTTATATTCTTTGCGCATTCCTTTAATAAAGTTCAATTTAACTCGACGTACTTTACCTTTTTTAACTACCACAATCTTATCAATTGTTGGCGTATTAACTGGAAATATTCTTGAAACTCCAACAGTACCACTTTTCTTTCTAACTGTAAAAGTTTCTGAAACTCCTCCACCTTTCTTAGATACTACAAGACCTTCAAAAGATTGGATTCTTTCCTTCTTTCCTTCTTTTACCCAAACGTCAACTCTAATTGTATCTCCAACTCTAAATTCTGGAATATCAAGACGAATATGTTTAGCTGCAATTTTATCAACTAAATTAGCCATACTTTTTTCCTCCTTCACTAAATTTTACCTATAATCATATTATAAATAGCGGATTATATACCTTTTTGGGTCAAATAAATTGTAGCATACTTCAAAGGCTTTGGCAACCAATTTTACAACAAATTATCCCCAAATTCCTCATTCAAATACTCTTTTTGTAAATTTCTATTTAAAATACTCATCAAATAATATCTATTAGTATTTAAAAGTTTTAACAAATCATATATTCCTCTTTCTTCATTTAAAATATAAACTCTATCTTTCGGCTGCATACCTTCATCGGCCTTTACCACTATATAATCTATCTCATCTACTAATATATCCCTTTTATAATTATTTATTCCAACATAACTAACTGCTTTAGTAATTCCATCTTTATGTCCAATTGGAATTAAAGCCACATACATATTCTCTTTAGCCACATAATTCTTTCCAATAATACTTCCCTTTTTTACAAACTTTGTCTGCATAACTTCACTAGTTATATTAAATATTAATTTCAAATCAATATCTGGAAACTCTAAATCATTATATTTCTTTTCAATCCCTTTTATTTTCATACTAGTAAAAAAATCATCACTTATATTTTCTTCAATCCCTAAAATGGATAAATCAAATCTAATTCCATTTACATAATTTATTTTTTTATGATACATAACCGGTTCATTAAAATGAACTAAATACTCATCACTTAGATATTCTTTAGTAATTTTATAAAAATTATTAACCTCTTCATAATAATGTTCATCATCTACCCCAAGGGTCGTAAGCTCAGTATAAAACCCCTCTAATTTAATATGTTTATTTTCTTTTATTAAATTTATTATATCTTCAAGTTCACTGGAAGTACTTACCCCCATTAAATTAGCCCCATTATCAATCAAAATCTGAACATTTAAATCATCTTTAACATTTAAAGAAAGTATTAACTTTAAGTGTTCTAAACTATAAATTGTAACTGTTAAATTATTATTAATCGCATCATATATCTCATCTAAAGACACATAATAATTAACTAAAATTTTCACATCTTTATTAAATTTTCTTATATTTATTCCATCTTTAAGCGAGCCTACCGTAAAATAATTTATGCCATTATTTGCCATCGTATTAACAATTTTTAAGCCCAGTCCATGACCATTATCCTTTAAATCAACCATTTTATACTTATAATCACTATAACTTTTACAAAGTAAATTAGTATTACTTTTAAGTTTAGCTAAATCTATTTCCATCTTAGTTTCAAATTTCATAAACTAATCTCCTCATACATTATATTTTCTTTCTTCCTCTAATATGTTAAAATATTTCCAGATAAAACACAAGCCCCAAAAGTTATGAAACCCGATAAATATCAAAAAGCTGCTATTTTAGAAACCGGTAATTGCTTACTCCTCGCTGGTGCAGGAAGTGGCAAAACTTTTACAATTGTAGAAAAAATTAATTATTTAGTTACCTCTAACATATGTACCTCATCCGAAATTTTAGTTATATCTTTTACTAACAAAAGTGTAAATGACCTAAAGAAGAAGATTAAATATCCTTGCCAAATTTTCACCTTCCATAAACTAGCTTTACATATTTTGAAAATGTATAATCAAAACTTCTCTTTAGCACCAAGTAACCTTTTAGATTATGTAGCAAAGGAAGTTTTCTTAAGTCTTTCAGAAACAAAATTACAAGAAGAATTAAAATCATATTTTCACGTTAAAACTTATAACCAAATTTTTGCATCTAAAGATTTTAAAGATTTTCAAAAAATAATTATAACTACCATTAAACTTTTAAAAACAACAAACACTTCTAAAGACATATTAAAATCAAGTTACAAAGAAAATTCCATTTTAACTAAATACGCTTTAATCATTCAAAAGATTTATGAAACTGAACTTAAGTCATGTGGTAAGAAAGATTTAGATGATATCATAATTGATGCAAGCAACATCTTAGATAAAAATCTCGGCTACAAATACATTATTATCGATGAATTTCAAGATACTTCCCCAATTAGATTTAATTTAATATATAAAATTTTTTCCCTAAGCAAGGCCAAAATATTTGCAGTTGGCGATGACTATCAATCGATTTATCATTTCACTGGATGCAACCTAGATATCTTTTTAAACTTTCCCAAACTTATTCCAAACACTAAAGTTTTAAAACTAGAAACCACTTATCGCTTTTCTCAGAATTTAATCGACATCGTTACTAAATTTATTACGAAAAACCCTAAACAGCTTGGCAAAAACATCAAAAGTCCAAGCCAACTTTCAAATCCAATAGAATTTATTTATTACTTAAATTCCCATAAAGCATTTGAAAAAATTTATCAAAAGTTAAAGAAAGAAAAGCAATCATTTTTTGTTCTTGGGAGAAATACTTTCGATATCAAAAACTTCACGTCCAAGGCTATTCCCGAATTTTTAACAGTCCACAGTTCTAAAGGTCTTGAGGCTAAAAACGTTATTATAATTAATTTAAGCAATAACAAAAATGGTTTTCCCAGCCAAGTAGTAAACCATAAAATACTAGAGATAATTCATCCTAGTGATGCCTCTTACCTTTATGCCGAAGAAAGACGCTTATTTTATGTTGCTCTAACCCGAACTCAAAACAAAGTCTACCTGCTTGTTCCCTATTTTAAAAAATCAATTTTTATTAAAGAACTAAAAAAGATAATAAAATCATTATAACTTCATTATCTTTAAAAATTTCTTATTCTGCCTTTTCTTTCTTTGTCTTCTCACTTTTTTTAATTTTATCAGGTTTTGGCAAAGTATCTTTGCGTGATAAGTTAAGTCGGCCTCGATTATCATAACCAAGTGACATCACATTTATCTCATCGCCCACTTTAAACATATCCTTTGGATTTTCAACTCTTTCATGAGCTAGCTGTGAAACATGAACAAGCCCTTCACAACCTGGCCAAAGTTCGACAAACAAACCAAAATCTTCGACTTTAGTTACTTTTCCTTGGTAAATTTTTTTCATTTCAACTTCCCGAACAACATTTAAAATCATTTCCTTTGTCTTAGCAATGATATCTTTATCCTGATGATAAATAATTACTCTTCCATCATCTTCCAAATCAACTTTAACTGCATCTTTATCATTTACAGTTTTTACATTTGACGCTTCTAAAATTATCTTGGTAATCATTTCTCCTCCACGACCAATAATATCGCGAATTTTTTCCGGGTCAACATTAAATGTTTCAATCTTCGGTGCATATTTACTAACTTCTTCTCTTGGCTTTTCAATAACTTTTTCCATCACATCAAGTATTTCAAACCTTGCTTTTTTCGCTTGTTCTAACGCTTCTTTAAGAATATTTTCTGTTACCCCTTTAATTTTAATATCCATTTGCAAGGCTGTTATCCCTTTTTTAGTACCAGCCACTTTAAAATCCATATCTCCCATATGGTCTTCTAGCCCTTGAATATCCGTAAGAATTGTATACTTATCACTTTGTTTATCTGTAATAAGTCCCATAGCAATTCCTGCCACTGGAGCTTTTATTGGCACACCTGCGGCCATCAAACTTAAACACCCAGAACAAATAGATGCTTGCGAAGAAGAACCATTACTTTCCAAAACTTCACTAACTACTCTAATTGTATAAGGGAATTCCTCTTCACTTGGAATTACATATGATAATGCTCTTTCTCCTAAAGCTCCATGACCAATTTCTCTTCGTCCCGGAGAACCATATCTTCCAACTTCTCCTACTGAAAACTGTGGAAAATTGTAATGAAGCATAAATCTTTTGGAGTCTTCAATACCAAGTCCATCAAGTATTTGATGCTCTCCAATTGCTCCTAAGGTTGTAGTTGCTAAAACCTGTGTTTCCCCACGTGTAAATAAAGCAGAGCCATGAGTCCGTGCAAGCAAATCAATACTCGCTGAAAGGGGCCTAATCTCATCCATCGCTCTTCCATCTGGTCTAATATGCTTATTGATAATTAAATTACGTACACATTCTCCCTCAATAATTCCAAGCAGTTTACTTACCATACTCATAATATTATCTTTATCTTCATCATTTTCATAAAGCTTTTCAAAATGATTTATAGTATTCTCTTTAACTTCATCAATCTTTGCATATTTTTCTAACTTTTCCTTAATTTGCACTGCCATAAGCATATCATCTGTGGCAAACTTGCGCACCATTTTTTCAAGCTTTGTATCTATAACAACAGGCTCTAAAGCAACTTTAGGAAGTCCTATTTCTTTAATGATTTCCTCTTGAAATAAACATAGTTTTTTTATTTCTTCATGAGCAAACATTAAAGCATCTACCACTACATCTTCTGGTAATTCTAAAGCTCCAGCTTCCACCATACATATCGCATCTTTAGTACCTGCAACAGTTAAGTTAAGAATACTTCTCTCACTTTCTTCACTAGTTGGATTTATCACAAACTTACCATCAACCATTCCAACAATTACACCCGAAACTGGAATATCAAAAGGTATATCACTTATACCTATGCTTAAAGATGAACCAAACAAAGCAGCCATTTCCGGAGAATTATCAGGTGTCACTGACAAAACAGTATTAACAACTTGAATTTCATTTCGTAAATTTTCATCAAACATTGGTCTAATAGGTCTATCAATAAGCCTTGCTGCCAAAGTTGCAGCTTCACTTGGTCTTCCCTCTCTTTTGATAAAACCACCTGGAATTTTCCCAACCGAATAAAGCCTTTCTTGATATAAAACTTGCAGTGGAAAGAAATCTCCAGCTACTTTATTTTTTCCCATAACACATGTAGAAAGAACTGCCGTATCCCCATAACGAACTAAAACAGAACCATTAGCTTGCTTAGCCAAATCACCAATTTCTACTACAAGCAAGCGCCCTCCACACATTACTTCATATTTTTTCATTTCTACCTCCATTTAAAGAAAAAAAGACACTAAAAACATGTGCCTTTTCTTTTACTTTCTTAAATTTAATTTTTTTATAACTTCTCTATAACTTACTACATCATTTTTCTTTAAATAATCAAGTAATTTTCTCCGACGTCCAACTTTCATTAAAAGTCCACGTTTAGAATGAAAATCATGCTTGTGTTCTTTTAAATGTTCAGTTAAGTTATTAATTTCATGTGTCAAAATTGCAATTTGCACTTCTGCAGACCCACAATCATTTTCAGACTTAGCAAATTCTTTAATAATCTTTGCCTTTACATCTTTTTCTAAAGCCATAATATCCTCCTTATTTTTAAATTGGTTTAATCTAAGTAAAGAATTGGAGTAAATCTAAACTGAGAATAAACTTCCTGTATATATTATATTTTAAAACTCACTACTTTTCAAGGTTTATTTTAAAGCTTCTAACAATTCATTTTTTTTCATTGTTGAGTAGCCTTTAACACCAGCTTCTTTAGCCATTACTTTTAATTCAGCTAAAGTTTTCTTACTCATATCTGTAACATTTTTTTCTTCTTTTACTTCTTTAGTTTCTTTCTTTACTTCTTTTTTTTCTAAAGTAACACTTTTACCATCTAACGCTTTTTTAGAAGTTTCAACTAAACTTGCAAATGCCTTTGGGTCATCTATTGCTAGTTCAGATAACATTTTTCTATTGATTTGAATGCCTGCTTTACTTAATCCATTCATAAATTTAGAATAACTAATATCATTCATTCTACAAGCAGCATTAATTCTTGTTATCCATAATTTTCTAAAGTTTCTTTTATTTTGTTTTCTATCTCTATAAGCATATGCTCCACTATGGAATAATTGTTCTTGAGCAGTCTTATATAATCTATGTTTACTTCCAAAATAACCTTTAGCTTGTTTTAATACTTTTCTTCTTCTATTTTTGGAAACATTTCCACCTTTAACTCTTGCCATTTTATATTACCTCCATGTTAGATAACAGACTTTAATCTGTTTCTATCTCCTTTAGCTAAAACGCCTTTATTACGTCTTTGTCTTACTTCTTTAGCAGTATCTTTTCCAGTCTTATGATTACTACCAGACTTCTTATAAGTTAGTTCCCCATTTTTTTTCTTATTAAATACTTTTGCACTTGACTTATGTGTTTTTTGTTTTGACTTTGCCATAACTTCCTATTTCCCTTCTCCTTTTTTTGGTGCTAAAATCATTGCCATTTGTCTTCCATCTAGTTTTGGTTCCATTTCTATTACGCTACTATCCTTTAATGCATCCGCAAACTTAAGCAAAACTTCTTTTCCATACTCAGGTTTTGCCATTTGTCTTCCCTTAAAACGAATAAAAGCTTTTATCTTATGTCCTTTTTTAAGGTATGACTCAGCATTTTTTCTTCTCGTCTCAAAATCTCCCACATCAATAGTAACAGACAAACGATATTCTTTGACATCCTTATTTGCTTCTCTTTGCTTTTTTTGAGTTTCTTTTAATTTCTTTTGTTTCTCATAACGGTATTTATTATAATCCATTATTTTTACAACCGCCGGAACACCATTACCATTCATTAAAACCAAATCCAAACCAGCATAACTTGCAAGGGTCAAAGCATCCGCTATCTTTTTTAAGCCCATCTTTTCTCCATTCGGGCCAATAACCATTACCTCAGGAATTTTAATGTTTTCATTAATTAATAATTCTCCACTATTATTTGCTATATTAAGCACCTCCAAATATCAAAAAATGAATACAAACTTTGTATCCATTCCATCTTAAAGTATATCTCTAATGGCTTTTTACCTATCGTTATTTTAACAATCAGGTGGATACAAAATCTCTTTCCTTTTTCAACAACAACTATATTCTATACTAATATCTTACTCCTGTCAACCCATTTTTATGCCATTTTCTTAGACATAACTAAACTCATTCGAGCCATATCTTCATTTTTTCTTTTTAAAACTAAGGCAGCATCCTTTTCCCCAAGCAACTCTTTAATCATAAACTCTGGTAAATGATAAAGACCTTCAACCGAAAATATTCCTTGACATACCAGTAAATTACGGACCTTTGTATCAACATATATTCCCTGGAAATCCGCTAAAGCCTCAGCATATTTATTAAACTTTTCTTTAGTATCAATACCATACTTTTTTAATGAAAACACATAAGACTTCATCACATCTATTAAACTATCAGCATACATGACAGACACTTCATCACTACCAGGAAACTTATCATCACAAGCTTTAACAACCGTAGTCAAAAAGTCACTTGGAAGTATTTCTCCAAGCACTTCATAATAACCTCGGTCTTGAAAAGATATATCTGAACTATAAAATATAGCATTTACAAAACTCATTCGCTCTCCCCTCATATTTTTATTCTCCATTTCCTCCTTCAAATGTTTAGTATTCTACCACGTCTTTAAAAAAAATACAAGAGGCATATCTCTCATATTTCTTATTATAAATATTATTTATTTTTTATTATTTATTTTTTCATTCACCATCAAAACAAACTCTTCTAAAGAAAGGCAAGTAACATCTTTACTTCCAAAGCATCTAAAACTAACGCTTCTACTTTCCTTTTCTTTATCCCCTAAAACTAAAGTAAGTGGCACTTTACTAATTTGAGCTTCTCTCATTTTATAAGATAATTTTTCATCTCTATCATCTAGTTTCACTCTAAAGTTTTCTTTTTCTAGTGCCTTTTTAACTTCTTTAGCATACTCCAAATGATATTCATTTTTAACAGGAATTATATCTATCTGCATCGGAGCAAGCCAAAGCGGTAACACACCTTTAGTTTCTTCAAGTAAAAATGCTATAAATCTATCTAGTGAACCCAAAATTGCTCTATGAATAACCACTGGAGTTTCTTTATTACCATCTTTATTAATATAATTAAGTTCAAACCGGCGAGGAAGCAAAAAGTCTAATTGAATAGTTGGAATAGCTACTTCATTACCTACCGCAGGTTTAATCAAAATATCTAACTTTGGTCCATAAAAGGCTGCTTCACCTTCAACTTCCACAAAATTAACATTTAACTCTTGTAAAACTTTTCGAAGAGCATCTTCCGCCATTTCCCACATCGCATCATCATCAAAATATTTCTCTTTATCATTTTTATCTCTTAATGAAAGTCTAAACTTATTTTTAGTAATATCGATATTAAAGTCTTTATAAACTTCAATTGTTAAATCTAACACATTTTTAAACTCTTCTGCAATTTGTTCTGGTGTGCAAAATATATGCGAATCATTTTGAGTAAATGCTCTAGCCCGCTCTATACCTTTAACTGACCCAGCTGACTCATAACGAAAGTCATTAGCAATTTCAGCAATTCTCACCGGTAAATCTTTATATGAATGCAAGAAGTTTTTATAAATAACCATATGATGGGGACAATTCATTGGCCGAAGCACATAAGCCTCATTATCAAGTTCCATCGCTGGAAACATATCATCTTTATAGTGATCCCAGTGCCCACTTGTTTTATATAGATTAACACTACCAAGATCAGGTGTATGAACATGTTTATATCCATGTGAAACTTCTTTTTCTGTCATATAATTTTGAATGATACGCCACAAAGTATAACCATTTGGAAGCCAAATTGGAAGCCCTCTACCAACTAAATCAGAAAGCATAAATATTTTTAAATCTTTCGCAATCTTTCGATGGTCTCTTTCTTTTGCTTCTTCTAATTCTTGTAAATAGTTTTGCAAATCTTCTTCAGTTTCAAAGCATACCCCATATATTCTTTGAAGCATTTGATTATTTGCATCATTTTTCCAATAAGCTCCACTTACTTTAAGTAGTTTAAAATGTTTTAAAAGCTTCACAGTTTCAAGATGAGGTCCTCTACATAAATCCGTAAAATCTCCTTGAGTATAAATACTTATAACACTACCATCCCCCAGATTATTAATTAAATCTAGCTTATATGGGTCATTTTTAAACATTTCTAACGCTTCATCTTTTGTTATTTCATGCCTAACAATTCTCTTACCATCCTTAGCTATTTTCTTCATCTCTTTTTCCAGTTTTGGTAAATCTTCTTCGCTCAAAGTAATACTACCAAGGTCGATATCATAGTAAAAACCATCTTCAACCACTGGACCTACCCAAAACTTAGCATCTGGATACAAATGCTTAACCGCTTGAGCTAGCAAATGCGCACACGAATGATTCATTACATTCAAACTTTCATTTTCTTTAATATTTATCATTTTTCTCTCCTCCTAAACACAAAAAAAGAATGTTACCAAGGAGTCAAACTTATGACGGTACCATCCTTTTATTTTTCTTCATTTTGATAACGGCCAAAACCGGAGTCTATTAAACTCGAAGCATCCGTAAAGTAGTAACCCTTAGCCTTCCTTGCTAGCTTTCCACCACCGCTAACTCTCTAGAAATTCCAATCTAAAAGTCTTGTCTTTCGTCAAACGCTCAACACCTAAAATATAGCACATTTCCACTTATCTATCAAGTAGCAATTAAGCAAAATATGCTAAAATATCTTGCCAAAGCACTTCATGATTTAAATCAAAAAGCACTTTATGTCCAGCATTATAATCTTTACTTGTAACATTTGCTCCCTTTTGCCTTAAATACTTTTCTAAATTTACTAGCGAGCCTTTTTCACTTAGCGTACTATCCAAAGAGCCATGAACTAAAAATATATTTTGCAATTCAAACTCAAGCTTTTTCACATTTGCTTCTAGTCTCACTATCTCATATATACTTTTATTTTTATAGTTGTAGTAGCAATTTGCATCACTTTTAAACTCATTTGTAGCAACACTACTTGAAAAAAGTACTGTCTTACTTCCAAAACCTAGTACACTTTGCATATAACTACTTTCCCCATTTTTTCCAAGTATTCCCAGCATAAACTTTAAAAGTTTAAGTGTTGCTATGGCACTTTCACTAAAAATCGGTGAAACCAAAACTGTTTTTACAGGCTTTATTTGCGGCAAAGCATTAAAACATACAAGCGCCCCTAAACTATCACCAAGAACATAAATATCTTTTCCCCCAAATCTATTTTTCGCATAATTATAAACAATAACTAAATCATCTATTAACTTTCCAGCATCACTAATAACCCCAAGTTCATTTTCTTTACTTATGCTTTTCCCATGTCCCCGCATATCATAAAGAAGAATATTAAAACCATTTTGATAAAAATAATTAGCCATATTATAATATCTTTCTTTATACTCATTTATCCCTGGCACAATAATTAAAGTTTTACTTGCCCCTATATTTTCCATAATACTTACAGATAAATAAAGTAAATCACAAGATTTTAAACTAACTTCAATCATAACATCTCCTCCTCATACCAAAGACTAGCAACATCTACACTAGCATTTTTTGGTGCCACCTTAGGCATCTCAAGTTTTATCAAAAGAGGCATCTTAAAACCTGTTCCAAAAGCATAACACACCCCTGCATTTAACTCTTTTATTTTCTCAATCACATTTAAAGACATATTTGTACTCATTTGTTTTATCTGTTCCAAATCCGCGGGATGAATAACCCGAAAAACCAAATAATTAGCACATTGACTTAACGCAGTCGATGAAAGCTCACTTGGCCTTTGTGTTATAAAAGTCATAAGACATCCATACTTTCTTCCCTCTTTGGTAATACGATTAAATATATTATAACCAATAACTTCCTCATCACTATCATTTTGAACATACCTATGGGCTTCTTCTAAAATTATATTAAAGGAAAAAGACCCATTATCTCTATTTTTAATCAGATAATTAAATATAAGCTTACTATATAGTTTAGTTAAAACTTTAGCAAATCTACTTTCTAAATCACTTAAATCTATAATAGTTAAATTATTACAAACAAACATATCTTTCATAAACTTATCATAATCTATAAAATCATCATATTTAAATATATTATTTTTAGGACTATTAATAATTGCTTGCAATCTTGTTTTTAATATATTTACTTGTTTATAAGCTTCATCACTATTTAAAGTACCTTCACTTATAAGTGCAAACTCCAAAGCATAATACAAATCTTCTAAATCATATGCAAAATCTTTTATTACATCTATATTATCTATATTTATTATTTCGAAATTACTCAAAAAATTCATAACTTCATATATAGCATTAATTTTTCCTTGCTCATCAATTAAAAGACACTGGCGAAGTGTTCTATCATACCCCGGCTGATGAATTATTGACTCCAAATTTAAGTCTTTCGTATTATAATGAGATAAAACCGCAATTACTTGGTCACGAGTACTACTAGATGATTTACCAGACGTTAAAATATCCATTATACACTTAGCTATTATATCATTTTTGTACTCTTGCATCTTAGGACTTTTACTTTTAAAAATACTTACAAGTTTCAAAGTTTTATCAAGTACCGCTATCTGCTGAGCATTAGTAGCTCCAAGTAATATTGCTAAATCATCTGTTTCTAAAAAATAAGCTGGATATTTAAGAAACCTCTCTTCTGCATTTATAGATGAATATTTTTGAATAGTAAGTCCTTTTTCTTTTATCATATCAAAAGCATTTACATATTCTCCATAAGCATCAAATAAAACAAAATGAGCATTAAATGGCGTATTTATCCCTAAAAAAAGATTTTGAAGTATCCGTGTTAACCCACAAGACTTACCACTTCCTGTATTTCCTACAATAGCGTTATGAAATGAGAAAAAATCATTAAGTTTTACCAAAACATTAAATTTTTCATAAAGATAAGATTTTCCCAAAACTAAAGAATTACCAGCCAAATTATTATCGCCAAGAATAAGAGCAAGTTCATCAGCATTAATGGGGCGAATACTTGCATCAGATGATAAAGGCGCATTACCACCTGCATAAAATCTATTTTGCCAAATAAACCCCACCAAAAAACATTTTATTATCTTTTCACTAACAAGTGTAACTTCAGCTACCACTTTTTTATCATCTATAACAAAAACAATATACCCACCAAGCAAAGTTGCATCAACACTTTGCTTTTTATTTTCTAAGGTAATCTCTCTAGTCTGCACCTCTAATATTTTGCCAAACATCTTATCAACCTCTACTTTAAAATAAGTATATCACACTTTATTTAGGGTTGCACTTTCTTTTTTTTTTTGATATACTCATTTTGTTAGCAAAAAATTGTCTCCTTAGCTCAGTTGGTAGAGCAACTGACTCTTAATCAGTGGGTCTAGAGTTCGAATCTCTAAGGGGACACCAAAAAGATAACAAAAAGGTACGTAAAAGTACTTTTTTTAATTAAAAAACACTTTCTTTCAAGTGTTTTAATTTTTTATAGTAGCAAAATCATCTACTCTACTCTCATCTGGTATTATAGTAAATTCAATTTTTTGTAGTTTAGTTGTACTTTGCTTATTATCATCAGTAGCAGTATATAAAATCCAGTATTGATCTGTTCCAGTACTTTCATTTACTTCATGATATACTTTATGAGTTATTTTAACATTTCCGCCACCACTTACTTCTAAATGGTCATACTTTATATCGTCAATACTATTTACATGATATGTATCCTCATAAAATTTAATAGCTAAACTACTAGTTTCATTGGGATTATTTATATCTTTTAAATACTTAGTATCTTTTGGATTAGCTATCCACCCATATTTACCATCTTCATATTCGATATGATACCAGTAATTATCATTTTTACCAACCATATCATCAACAGCATATATTTCTCCCTTTTTCACTTCGCCAAGCTCACTACTATTGCGGTCAGCATCATTTCTTATCTTAATATACTCATTAAGCACCTCAACATGCCATCCTTCTTTAATTTTCTCAAGTTTAGCGGCAGCTATTTTCTCTTTAACAAAGCCATAACCAAAATACCCCCCAATACCTAGTCCAATTATAACTAGCACTATAACAAATTTTTTCAAATTTCTTCACTCCCATATATTACAATTATACCAAATATTTATAATTTTACTAGTACTATCCTCTTTTTTTTGTTATACTAATCCTGGTGATAAAAATTTGAAAAAATATAAGTATTTAACCTTATCAAAGGAAGAACAAAAAAAGTTACAAGAGAAATATTTCCAAACTAATGATGGCATTAATCTAAAAAAAATATTTAATAGAATAATAATGTACTCAATATGTTTAATAATTATCGGTATTGTCTTATCAGTTCAAAATTATTTAAACGATAAAGGAACAACAAGTTATATATATAGTATTTTCTTAGTAATAGTAGGTATTGCCTTTCTAATTGCTAGACACAATATATTTATCAAAAAAATAAATGAATATTTAATAAACTCCAAAAAGAAAAGTAAATAAAAAGTAAGGATACACCTTAATAGGTGATATCTTTTTTTGGTTCTTCGAAATCTGGTGAGGAGTTAAAATTGAATAAAGTCAATTAACTCCTAATTAAAAACCATACGTTTAAAAATACTTGTTTTTTTGTATATATAAACCAATCTATTTCATTGCTATATTTGTTTTTAAGCAATCTATAATCCTTACTATTATAACTAATTATCCTGTAATCTTATTTTATTTTACTACATATTGAAAATAAAAGCCAATGACTACAAAGCCAATGAGGTAATAAAAATAATTAGAAAATGGAGTGGAAAAACCCAAACTGAATTTGGCAAAGAAATAAATCGTACTAAAAACGCTATTCAATTTTATGAATACGGCCAAAGAAACTATGATTTTGAACTTCTTTTAGAAAATGCTAAAAAAGAAAATTTTATTATCACTATCGAAAAAATAATAACTAAAAATTGGAAGTTGTAAATTTCTATATACTACCTTATAATATTTTATAGAAACAAAGGTTCGGTGATAAAAATGAATGAAACAAGAAACATTTTATGTATTGATTTAAAAAGTTTTTTTGCCTCATGCGAATGTATCGAGCGCGGACTAGATCCTTTTACCTATCCTCTTGTTGTTGCTAATAAAAAACAAGGAAATGGTGCTATTACTCTAGCTATAACTCCGGCCTTAAAAAAACTAGGAATTGCATCAAGAACTAGATTATTTGACATTCCAAGTCATATAAAATATGACATTGTTCCTCCGAGAATGAAGTTATATATCCAAAAAAGTAAAGAAGTTGTCGGTATCTATCTAGACTTTGTTGCTCCAGAGGACTTACACATCTACTCGATCGATGAATGTTTCCTAGATGTCACAGACTACCTAAAACTCTATAAAAAAAACGACTATGAACTAGCAGAAACTATTTTAAAAACTATAACTAAGAAAACTGGTCTTACCGCTACCTGCGGAATTGGTCCCAACCTGCTTCTTGCTAAAGTTGCCATGGATGTTGAAGCGAAAAAATATAAAAATGGTATTGCTAAATGGACTTATGCAGATGTTTCCACTAAACTTTGGAGCATAACACCTCTTTCTAAAATGTGGGGAATAGGCAAAAGAATGGAAAAAAAACTAAATTATTTAAATATTTATACCATTGGCGACCTAGCAAAATATGACGTTAATAAATTAAAAGATAAATTTGGAGTAATGGGAGAAGAGCTTTGGCGGCATGCTAACGGTCAAGATGAAAGTCGTATTTCCGATTTTAAAATAACATGCAAAGAAGCATCTTTCAGCCACTCCCAAGTTCTATTTAAAGATTATAATGAAACAAATATTAAACTAATCATTAAAGAAATGGTTGAAGTACTCACATCTAGACTTCGAAAACATAACAAAGAATGTATGAAAATTGGCTTTGGAATTAGCTATTCTAAAAGTATCGGCGGTGGCTTTTATCATCAACTAAAACTTGATAGACCTACGGATGACACCACAGAAATCACTGATATGTGTCTTCTTATCTTTGATAAATTTTATGAATTTTTACCCATCCGTAAAGTAAGCATATCTTGTAATAACCTAATTACTAAAAAAGGTAAACAACTAAGTTTGTTTGAAGAAGATAAAGACCAAAAAGCTAACAATATTGATACAACTATTGATGAAATAAAGGATAGGTTTGGGAAAAATAGCCTCTTAAAAGCATCTAATCTTCTTGATGACTCAACAGCTATCGAAAGAAACAAAAAAATAGGAGGCCATCATGAGTGATAGAAAAATGATCAAGTGGCTTCCCTTTAACTCCGTTATCACTGGCAAATCAGTTTTATATGATAATTTAAAAGCTAAAGCTAAAATTCCCAAACCAAAAATAAGTGAAGACGAAGAAAAAATCATTGAAAACACCTTAATAGATGCCTACTATAGTCAGTATACTGTTAAAATAACCTATTACTTAAATGGATACCTTCAAGATACTATTACCAAAATTAAAAAAATAGATAAATTTCAAAAACTTATCTATTTAAATAACACTATTATCTATTTTCATCAAATAATAACTATGAAACCGGTGTAATGGAAACAAAATAATAATTGTTATCATTACCCTTTTTATATGTCCATTTATAAGTAGGAAGTATTGATAAAGAGTTAAAACTACGATCATTATTTTGATCAACAAAATTAGTTATGACACTTCCACTTTGCATAGCATTACCATAAACATCATAAAGACCTTCACCTGTGTTTATAAAATATCCAAAATATTCATAAATATAAAGTTCATCACCCTTAGTTGTTGCTTTACTAAGACCCTTTAGTACAAAATCATTAGACTCTAAGTTGCAAGCATTTAAAGCAATCGTATATATACCCTCAGCATCCTTTGTAACTGTATAATTATCAATGTTAACTGTCACAATATTTTCAAGACCTAATGCAAGTGATTCATCATCAAATATATTTATAGCCATATTTTTTATATCATCATATGTCTTATAAACTGTCAAAGACTCACAAGTAGCCCCCAAATTACTAAAGATAACTGCTAACTTTTGATTAGTCGAAAGATCAGTTACCATAACTTCATGATCACTATAGATATCTTTAAAAATACTGGCAAGGTCATTAACATTTGTCGCCGTAATTTTCTTATAAGCATCATATACTAACACGGAATTATCAGTAACATCCAGTTCATCCGTACTTTTATTATTAACAGCAAGCACATTGAAATTTTCATGAGCTTCATCAAAATAGTGAAAACCAATATAAAATGCATAAATTGACTTAGACATAAAATAAACAACAAAAAGCGAAATAACCACAGTCGTTAACAGAACTCTATTCTTTTTCAAATAATTAAAGCATTTAGAAAAGCTTCTTTTATCTTTAGTACTTCTTTCATTTTCTCTCAAAAACCCAAAAGTTTCTTCTTCATCCCTTAAAAGTGGTTCAATTTTTTTATCCATTTCCAATCACCTTATTCTTTATTAAAAAGTATAACATAATTTGAAAAAATAAAAAAGAGCTTACCTCCGATTTTCACTAATAAGCTCATAATCAGATGTAAGTTGCTTTATTCTTTCTATTATTCTTCTAGCTTTTACTTTATCAACACTATCTTTTGTTAAAGATAAATTTCTCTCTAACTCATCAATTGTTAAATTAGAAGTAATAAATGTTGACATTTTATTATTCATTCTATACTGAAGTATTGTTCCAAGAATCTCATCTCTTCCCCAAGCTGTAACATTCTCCGCTCCTAAATCATCAATTAAAAGCAAATCAACTTCTTGAAACTCTTTGATATAATCAGATATAATGCTAAAATCTTCTTTCATCTTGCGTAAAGCCTCAGGAAAATACACAACCATAATCGAAGCATGTTTTTTCACCTTTAGTTCATTTAATAAAGCTGATATCAAAAAGGTTTTTCCACTTCCAAAAGAACCATGCAAATAAAGTCCTTTAAGAGAACTAGTTTTTTCATATTTATCATAAAAATCTTTAAGCCATTTTATCACTGCTACTCTATTTTTATCCGTTATATCAATATCTTTCATTCTAATATTTTCTAGTTCATTAATACTATTTAATTTTTCCAGTTTCTTTTGACTTTCTTCTTTTTTATACCGACAAGGCATATAAATAAATTTTAAAAAGCCCCCATCATAACTAGGGTAAAGCACATAACCACTTAACTTATTTTGACAATTTATAAGCCCTTTGCAATTTTGGCAATTTTTAAGTTCTAAAACAGTATCCATAAGTTTAGTATTATTTTTAAGAGCATCAGCTCTCGTAATTTTATTTCTCTTTAATAGATCACAAAACTCTTTTGTTTGCATAGATATATTTAGCTCTTTTTCTAATTCTTCTTTTATTTTATCTATCCTACTCATCTTTATTTTTTCCATTATTTAAACTCCTTTAATAAGTTTTCTAATTCTTCCTTTTCTTCCTCAGTCATCTGTTCTTTTTCATTTAATTTATTAAACCATACTGGTTCTTTTGTCTCTGTCTTTGCAAAAGCCATCTTCTTTGTTAACTTTTTATTTTCTTTTTCGGCAAAATCCATCGCTTCTTTAGCGGTTTTAAGTCCCGACCTTTTCCACTGCCCTGCAATAGCTTCCACATAATTAGTAGATAGTTTATTATTGTTTTTTCGCAAAACATAATCAAGTAAAACATTTACTACAGCCGGTGGCATCTCTAAATCAACAATTAAATTCTCAATAATCTTTATATCTCTATTAGTAGGCTTAACTCCATTATATTTAGTCATCAAAAAGTCCACTGGATTAATGCTTTCAAACATTTGAATAATTTTTCCTCGCATTGATGTATCTCCAGATGGCGTTTTTAAATATTCAGGCTGAGCTCTATAAATTAAAGTTGGCAATCCACCTTTAGTATTTTGATACATCTTTCTAGCCGCAAGTCGCAAAGCATTCTTATCAATCATTCCATATTCATTTAAAACACTTCGAATAAGCTCCATCATTTTTAAAGTATCAATTTTATATAAAAAAGCTATCTCATTAATAAGTTCCTTCGTTTTCTTATTAAAAGCTCTTTCATTAATTATTCCCTTAGGAATTGAAGAAACTAGCAAATCAAAATCAATTATATTTCCAACACTTATATCTAAAGTTTCTCTATCAACTGCTTCAAATGCTATATTCAGTTTACTTTCATACACTTCATCCATTTTCTTCGTTATATCAGTATAATCCTTTGTATCAATTCTAAACTTTTTATATTTTTTCTTTAGATATTCATATTCAGTTGCTCCAATATTATTATATAAAACAATATTTAAAATAGGATGAGAAAAAAACTCATTCGGAGTAAGCGGTGTATAAAGTTCATAAATGTAACTATTTACATCTCCAGCTTTAAAAAAGCTTCGAATAAGACCCACTGCTTCCAAAGATTCTCTTGCCACTTTTATATTTTTAAGTGGTGTTTTCAAAATAGACATTAAGTGATGATGAGTAAGTTCTCTCGATATTTGCATGCTACTTTCTAAATCATTAAACAAAGTTAAATATAAACTTGTTGCTAGATGTCCAATAATCGGTTCATAAAAGGAAATTAAATTTTTCTTATCTTCATCAGTTAAAATACTTTTATTTACTACTGTATAACAGTCCGCTGGTAATAAACTCACTTCCATCAAACATCACTTCCCCATTAACCTGATTATAGCATGATTTTTCAAAAAAAATACAATCTTTTTACTTTTAAAACCTTAATTGTTCTATTATATCGTTTCCAAATTATTTTTATAAAAATTATTAAAAGAAAAAGTCCTAAAACAACTTTAGCATATTTATCTAAAACATCAAGCATTATTCCATAATTTTTTCCTAAAACTCGTCCAGAAACAATTAGAACACTATTCCATATAAGTGAGCCAAAAGTGGTATAGATTAAAAATGGCAAAAAAAACATTTTACTTACTCCTGCAGGAATACTTATAAGACTCCTGATTATAGGGACAAACCTTCCCAAAAAAACTGCTTTCGTTCCTTTTGAAAGAAACCAAGCACTAGCTTTTCCCACATTTATTTTCTCCTTTTTCATAAGATTTCGTCCTGTATACCCAAGATAGTAAAGAATAATTGCTCCCAGCACTGAACCAAGCGTTGAAAAAAGTATAACTCCCCCTACTTGCAAAGAAGTATTTGTAGTAAAAAATCCCCCCAATAGCAAAATAACTTCAGAGGGAATAGGTGGCAATAAGTTTTCTAACATTATTAAAAACAAAATACCCAAGTAGCCAAAATCGTTAATAACAACCAGTATAAACTCTTGCACATAAATCACCTTGATATAATTATATTATTCATACAACTATTTATAACGTGCAACTTCACAATTATTCAAAATTAACTTTAATAAATTATCATTAGCATTTATATTTTCAAAATAGCACTTTACAGGTATGTGAAACTATTAATACTTTTTTATCTTTATACTCAGCTTTAATTTCATCTAAAATGTATATATTCTTTCCAAAAACTCTTCAACAGTTTCTGCCATCTCATAAGTTCTCGTTTTAATCCATCAGCGAGAATAAGAGCCGTCTCTTTAGTCTTTTTAATGGAGAACAAATAATTAAATCTATATTTTCATTTTTTCATGTTTTCTAATGCTTTTGAATAATTACCAATCACCTTTAAAATTTCTTGACTGTCGCTATTTTGTAAATCATCATTTATTCTATTAGCTATATCGATTAACTGAACAGTCTTTTCTAAGCACTCTAGTCTCCTTTGATTAATTGCGTATCCTTGCAACATATAATCTTTCAAAATCTTATTAGCCCATCTTCTAAAAACAATTCCATTTTGTGATTTAACCCGATACCCTACGCTTATTATCATATCTAGATTATAGTAGTCAATATTTCTAGTTACTTTTCTATTTTCTTCTTTTTGAACTGTCGCAAATTTTGCGACAGTTGAAGCATCAAGTTCTCCCTTTAATCTATATTTATTATTTCATACTCTCTGTTTCCAAGTCCTAGCTCAAAAGCAGTTTCTACAATATGAATAGCATGCTTTTCTTTCATTCTATGAATCAAAGATTCTTTTCCCGGATCGTTAGAATTAACAATAGTATCATAACAACATTGATCTAAAGCCACTGGATCAACACTTGCAAATATTCCTATATCTGCCATCTCTGGATCTGCCGGATTTGAATCACAATCACAATCTATAGAAATTTTATTAGCAATATTAATATAAGCCATATTCTCTGGTTTAAAATATTCCACAACAGCTTTATCTGCTTCGGCCATACTTTCTAAAAAACCATCTTGGTCATCTGTTAATTCCCACACTTTTTTAGTATCACTAGTTCTTCCCACAGAATGTATCCAAGCCTTCCCATTACTAGATGCAACTCCAATACTCATATTTTTTAAAGCGCCTCCAAAACCACCCATTACATGACCCTTAAAATGCGATAGCATTAACATTGAATCATAATTTTGAATATGGCTACCAACAATATTTTTATTTTGTAAATGTTTTCCACCATTAACAGGTATTTCTATCTCACCTTCTTCATCCATGATATCACACGGAGCAATTTCCATAAAACCATGAGCCTTAATTGTTTCCCAGTGATCACTAGAAATCATTCTCTTCCCAGGATATGCTGTGTTACATTCCACTAAAGTTCCATTTAATTTTTGAACTAAGCCTTTAATTAAATTAGGATCAAGAAAATTATGACCGCCCATTTCTCCCGTTGATATTTTAACAGCTACTTTTCCCTTTAAAGGATGATTTAGTGCCTCATATATTTTTATAAGTCCTTCCTTACTAATATCCTTTGTAAAATAAACTTTTGATTTTTCCATAATATTTTCCCTCCATTTACTTATCATGTTTTCTATCTACATATTAACTTACTTTGTTTTCATCTACAACTAAAACTTATCACTTTTTAAGTTTTAATCTTCCGCATGTTTATCCCAATCAAGGTCCGGGTCAAATCCATTTTCTTTTTCCCATTTGATATGGGCATCGCGAGCATTCCGCACAGCTAACGACCCAGAATTTTTTGTAATAGAAGCACCTTCAGTTACTAAAAAAAACGATAAATTATATTTTTTAGCTAATTCATTTACTTCTTGACAAAATTCTCTAGCTTTTTTCACTTTTTCATTATTCATTTTCATAAACCTCCTTAAGTAAATTAAATACCGCCCAACCTTTTGGCCATCCTACATAAAAGGCAGTATGTGTCACGATTCCCACCATTTCGTTTCTAGTAACGCCATTATTTTTAGCATTTACTAAATGATATTTAAGCGAGTTATCAGTAATACCACTAGACATAAGTGCCACAATAGTAATAATACACCTTGTCTTTAAATCAACAGATGAATCATTCCAATTCTCTCCAAATAATATATCATCATTATAATGAGCAAAAGCAGGTGCTAAATCACCTAATTGCTTTCTTCCAGCAGTTTGGACAATCATTTATTCTCCCTCTTTCTTTATTTTTTCAAGCCACTTTTTATCTTTTCAGTACAAGTTATCAAAGTATCTGAATAACTTTTAAACACAATATTCATTTCATCTTTCACATTTACATTATGACATATTTTCTTGATTATCATACTCAACAAATGGACCAGAGTGTCTTATTAAACAAACTAGAGCTTTAATTTTTTTTACAACTTTTATAATAGACTTTATTTAATTTTTAGGATGCACACACATTCCACATGATAAGTATAACAAAACATATCACAAACATAAAAATTTTGAATATCATAACTATCTTTAATTAAGTTTAAATCTCTTGCTAAAGTATGATAATCACAAGATATATAAATTATTTTCTCAGGTAGTTTTTCCTTTATCAAATTTATTACACTAATTGATACCCCTTTTCTCGGTGGGTCCAAAATCAAAGTATCAAATACTCCGGCATCAATCTTTCCAACATCTTTAGCATCCAAAAGCAAAAAATCTGCATCTAAATTATTTAATGAGGCATTATACCTTGCATTTAATACTGCATTATCCACTATTTCTATTCCCATAGTTATCGCTTTTTTCCTAGCAGCTGTTAAACTTAAAACCCCAACACCTGAATATAACTCTAAGACCTTATCACCTGGCTCAATATAGCTACTCACAATACCCAGCAATTTATCAGCAACAGCCAAATTAACTTGAAAAAAAGCATCATAACTAACTTTAAACTTCAAATCATTTATTACTTCATAAAAATAATCATCACCAAAAACAAGATTATCATTTACTATTATTCCTTTAATAAAAGAAACATTTTTTAATTCATTAACATCTACATTTTCCAAAGTCTTAATACTAACTATGACATCATTTTGATAATTAGCACGGATAACTACCTCGCCATCTAAAATATTAATTTTCTTTATATAATAGGTGCACTTATTAATCACTTCTTTAGCAAGCATGCATTTATCTATTTTCACAAGACTATGACTTTCCCTTTTATAATATCCAAGATTTCCATTTTTTATCTTAAATGTTATTTTATTTCGATAATGTGTACTCACAGGGCTATAAACAACTTCTGGCTTAATATCTATCTTCATCTTTTGAAAATAATTAACTACCATTTTCTTTTTTTCTAAAACAGTATCTTGATAAGTTAGGTTCTGCAGTACACACCCATCACATTCATCATAAAAAGGACAAAAAGCATCCACTCTTTTTAAAGATGGCTTTACTATTTTTTCTACTTTCGCTACATTATAACTTTTCTTTTTAGTATCTATATCTATTTCTACTATATCCCCAGGAACAGTCTTTGAGACAAAAGTAACCTTTCCATCCACAAATGCTATACCTTTGCCATAATCATCTAACTTCTCTATTTTCACTTTCATTTGCATCACACCAATATTCTAGCATAAATAAAGAATTTTAGTAAACATTAATAATGGTGAAATCTTATGAATAAACTTACGCACTTTCTACAAAATGAATTTAAAAACACTCCCGATTTAATTACTAAAACAATAAACATAAACCATTTTAATATAATATATATAATGTATTTAGAAACAATCAGCAGTAGTAACAGAGTTAATGACTACATATTAAAAGAACTAGTAAATAACAAAGATAAAATAAATAAAAATAATATTGAATCTTTTATCGCCGGTCCTAATAGCGTACAAATTGAAAATAAAGATAAATGCAAGTACTACTTAACAAATGGATACACTCTTGTAATTATCAAGGATAAAATAATCGCAGTTGAAACCAAAGCAGATTTAACTCGCGCTATCGAAGGTAGTACAGTGGAGTCATCAATCAATGGTCCGAAAGACTCTTTTACTGAAAACATTCAAACCAATATCGGCCTTATTAAAAGAAGAATTAAATCTAATACTTTAAAAACAGAAAATAAAGTAATTGGTCGCAAAACTTTAACAGCTATAAGTCTTTTATATTTTGAAGATATCACTGATAAAAAAATTATTAAAAACATCCAAGAAAGACTTGAAAACATTGACATCGATGGCATCGTCGACTCTAGTTCTCTTGGCTTTTTAATCGATAATCAAAACTCTGTCTATCCAACCTTTGTGCAAACTGAAAGACCAGATACTGCTGCTACTTCCCTTTTAGAAGGTAAAATAGTCATTTTAGTAGACACATCTCCCTTTGCTATCATTCTACCCGCCTTTTTCATCGATTTTATCAATCCAACCGTTGACAACTACAACAAAAGTCCTAATATCAACTTCATTAAAATATTAAGATTTTCAACCTTTTTAATCTCCATGATTGCCCCAGCCCTCTACATTGCTATCATGAACTACAACGAAGAAACTATTCCAACAAGCCTACTTTTAAATTTTGCTATCCAGCGCGGTGGAGTTCCATTCCCAACCATCATTGAAACTCTCATCATGCTAATAGTCTGCGAAATTTTAAGAGAAAGTGATTTGCGTTTTCCATCCAGCTACGGTTCAACTGTTTCCATCCTTGGAGCAATTGTTCTAGGTGAAGCATCAGTATCCGCCGGAATAGCCTCTCCGATAACTATCATTGTTATTGCTATTACCTTTATCTCTAGTCTAACCTTTACAACAATTGAGATAAATAATGCCTTAAGATACTTCCGTTTTATCTTTATCATATTTAGTGGTTTTCTAGGTCTTTATGGCATAACCCTAGCCTTCTTATACTTTTTAATCTACACAGTTAGCACCAGCTCTCTAACATTCCCTTACTTTGCCCCAATATCTCCCTTTAATAAAGAGTACTTTAATGCATCAGTCTTAAAACAAGATATCAAAAAAGACATTAAAAGAAGCACGCTTTTTACCCATAAAAATATAATCAAACAAAAGGAGGTCAAATGAAAAAAATAATCATTTTACTTGTTGTTTTAAGTTTCACATCCGCTTGCTACGACTACAAAGAAATTAATGATTTAGCAGTTATAAATGCAATTGGTATTGACTATCAAGATGAAAAATACATAGTTACTTTAGAAGTATTAAATGATAAAATCGATAAAAACTCATCTAAAATTACATCTTACACTAAAAAAGGAAGTGGAAAAACTTTAACAGAAGCCATAGAAGCATCCGCTGATAAACTAGAAAATCAAGCCTACTACAATCATATCAAATTAATGATTATCAGCAAAGAAATAGCAGAAAATAAATTTAAAACAATCATTGACTTCTTTCTTCGTAATACTTATTTTAGGGAAAACTTCTATCTAGTATCAAGTTTAAGCACTTCACCCGAAGACCTATTAGAAAACACTGGCAAAATAAATCCTATTGCAAGTAATAACATTATCAAAATGCTTGAAAACAACAAATATTCATCTAACATCGCTGTTTTAAAAACCTTTGATAAAATCATAGAAGAAGTAATAACCTTTGGAATTGATACTTCCTTTTCAAATATAACTATCAATGATAATGAATTTAAGATCGACGGGTTAACAGTTTTTCATAATGAAACCTACCAAGGATTGCTAGATAATAACATAGCCAAGATATATAACATTTTAAACGATGAGTATTACCGGCCAAGTTTTAGCGCCCAAATAAATGATGTCCCTTTTTCCATTTCTCTTCTAACTGGAAAACCAAATGTTACTATCACTAAAAATCAAATAAATATCACGGGAAATGTGCAAGGCAAAATACTTGATAATGCATCCGAAATAGATATCAAAAATACAAATAATTTAGAAAAGATAAATGCAAAATTCACCAAAAGTATTAATGAAGAGTTCACAAGCTTTTTTAAAATCGTCCAAAAATCAAATGCAGATATCCTAGGGCTTTCCCGGCAAAACTATATTAAAACCCGCCACAAAAATAATAGTTTCTGGCACCATTTAAATATTTCTTCCAACATAAAATTTACGATAAATAAAAAAGGTTTAATATACGAGGTAAAAGATGAAAACTAATTCTAATCTATTAACATATTTTCTCACTCGCATTTTATTTTTAGGCGGTGGAATATCTATGATGTATGAACAAAGTCAAAGAGATGCCTACATTTCTTGTTTTTTAGGTACTCTTCTTGGAATTGCTATAATCTATATATTCTCCTATTTCTATCAAAGGATTAATATGCCACTAAAAGTCTATCTTCAAAAAAAATCTATCATAAACATCATTTTAAAAATAGTTTATTCTTTTTATATCATATTTCTCATTTTTATTATTCTTATTATATTATCTACCTTTATATATTCTTACTTTCTTCCCTTTACTCCATCCTTTTTATCTTGTCTTCCCTTTATATTTCTAGCTTGTTATAAATGTCCAAAAATCTCAAGTACTATATATTATATTGGTTTTATATTACTTATCTTAAGTTTATCTATAATTATATTAAAAACAAGCTTGTTATCATCTGAACTTAATATTCAAAATATTTTACCAATTATTAATGTAAAGCCATCAAAAATCATATTAGCATCATTTATCTATGCCATTTTATCAACTGCTCCATTTCTTCTAACTATTGGCGAGCCATCAACCTTTAATCAAAATATTAAATATTACATACTAGCATCATTTATGAATCTTTTAGTTATAACAACTCTTATCCTTGTTCTTGGTGATATGGTTTATATCTATAGTTATCCAGAATATGCCGGTCTTCGGAAAATAAGGTTCTTTAACTTCATTGAAAACATTGAAAACTTCATCAGCATCAGTTGGTTCTACGACATATTTATTGCCTTATCACTTGCTAGTCTAAAAATTAAAGATATATTTAATACTTCCAAAACTAACATTTCATTTACCATATCTTTAATCACTTTATTTATAGTTAGTAAATACATCTCCACTAATTTTGCCACTTCCATTCAAATCTATAAAGTATTTCCCTTTATCCTATTTGCAGCCATGCTTCTCATTTTAATTCTTTTAATTATTAAAACAAACATGAAAAAACACAATGACTAACCACTGTGTTTCTTTTTATTAAAGAGACCTTTTATTTTTCTTATGAGAATTTTTAATTCCTTCTTCTTTTTTAATTCTTCTTTCTACCCCAGGTTTAACAGCATATTTTCTTTTTTTAAATTCTGAAGGGAGTCCACTTCTTGCCACTTTAGCTTTAAATTTCTTTAGTGCTACATCAACATTCCCATTTTGCACAATAACCTTTGTCATTTTCAGCCCTCCCTTCTCGTTTTCCTAACCTATTATAGCAAAAGAAAATATGCTTTTCAACCATTTAAAAGGCACTTTTCTCTTGTTTTTCAAATTTAACACGTTTTTAGAAGTGATTTTAACCCCATACCTAAAGCATAACCAATATCATATAAAAACTGACCAGCACTTCTTAAGGCATTTATAACCGAAGAAGACAAACCTCCAACAATTTTACTTAGTTCTTTATCACTTAGCATTAACTTCCCTCCTTACTACATACACCACTAGCATTTAAAAAGCCTGCAATAATGCCTGTCACAAAAGCTCCAATACCACTAAGTACAGTCCAAAATGCTGAGCCACCCCCAATAATACTTCCAAGTTCTTTAGTTTCTAACTCCATAACATCCTCCTAAAGCAATAGTTTTTTTAATTTTTCATACCCCTTTTCTTCATTATAAAATATACTCATTGATACAACCTGATTATCAATAAAATTTGCATTTATTTTTATCTTCACCTCTTGATAATTATCCATAAAAACTTCATCTAACATATAATCACTAATACTTTCAATTCTAAATTCATACCTTTTATTATCTATTTTTATATATTTTATATTATTTAGTATTTCTCTATCATCTATTCTTAAGTTTATATTTAACAAATTATCATAAGCATACCCTTTTGTCACATAAATATCACAAAAAGATTTATCAAGCATATAAACCATAAAAATAATAGCAATCAAGAAAAATATAATTAACTTCAGTTTATAGTGATATTTAATATTAATAAGCTCTAAAATACTCATAACTTAATTTCTCTTTCAAAAAACTTCCCATATCTTTTATGACTTATATAAATAATGGTTTTTCCTAAAAAATATTCTCGCATCATCTTCAAAATATTTTTTTCTTTATTTTGATCAACTTCACTTAAGGCCTCATCTAAAATAAGGATATTAAACTCTGCCATCAAGGCTCTAGCTAGCATAATTCTTTGTTTTTCCCCCCCAGATATATCATGAGAATTATTACTTATCCAAGTATAATACCGCACCGGTTTATTATTAACAATTTCATCTACCCCACAAATCTTACATATTTCATAAAATTTATCTAAAGAAACATCTCTATCTAGCAAAATATTATCTTTAATTGTTCCACTAAAAATCTTTTCATCCTGTCCACAATATAAAATATTATCTCTAACTTGCTTCAAACTTAAATCTCGTATATTTATTCCGCCTAAATAAATATCTCCTTTGTAATCCGTGATGTTTTGAAGTAAAATATTACAAAAAGTTGACTTTCCACATCCACTATTTCCTTTTAAAAGTACTACTTCCCCTTCTTTAATTAAAGTTGTAAAATTTTGAAACAGAATACCACTTCCCTCATAACTAAAAGATAAACTTGAAATATAAAGATCAAAGTGGTTATTATGAAAATCTTTACCTAGCATTTCCTCCGGAATACTCAAAAAATCATTAACTTTTAAAAGTACCGCCCGAGCATGACAAATATTTGGAACTTCTCTTAAAAATGCATCAATCTTTGCATAAACCATCACCATAAATGTATTAAAAGTAATTAAATTAGCAATAGTTATACTACCATTATAAATATTTAAAAAAGCTAAGGCATTAAAAAGAAAAAGACCACCTTCTTTTAAACTAAAAGAAACTACTTCCAAATCATTTAAGTACCATTTTAAACTAAAGGTATCATAAATATATGCCCCTAAAACATTTTTAGTTTTCTCCAAAAACCTCCCAGTTTCTCTTAAATTTTTAATCGATGGCATCATTGTTAAATCTTCAATCACTTTATTTTGAAAATTACTTGCTACTTCCATATTTTTATAAAGCCTCTCATGTAGTTTATAACTTTTACCAAAACTAACTACTACATATAAAAAAAGCACTAAAACAAAGACTAAAAATAAGGACTTAGAAATCTTACTCAAAATAATAAATACACCGATTACAACTAATAAATCTGGAACAATCTTGATTAGAAAAAAGACCACTAAATTTTTAATATAAATCAAATCTTGAATGCGAACCATTACCTCTCCAACTTGCCTTGAAGAAATAACTTTTAAAGGGAGATTATATATATGACTTAAAAAATCAGCAATAAGCACCGCATCAATATTTTTAGTTAAATGATTTTCCAAATAGCTTTCAAGTTTAAACAAAAATATTCTAGCAAGCAAAATAAATAGAAAAATTATAATTGTAAGTTTTATGAAAGAAAGGGATGCATTACTATTTATAAGCTTTAAAACCACTTGAAAGAAAAAACCATAACATAAAGTGTAAAAGGTTAACAAAAGCATTACCATAAGTATCAGGGTAACAAGACGCCTCTCCCCTTTTAACACTTTCCTTAGTATTTTATTTATCGAAATAGCATTTTTTAAAAGCACAATTTTTTGCTTAGGATAAAACACAATGACAATGCCACTCCATAACTCCTTAAATTTATCTAGCCCCATTATCACCTTACCTTTCGCTGGATCCATTAATACAACTTTATTTTTTGTGTTTTTCACAACCACCACATAATGATATCCATATTTTAAATTTAAGTGAGCAATACAAGGAAATTTGGAAACCTCATCTATATTTTTAAGCTTAAGACCCATCGCATCAAACCCATACTTCCGACTTGCTAAAATCATATTCAAAGCTTTTGTTCCCTCTTTATTAGTATCAACATCAAGCCTAATTTTCTCAAGTGAAACATAACCTTTGTAATAGGAAATAAGCCAAAATAGGCAGCATGGTCCACAATCAGATGCATCTCTTTGTCTTACAACTTTCATATATTTTTTCTCCCTTCACTTTTTTTATTTTCCCAAATAAAAAAATGGATATTTTTTTCATCCATTTATTTACACTTTTTAACACATTTCTTTTTCAAAAACAAAAAATAAAACACAATAATAAGAACGAGTGCAAGCCCAAGCGTTACCATCATTTTCTCCAAATGATAATCATTAGGTGCTTCCACCTCCAGCATCTGGGCTTCATTTTCTTTAAAGACAGCCACTTCCATTTTCTTCTTAGTTACAACTAAAGTATATCTTTCTATATTCTCCCCATCAAATACATCTACATAAACATTATTTATATCTTCATCTAGCACATTATTACTAATTGCTACACTTTCATTTCCCTTTAACTTATAACTAATATCAAGCGTCTCCTCATTTTCATCAACTACAACTGTATAAACATTAACATATTTATCAAATAGAAGCCCCATAGTCCCATTTAAAACCTCTAAATCTTCCAGCATACCCTCGCCTCACCTCTAGGTATAGTATGCCCCAAATATTAAATAATTTTCAAAAGAATTTCATTCATAATATAAATATAAATTGGATTAATATAGATATATCCCCTTTTTTTAATTAACTCTTTACTTTTTAAAAGCGGTTCTAAATTATATTCTTTTTCAATATCAACTTGATATTTCTCAAAAAACTTAGCTATATTTATTCCTTCTAACTTCCTTAAGCCAAGCATTATTTCATAATCCATCTTCTCTTTTTTACCAAGTATTTCCCTACTTTTTACAAAATTACCTAGTAAATAATCTTTCAAACTTTTTGTATTAGTATATCTAACATCATCGATATAACCACTAGCCCCAAGACCAAACCCATAATATTCTTCATTATTCCAGTATACAAGATTATGTTTACTTTCGTATCCTTTTACAGCAAAGTTACTCACCTCATAATGATTAGCACCACTTAAAGTATTACAAATTAAATTATACATATCATAATCAAGTTCTTCTTCTATATAACTTACATCTTTAACATAAGCCTTGGTATGTTTTTCTAAAATTAAACTATATGTACTTATATGCTCTGGCTTAAGTTCTAAAAAAAGTTCTAAATCTCTTTTTAAAGTCTTTATACTCTCCCCAGGCAAGGCATACATCAAATCCAAATTAATATTGTTAAACCCAAGTTTTCGGCACAACTTTATTTTTTCTTTTGTATCTTTAAAATCATTACTTCTTTCCATAAATTCTAAATTCTTTTTATCAAAAGACTCAATTCCAATGCTCAATCTATTTACTTTATAATTTTTCAAAAGCAAAAGTAGTTCTTCCGTTATATCCCCAATATTACATTCAAAAGTAAACTCTTCAAGAGAGCTTGTATCAATAACTTTTAACATATCCAAAAGTTTCTTTATCTCCTGAATTGATAACGCACTTGGAGTACCACCCCCAATATAAATGGTTCTTATTTTTTCCCCCATGTATCTATCATTTATCTCATTTTTTAACGCTTTCAAATAAACATAGACCCATTTTTCATTATAGATAAACTTACAAAAATCACAGTAGGAACAAATCGTTTTACAAAAAGGAATATGGATATATATTGCTCTAGCCATCATACTTCCTTTCGCAAAGTTCTCTTAGCTACTTCATTAACCATTTCCTCTGTTACAAGTTTTGGTTTACTCTTATGAAGAAGCAAAAACCTCTCTGTTAAATCATTTAAAACTTTCCTTTTTGTCGCCTTTTGTTCATCTGCAATTGCCTCAATACTTTCTCCATTTATTAACATATTAAAACTCTTTAATATTCTACTTTCATCTTCCTCACTAAGATTAACATCATAACTTCGCATTCTTCTTAAAACTTGATCATATTTATTTTCATCAATTCTTCGAAGCTTAACTAAAAGCAGATGATTTAATTCAGATGGAAGCATATCCATAAGTCTAGCAATACTCTTTAAAGACTTCCCGTCTATATATAAATCAGCTAAAAAAAGGATTAAACCATTATCTTTAATCATTATTTTTCATCTCCTAACACTGCTAAAAAGGCTTCTTGAGGAACTTCAACTGCTCCAACCATCTTCATTCTCTTTTTTCCTTCTTTTTGTTTTTCAAGTAGTTTTCTCTTTCGGGAAACATCTCCCCCATAACACTTGGCAAGAACATTTTTCTTCATGGCACTAATAGTCTCTCTTGCTATAACTTTTGACCCAATGCTCGCTTGAATAGGAATTTGAAACATTTGTCTTGGGATAAGTTTTCTTAGTTTTTCCACAATAACTCTTCCTTTAGCATAAGCAAAATCTTTATGCACAATAACACTTAAGGCATCAACGACTTCACCATTTAATAATATATCCATTTTCACAAGTTTACTTACCTTATACCCACATAAATCATAATCAAATGAAGCATATCCTCTTGTTGTACTTTTTAACTTATCATAAAAATCATACACAATCTCTGATAAAGGTATTTCATAATGAACATTTATTCTTGTTGCATCTATATAATCAACAGATTTATATATCCCTCTTTTACTTTGGCAAAGTTCCATAAGAGCTCCAATATATTCGGCTGGGGCAATAATACTTGTATAGATAAACGGTTCTTCAATATAACTAATTTTCGCCGTCTCTGGCATCTTCGTTGGCGAGTCCACATCCACTACACTTCCATCAGTTAAATAAACTTTATATATAACACTTGGACTTGTTGCAATTATACCAATATTAAACTCTCTTTCAATTCTAGTAATAATAACATCCATATGTAAAAGGCCTAAAAATCCAATCCTAAATCCAAACCCTAAAGCTTTACTATTTTCCGGTTCAAAACTTAAAGCCGCATCATTTAGTTTTAGTTTATTAAGTGCTTCTTTTAACTCTTCATATCTATTTGGTTCTGTTGGAAATATTCCCGAAAACACCATTGGCTTCATTTCTTTATATCCTTTTATCGGCTCAAATGCTTCATTTCCAAAAACCGTAATAGTATCGCCAACTGCAACAGTACTTATATCTTTTATCGCAGCACATATATAACCAACTTCACCACTTTCTAAAGATGTGCATTTTTTCTCTTTCGGAGTATGCATCCCAAGTTCAACAACTTCAAAAGTACTTTGACCAGCCATAAGTTTTATTTTATCGCCAATTTCAATCTTGCCATCCACAAGCTTCACAAGAAGAACTACTCCCCTATAAGAATCAAAGTAAGAGTCAAAAATCAAAGCTCTAGTCGGAGCCTTTTTATTAATCTTTGGTGGCTCTATCCTTTCTATCACAGCCTTTAGTATATCCTCAACTCCCTCGCCAGTTTTACCACTTGCAAGTATTATTTCATCTTCCTTAAAACCTAAAACATCTACAAGCTCTTTTTTTACTTTAGGCACATCAGCATTCGGCAGATCAATCTTATTGATAACTGGAATTATCGTCAAATCTTGCTCCATTGCCAAATATAAATTTGCTAAAGTTTGAGCCTCTATTCCTTGCGCAGCATCCACAACTAAAACAGCTCCCTCACAAGCCGCTAAACTTCTTGACACCTCATAAGAAAAATCAACATGCCCCGGAGTATCAATTAAATTAATAAGGTATTTCTCTTTATTATATGTATAACTTAAATTAACTGCATTAAGTTTAATTGTAATACCTCTTTCTCTTTCTAAATCCATGCTATCTAAAAGCTGATCTTTCATCTCTCTTTTACTCACTGCCCCCGTAAGCTCTAAAATACGATCCGCAAGCGTACTCTTCCCATGATCTATATGAGCAATAATTGAGAAATTTCGTATATTTTCCATAAGCTAACACCCAGAAATATTTTACCAAAAGATTAAAGATAAGTCCATTTAAACTTATCTTTTTGGTCCTGAAATATCTATATCAAATTTATCATAAATCCCCGGCAAAACTATTCTAGATATGAAATTGGGGCTATATCAATGCCTATGGAAAAATATAATAAACTGGCTAATTTTTATGATACATCCATTGACTATTTAATTGGTAGAACAGATGAACGCAAACCATACCCTAAATCAATATTAAAAGAATAAATTTTTAATAGCATCTAAAAGTCCTTTAAATCCTTTAGTAATAAAAGTAATAAATCCTTTACTAACGCCTTCTCCCATTTTTGTAAACTTATTACTATAATTTTTATTATCATCAAGCACATAATTTTCTATATCCACAACTTTTCCCTCCATTACATCTTTTTCAAACCTTTCTTGCTCCGCTTTTGTTAAAGCCACCTTTCCTCCTACTTTAGCTTCATAATACCCACTAACAGAAGCAATGTAAAGGCCTAAAAATATCACAAAAAGAATTCCTACTAAAGTTTTAAAAGGTTTTTTTTTCTTTTTCATATCATTTCTCCCATCACTTCATAAACAGCATTTGCAAGTACCTTCAAAGAATTATTAACTTCTTCTATATTATTATATTGCCCACCTACTTCAACAAGAATTGTACTGGGATGAAAATCTTGATTATATATACCATTAACTCCAGGCCCTTTCTTAGTAAGTACTCCTCTACTTATAGATGGATTAAAAGCCTTTAACTTTTCATTTAACTTATTTGCCAAATCTAAATTAGCTTGATAATTGTCATGTTCAAGGCCAACTACAAAAAGCATCTTAGCATATTTTTTTCCATCGATATCTAAAACTGTCCGCTCATAGCTAGCAGAATCTCTATGTAAATCGATAAAAAACTTAAGACTAGGGTTTTCATGATAAGCATTTTCAAGTAATATTCTACTAGCCTTATAGCTTCTTCCATACTTCCAACCATTAGCATTTAAAATATCAACTACAGCATTTTCCTCAACCACTGTCCCCAGCCCTAAATCACTTAAGTACTCTCCTAAAATATGACTAGCAAAATACACAGTATTATTTATATTAAAACTTTCTAAAAAATTACTTTGATACCCCTCTGTTTGATGCGTATTAAAAATATAAACAAGAGGCTTAGTACTTTCCTTTTTTATATTAACATCAGTCATATTCTCCGCATTCACAACAGGCTCTATCCCCGAGTTAAAATTATCAATTCCAAAAGAATACTTCAGCAAAAACTCTGTACTACTTAAAAACTTAATATCGCTTAAATTATAGGTGCTAAAAGAATCATTAACTAAAAAGTCCAAATACTCTTCTTCGGTTAAATCCAAATTAATACTATTATATAATATTTTAAAAATAAGGAGAAATGACCCTCCCAAACTAGCTCCCACAATTAACAATTTTAGACCCCAAAATCTACTTCTTCTTTTTTTTAACCTAACTTTCATATTTATCACAAAACTATTATAGTAAAGTTAAATAAATAATTATGTCGAATTTACTTCTTTTATCTTTATTTTTTATATTATTTCGGTATAATTAAAGTGGTGGTAATATGGAAAATATAATTAGCTACATGGAGAAAAGTAAAGATAAAACCTATAAACAAATGCCATTTAATGAACTTGATGCTTTAGTCTATGCCTTACTTCCTTATATCGATTTTTCAGGAATTTCCATGAATGAAATAACTATTAAAGAAGCATATAAAAGATTAAATCAAAAATTTTTCTTAAAAAAGAAAGATAAATTTACAGAAAAGAATAGAAACGTTTTAAAGCTTGCCGCCTTAAGTCAAAGATACTGTGATAATATCATTACAAATTATACAAAAATAAATACTAGTAGCACTCAGTTTTGTGCCCTTACAATCGTTGTTCCACATCATTTTAAGTACATTGCTTTTGAAGGAACCGATGATAACCTTGTTGGCTGGGAAGAAAACTTTAAAATGAGCTATACATATCCAGTCGAGGCGCAAAGTCTTGCCGCTAAATATTTTCATGATAACACAAACTTTAAAGACTTGACCCTTTTTGTAGGAGGCCACTCTAAAGGTGGTAATCTCGCTGTTGCAGCAGTTATGGAAAATAATTTCTTTAAACGTTTTCAAGTTGACTACATCTTTAACTTCGATGGTCCAGGCTTTCTTTCCAACATCGAAAACAGTTGTAAATATCGTCGCATCACTTCCAAAATAAGAAATTACTATCCAGAAGATAGTTTTATCGGCATGATTTTAAAACAAAAAGGCAAAGAAAAATATCTAAAAAGCAAAAGTCATCTTGCCTATCAACATGATGCCCACAACTGGCAAATTATAGACAATCATTTTGTTCTTGGCGAAAAGTCTAAATACAGTTTAAGTTTCCAAAAAAGAATAGATAATCTTTTCAAAGAATACGATTTAGAAAAAAGGCAAATATTTGTAACGTCCTTTTTCACTCTTCTTTTTGCCGCTGGATATACTAAAAAGTCGGAACTAACCAAGGTAAGCATGAGCAAAATCAAAAATATTTTGAAAAATAATGCTGAGTTAGATAGTGAAAAGCGAAGCCTTATCATAAATGTCTTTAAAACCATTATAAATAACCCTGAAAATGATGAAACACAGGAAAAGTATAGAAAATAACTTGATAAGTTTCTAAATATTTGATAAAATTAGGAAGAAATGAGGAAGGAGCAAAGATTATGCCAAATATTAAAAGTTCAAAAAAAGCTGTTAAAGTAATAGCTAAAAAGACAACAAATAATCATGAACTTAAAATGCGTGTTCAAAACCTTATTAAAAACTGCGAAAAAGCAATTTCTGCAAATAAAGTAGAAGAAGCAGACAAATTAAATAAAGACATTCAAAAATATATAGATAAAGCAGTTAGTAAGGGATTAATTAAGAAAAATACTGCCGATCGTCAAAAATCTAGATTGACACAAAAAATCAAAAATATGAAGTAACAATTGTTTACTTTATTTTTTTTTGCTATTATAAAAGAAGAAAGAAGGTTTGCTATGAAAAACTTTTGTAAATTACTAATTGTTCTCTTGCTTTGTGGTCTTATCGCTATTTTTATCGACCCTATCACGGAAAAAATAAGTGATTTATTACAAGATAAAAAAACTTTAGTAATTAAAGAAAGTAATAAATACACCAAAGATAAAGATTATTTATTTGTCCAAAAATCAAAAGACTACGTTCCTTATTCCTATCATGATTTATTAAACATCTACTATAGCATTATCGATAATGGCTGGGACGAATTCACCTTTTATTGTCCTAAAGAATATACAAATTGTACCAAAGATGCGGAAAGCATAAGTGGCGATGAAATTATTTTAACTCATCTAAACAATTATGTTCACCCCTTTAATAGCTTTACCAACATCAAAAGTTCTATCAATGATAATGGTGAGATAACCCTTAAAATAAGTTATTTATATACACCTGATGAAACAAATCAAATAGATAGCAAAACCGATGAAATTCTAAGTAATATAATTAGTGATAATATGGACGACTATGACAAAATTAAAACAGTCCACGATTACATCATAAATAATGCTAAGTATGATGTGGAAAGAAATGAAAAAAATACCAGTCCTTATAAATCATATAATGCTTATGGACCTTTATTCGAAGGCTACGCAACATGTAATGGTTACACTGATTTAATGGCTATTTTCTTAAGCAAGCTTGGATTTGATAACTACAAAATTGCCACAACACCAGAAGAAATTAGTTACTCTGCCACCGGCCACATATGGAATGCTGTTAAATACCAAAATACTTGGAAACACATTGATTTAACTTGGGATGACCCTGTTAGTAGTGACAATGCTGATTACCTCTTTCATACTTACTTTTTAGTAACAACCGAAGAAATGCATAAAGCTGACCAAGGAGAAACAACCATTGAAGAACATAACTTCAATAAAGAATATTATTTAGAATTTAATTAATCAAAAAATTGTTAGAAATCAAATCTAACAATTTTTTTACTACTCGTCTTCTTTTTTCAAATAATTAATAGTTATAACGCTTGCATCTGCATCAGTATGCGGTGGTTCAATTTGTTCTCCTTGCGAATCTTCCTCTTTTACAACCACTTGCTCTTCTTCTAGTGGCATAATATCACCAATACCTTTAGTATAGATATAAGTTACTTCAATTGTTCCATCTATATAATTACCACTAGTATCACCTAAAACTTTCAAAAACTCATAACCATTAAATTCTTTTAATTCTGTTTGATAAGGATTTCCTACTGCATCTTCATAGTTTAAAGATGTAGTAAGTTTATTTCCTTCATCATCAACATAATTAACTATTAATTTTCCCATTTTTCTTTCTAGTTCAAACCCCATATCATAACCAAACTTCATATTTTCGTGAGCATTAACAACATATTCAAAATCAATAAACATTTTTATCGGCGTCAAATCATAAGTACTACCCTTTTTTATTTGACCTAAATCTTTATTAACTACTTTTTCTGTAACAGTATTTTTATGCCTCATATAATCGCCTAAATAAAAGCCACTATCTTTTGTATTATCTGTACTAAGCTTACTTCCAGATTCATCATAAATTGGATAAAAGCCTAAACCTTTATTATAAAACCAGTTATAACCAAGACTACTTACTAAAGCATTAGTTTCTCTATTAGAGCAAGTATTTCCGTTTAAAATACCTCCTAAGTACTCATTAAGAGAGTCCATATAACCATAAATAGCTTTTCCTGGTAAGTCTTCTAAAACTTTAGCATCACTCTTAAATACTTTATTATAATAATCTAAATAATATTTATCTAAATCATTAATTCCATTTGCATAACCTGTCCTCACTAATTCGGCTCCTAAAATTTCATCAGTTAGCAAAACATCACATAAATTTGATTTCCAATTAGTTGAAAAAGTACATAAGACCTCATCATTTAAACGATAAACATACTTCCATGACCTATTAACTTTTTCTCTTTTAGTCATTTCAGAATTTTCATATAACTTTTTAAGCGCATCATTCATCGTTCTATTAACAGACCAATTCGCCGCTATAAGCTGACCATCAAATGATTTTGTATCTTTAACATAAGTTCCACTTGCCTTACCATTTCTATCAAAACTATAATAAATACTATGACTATCAAGTCCACTTAAATCTTTAGTTATAACTTGAAAAGAATTCTTAACATAACTAAAATCAAACTTTGAATCATTGATAATTCTAACAGCAAATGGTTTACTTTGCCCAGGAACATACTTCCCTTCCGTAATGCGAGCAACATCTTCACTTATATTGAAGTATACTTTTTTCTTATCATAATCTTTAGATATCGTATAAGTAATCATATCACCATTAAAACTTACACTTACGCCATTAGATGTCTCACCAAGCTCTACTCGCGTAACATCCCACTTTGACGCTGAAACACTCATCATCCCCATTACTAGCAATAACATTGCAAACAATCTCTTTTTCATTCCTACAGTCCTTTCCTACAAATATAATATTCATTTCTTTCCTAAGGTATACTATATCTATCCTCCAAAAAGGGCAAGTTCACTCGAAACTGCTCACAAAATAACTCTTAAACCAAACCCTACTTTAGAAGGGCTAACATAGCCTTTCCTTATTGACATTTATCCTAAGCGAAATATCGACAAAAGTCAACAAAAAATTAGCATATTTTTCCAAAAAATTTATTTTAAAAAAACTTTAAAACAATTGTTCTAAAGTTTTATATCCCCCAAATACATCTACTTAATCTTTTTAGCACACACAAGCAAATATTTATTTTTATATTTTTTATACTTTTTATGATGACTACAAGTCTGTAAAATTAGTATCTCATCATCTTCTGACAACTTTCCCCCAGTTTCATACCAAGACTTAGACTTTAGCTTTTTTAAATGACTAAGCCACTTATCTTTAGTTAAATTATTATCCATATAACCCCAATCACTAGTTTCAACAAATACTGAAAAAATCTGATACTGCCATTTATTTTCTTTATCCTCTAAATAGATATATTTATTTTTTTCATAAAACTTTTCATCATAATATTTCTCTAAATCTTTAAATGGTACATCTAGTGATGATGAGTTATGACTATAAATTATATTTTTCTCTTTATTTATAACCATTCGATAATCAAGATAAACGGACCCTACCATATTTTTCTTTTTATCTATTCCATGACTTAAATAAAAAGAGTTATCACTTCCCTGCAAGACTGGCTCACTAATCGAAGTTCCAGGCACAATCAAATACCCTATAATATCTTTATTATTATACTCATTTTGAAGTTCTACTACTTTAGTTATTTGCATTTTTGCATAACTATCACAAGCAAATGTTCCTTCATAAATAATTCTGTTACTATCTTTTTCCAAAAACAGTATGGAAAAAGATAGTAACATAGCTCCTAGAACAAAGCCTAAAAGCCTCTGATACGAAATCTTTTCCATTATAATCCCCACAATATGCCCCTATCCTATCATTGTTTTAATTATATGTCAATTAAAAAAAATGATTACATTTTGTAACCATTATTTCACTACTTTAAATATTGTCGGAATTCCTCTTGTTCTATGTCTCATCGCTGAATCAATTGGATCATTAATCATTTTTCCTTCAACCACCATAACACTAGAAGTACCTCCATCAAGGTTAGAAGCATTAACCGCTCCATATCTTTGCATAATCTGTACTAAATCTGCCATTGTAGCCCCTTTACTTCTTGTCTCATTACTATCTACAACTAAAAATAATACAATTCCATCTTTTCTTTGACCAATCGCCGTTCTCGCAGCAATTCCCCAACCGCCATTACCTTTAACATACGAAGGCTTACCATTAACAATCAAGAAAGGTCCCATTGTTACGGCATCTCTAATTCCCTCATGGATTAATTGGTGAGCATTAAAATTTTGTTTCAAAACTAAAGTATTATCCTTATTAAAGCCAATAACTCCATAGCTACCTCCAACTTTTTCATCAGTAATAATCTTTCCATTACTAATAGTAACTCCAATTGGGTCTGCCCCTTTACTATTTTGACCTGGGTCTTTAAATCCTCCCCCATTAATAGTTAAAACAGAGTTTTGTTCTTTAGCCATATCATAAATGTATTGACCACTAGTATGAAGCCACTTTGTATAACCAACACTTATTTTACTAGCATCATATACAACTCCAAGATAAGCATTTACATCATTATATTTAAATTTAATAACTTTATATAACTCACCCTTTTTATGTTCTAACACAGCTTTTTCATACTCATTTTCATAATCTATAGTTTTTTTATGGTCAACTAAACTCGGGTCAGTCTCCGCTCCACCAGCATCAATATAATTAGAACCAAGCACTTTATTAATATACTCATCACTATAAAATATCCGGCAATAATACTGATGATTCATCGTTCCCATTGCTGTTGTAATCAGCCAGTTTCGAAACCCATCATAAGGACCATACAAAATAAAGATAAAACCACTACAGCCAAGCATATAAAGACTTATTAGAATAGATACCAAAACAAGCTTTAAAGCCTTAAAACTTTTCCTATACCAATATTTACATCGCCAGTATATACCAAAAACTAAAGTAATAAAGCTAATAACACAAATAATCATGAAACCTATTTTAAGAGGCATTTTAACTAAATAGTCAGAATGAAAACCAATAATAGCTAGAACTAAACTACTAAAAAATACAAATAAACTTCCTAAAATTATTACTATGCCTCTTTTTTTTCTATTCTTCATATTATCTACACCACTTTAATATTTATATCATAAATTAATGTTTATGACAACTTATTATATATTCCTTGACACTTTCAATTGTCTTATTAAAATCTTCATAATCTACAGTAAACCATTTCAAATCCATTTTATTATTAAACCAAGTATATTGCCTTTTTGCATAATGCCTACTATTTTTCTTTATTAAATCTATCATTTCTTCTTTATTTATATTACCATCTAAATACTCAATTACTTCTTTATAACCTATCGCTCTTTTCAGAACTAAACTATCTTTATATTTATCTTTTAAACATTTTACTTCTTCAATTAACCCATCATCAATCATTTTATCAACCCTCTTATTTATAATACTATATAAATTTTCTCTATCAGTTGTAAGTCCCACAAAAACTACATCATCATATAGAAGTTTCGCTTCTTTTTTTACATTATTTCTTTTAAGTATTCTTTCCATTCTAACTCTATTATTAACATGAATATCTATATCTTTATCTTTCTTCTTTATAATGTCATATAATTCTTCATTAGTATACTTATCTAAAGTAATATCTTTATCATTTAGAAAAACATAATCATAAAATAAAGCACTTGCATAAAGTCCTGTTCCTCCTACCACAATAAAATTTTTATGAGGATTTTTCTCAAATATCTCGCGAGCACCTTTCTGAAAATCTCTGACATTATACTCTTCATCTGGACTTTTAATATCTAGTAAATAATGCTTAACACCTTCCATTTCCTCCCTTGTTACCTTTGCACTACCAATATTTAAATCTTTATACACTTGCACAGCATCTAAATTAATAACATCAGCATTTAACCACTTTGCAAGTTCGATACTCATTTTTGTCTTACCAACACCTGTTGGTCCTAAAACTACTACTTTCACATGCCACCTCTAAAATATTATAACATTTACTTCTATTTTTTTAAATGCTATAATTTCTATGAGGTGACAAAGATGATTACAGGAGAATTTCTAGATTATAATAATGTAGTAGTAAGTGAAGATGAGAAAGGATATAAAGTATCTGTTGAAATAACAGACAGAACTCTTAACCCATTTGACATGGTCCATGGTGGCCTTACCTTTTCACTAGGAGATACAGTCATGGGCTTAGAGACTAGAAAAATAAGCGGAGGCAAAACTGCTGTAACTTTAAATGCTTCAATTGAATTTTTACGTCCCGGAAAAGGAAAGTATTTAATTGCTCGAGGAAAAGTTATCAAGCTTGGAAAACAAACATGTACTTTACAAGCCGAAATAAAAAATGAAGAGGATAAACTTATTGCCATCATGACTTCCACATACGTTTTTATCTCTTAAGGTGTTTTTATGGATGTTATCGGTATAATATGTGAGTACAACCCTTTTCATAATGGCCACATCTATCACATTCAAAAAATCAAAGAAAAATATCCAAATTCTTTAATTATTCTCATTTTAAATGGATACTTTTTACAAAGAGGCGAAATATCCATTTTATCTAAAGAAAATAAAACTAAGATTGCCATGAATAATGGCATCGATATAGTAATGGAACTACCTACCATTTTTGGAAGTCAATCTGCAGATAATTTTGCAAATAGCTCCATTAGTATTTTAAATAAACTTGGGGTTAGTAAAATAATCTTTGGAAGTGAGTGCAATGACAAAGAAAAACTTACACACCTTGCAAAAGCTCAAAACTCACCAGAGTTTGTGAAAAACTTAAAAAATTATTTACAACAAGGCTTAAATTATCCAACTGCTCTATCACTTGCAAGTAGTAAAGAGTTTACATATAACCCCAATGACATTTTAGGTATTTCTTATATTAAGAGTATTTTAAATAATAATTTTAATATTTCATATGAAACAATTAAAAGAACAAATGATTATCATAACATAGAAGGTGATGATGAAATCATCAGTGGCGTGGGCATAAGAGCAAGACTAGCTAGTAATGAAAGTATTGATAAGTATGTCCCTAAAGAAGTACTAAGCGCTATAGAAAGTGTAGATACAAAAAGATACTTCCATCTTTTAAAAGTCAAAATTCTAACCGACAACCACTTACTTGAGTATTTAGATGTTGATGAAGGTATTGAATATAGACTTCAAAAGCATATAAAAAAAGCACAAACACTCACTGAGTTTATAAACCTTATCAAAACCAGAAGATATACTTATAATCGTTTAAACAGAATGTTTATTCATATTCTTCTTGGCATACCCAAAACTATTAATGAAGAAAGTATCTCTCTAAAAGTTCTTGGATTTACCAAAAAGGGCCAAAAATACTTAAAAAAAATAAAGTATAAAAATGTTGAAAATAAAACTATCTGGGAATATGAAAGAAAAGCAAGCATCATCTATGATATAATTTGTCATACCAACACTTACGAGTTCGAACTAAAAAACAAACCAGTTATCAAAGACTGATTTGTTTTTCTTTTGACTTATTTATATCATTCAACACATCTTTTAACTTTACCAAAGCTTTATCTATAGTAAGTCTCACCTTCGCTGGATGAACATCAAGTCTCCTAGCAATTTCACTTATATTGTATTTGACATAACCAAGCCCAAAATATTCCTTTAAAACTCTAAGTTCCAAAGGATCAAGTACTAATAAATCCTCTGTGCTTAAAAAACAGGTTTCCATTACTTTTTTATAATAATTTTTATACTCATCACTTGTCATATTACCTATCTCATCAATACTATAAACCGGCTCATCTATTATCCACTTATGCATATAATAATAGTTATAATCAAGCCTCATAAAGGAAAGTAGCCCATAAAAATAATCCTTGCGATAAAGCACTTCAATTATTGATAATTTCTTTTTAAAACGAGTAAAATAGTTTCTTTTAATAGCGCTAACATTGGCAAGACCTAGTTCTTTTTCAAGTTCTTTAGCTCTTGTTACCTCACCAGCAGTACCAAAAAGCCGTCTTAATATATATGTCTCTTTCTCCGACATAAATGTAACTTTTGTAAGTTTTCCAAATAACTTCTCCACTTCATACTTTATTGCAACTATATATTTATCTTGCTCATCTGGCATAAGCTCTAACTTTTCTAAAACAATTTTTAATACTTCTTCTCTAGTTATTTTAACACCTACTTAGATATTTTTTTCATCACATATAGCTTTGTATCTTCATAACTTAAGCCCAAAGCAATACTAAGTTCATCATATAAATAATTTTCAGCTCGCTCAAAATACTCATTATCTCTATCACTAATCTTCTTATTATTACTAATTCTTACTTGATTTCTCATATAAGTTGTCTTAATAATTTTTACTAAATCTTCATGTGTTCCCGAACTCATAAGTTCTTTATATACTTGTTCAATAAGCCTATCGGTATTATCTACCACTTCAATATCCGGAATTCTCTTAATCAAATCATCTACTTCACCTTTACTTATTACTTCTCTTAAAAGATTGGACTTCGTAGGTATTTTATACTTTATTGATTTATCACGAATAGGTACAAGCTCATATACCCCATTTTCTTCTTTCACAACCTCACACACTTGTTTTCGATACACAATATATTTCATTTCTACCTCCCATAATAAACAAAGCTATAAAACAGGACTTACGCCATATTTTATAGCCACACGTTTCTAACAACCATTATACCACTTTTTTCCCAAAATTTAAACAGTCATTAATTCTTCATTCTTTTTCTTTATTTCTTCATCAACTATTTTATTATATTTATTAATTAATTCTTGAATATCTAAAAGTCTTGCTTTTTCTTCATCTTCCGGAATTTCTTCCTTTTTTATTTGATTATTAGCATCTTGTCTAATATTTCGAAGGGCAACCTTAGCTTCTTCTCCAAGCGCTTTAGCTTGTTTAACATATTCCATTCTTCTTTCTTCCGTAAGCTCAGGAATTGCCAAAATAATCATTTCCCCATTATTGGTGGGAGCTATTCCTAAATTTGCTTCATTAATCGCTCTTTCTATATCTTTTATTATCGATTTGTCATATGGTTTAATAAATAATTTTCTTGCTTCTGGGGCCGTAATATTGGCAACACTTTGAAGTGGTGTTTGGCTACCATAACATAAAACATTTATCCCATTTAACATCGCCGGATTTGCTCTTCCAGCCCGAACATTTAAAAGCTTAGTTTGTAAACTCTCTATTGTACTCATCATTCTTTTTTCAATCATTTCCATTATTTATATTCTCCCTTAATCAATTTCTATACTATCATTATAATTAATTTTATTAGATTTGACAATAAAATTAATCACTAACTTTCCGTTTTTACTAACACTTAAAGCCTTATTTGAACCATAACTACCTGTTTTAATACTTTCAAGTGTTCCATCTATATCAATAATTTGGCTATCACCATCTAAAACCTGCGTACTACTTAGTCTATTTTTTATCGCCTCTTCTATATCACTTTCACTTTTATTAAATCTCTCAAGTAAATCCTCATTAGTAATTATTTCTCCAGTTTCTTTAGATACAACATAAGACTTAAGTGCAACTGGTAAACTTCCCAAAGCACAATTATACTTATAATCTTTAATAACTAAACTAACGTATTCTTTAAAGGTTTCCGATACATACTCCCTATAACCAGTTTCATATATATCTTGGTCACAAACCTCTCCATCTTGAAGTGTCACATCACTTGTCAAAGTATAACCTGAATAAATACTTTCCAGCTCATTATGAAGTGTATTATTTATACTTTCCATTCCCTTAAAATTAATCACTACATCTTCTTTTATTATATCTTCCATTATTTCTTTTTCATTTTCAAAGTATATATAATCTTTAGAAGAATCTTGTTTTTTATCATCTACATTTTCTAAAGGCACATCACTTGACTTCGTATTTTTAATCATATATTCTTTAAAATAAAACCCGCCAACTACAAAAAAGGTCAGTACTAAAAGAAGCAAAAACATCCCAATTTTATTTTTTGTATTTTCCATTTATTTCACCTCACTTTTGCAAATACTCTAGAAAGGCAGCTTTTATCTCAGCCTTTTTCTTTCCAACCTCAAAACTATTCCAGTATACTTGAGGTGTTACTTTCCCTGTTATAAATGCCGTTTCACTATCAAAATATAACACTTCATCTTTAGATACCACTAGTAAAGATGGTGCATACATATCTGCATTACCTTTATCATTATAAGTCACATAATTCTCAAGCTTAACCAGTATATCTTCATAAGAACCATTATTCTCTTGTCTATTCTTTCGAAAATCATAATAATATATTTCTTTAATCCCTACTTCTTTAGCAACATCATTAACTATCTTCGCATAATAATTAACCCATTCATTATTACTCATTCCAAATAACACAATACCTTTTTGCCCAGAGGCAACCATTCTTGCTTCCACTACATCAACATATTTGTAAACATTATCAGTGCCAACTTGGTTAAACTCCATAGCAAATTTCACATTATCTTTTATATTATGACTATAACTCATTGTCCCTAAATAAATAAACATGTAGATAAGGAAGGCAAAAATTAAAATATAAATTATCATTTGCCATTTACTTTTAAACATTTTTTCATTTTTTACATATATTTTTTTACCCATCAGAAAACATCTCCCCTTATATTTTATCAAACTATAATTATTTTATAAAGAAAAGGCTTACTAATATATGTCAATTCTTGTAAAAAACAAGCCTTCTTAAGCTTGTTTAAATCCTGTTAAATAAAAATTATCATCTTTTAAAGTATAAATATATTCAAATACAAAGAAGTCTTTTTCATTTTCATTAAACTTTGCATCTAATTCACTTTGAGAAGCCTTTTCATCTTCTACAACTATTTCAATGTTTTCCTCATTACTTAATGTACTCGGTCCAACACTACCAGCATATTCATATAACCCGTAATAACTAGCAATATAATTTTCTCCATACTTTTTCACATCTTTAAGTTTATAATTATATACCTTTTTTTGGTCAAGTTCACTTAACAAATCACTACCTAAAACTTTTTCATTATATACATACTTAGAAGTAGTACTATCATATTTATAAAGTGGTTCTTCATCTGTTTCCAAAATATAATAATCTTTCTTTTCAAGTCCTAAGGTACTTCCAAAAACAGCCACTAAATTATTTTCTAAAGTACTATAATTTTGCTCATTTAATATACCAGCCATATAAAGTTTATTACTATTATTCATACTTGTAAAATAATTAATTAAATCACTTTTATTACTTTTTATATAGCTATATAATCCCCCTTTTATATAACTAGATACTTCCTTTTGTTTTAAAACATCTAAATTCTTCTCTTCTTTTAATAAATCACTAGAATTTAGTTTATTCTCTACTTTTCCAGTATTTTCAACCGTTTTATCATCTGTAAACTCAGTCCCTAAATAAAATCCACCAATACCCATTAGAACTGCACAAAATACAACAATAAGCGTAAAATATAATTCTTTCCCTTTTTCCATAAAATTTCTCCTTCTTACTACTATTAGTACAAAACAATAATATCAAAATGACATAAAAAAAACAACCTCTTCTGGTTAGTTATATTGATAAGGCATATTACTTCTTAGGCTAAACTTACTTAAAAAGCCAAAATGTAAAAGCCATTGCTTATAAAATGTGCTTTAAATGCTATTAAAGTATATACTTTAGCCAATTTGTTTTTCCAATATAATTACACGAATAGCCACTATCATATCATACGCAGTATACCACAAAAAAAGACTATCTCTAGTCCTCTTCACAATTATTTTATCATTCGTTTTTGGAATCACAATCATTAAATCCCTCAAATTACAAGTTACAACTGCTATTAATTATTTTTTTTTAACTTATATGATAAAAATCCAAGACTTGCTGCAGAAACCATCAAAATGGCTACATATCTTACAATATCATCTCCAGTAGCAGGATTCACTACAGTTTTGATTTCAACATCTTCATAAGCAACTGCGTATGTAGAGAATCTATCAGTTTCAAAACTTAAAATATTACCATCAATTTTAGCAGCTAATTTTTCAGCTTTACCATCATGATATCTTATGACATAGTAATTTCTTTCTATATTGCTTCCAATATTTAATAATTCTTCTGGAATTGCTACATTAAATTTAATTTTTTTATTTAATTGTGTTAAAGTTCCTAATTGTTCATTAGAATCACTATCTAACACATTTAATGTAATATCGAAATATCCAGCAATTTTCGCATTTTTAGCACTAATTAAATCTTTAATACTAGTTAATACTTTGTTATCAATGTTACTTTCTTCTGTTTTATTAATAGCAATTTCAACTTTAGCATTTTTATCTGTAGTATCTATTTTGAAATCTTTCAAAGAATCTTCAATTATATTTTTAGTATCTGTATCTTCTACAATACCCATTTTGATTTCTTTTACAGGAGTATTGTCAATTACAGGCCCTTCAATTTTAAATTCTTTTTTAGCAACAGTATACATACCATTGGCTTTAGTTACTTCATGAGTTGTTGGTACATATTTACTAACATCACTTGAATATTTTCCGCCAGTAATAGTAGCACTAACTTTACCTACATAGTCTTTATTATTATATCCTGATTTGATATTTGTAATTTTTAAATCATCTAAATTTAATACATCAAAAGCACCACGTGTAGTACTATTAGTTTTAATTTCAACATTTCTAGAAATATTAACTTTCATTTTTTGAGCAACTTTAGCAATATCGTAAATAGCAATACCACTACCTAATTTGTTAGTAACATTAAAGATTCCACCTGTGATATTTAAATCTAAAATGTTTGTTTCACCAGTAATGTTTGTGTTATATGTCCCGCCCATTACAAATAAAGCATCAGCTAACCAAACATTTCCATTATAAGCATAGTAATCTTGATCAGTAATATCATCTAAACTAGCGGTAGCAGCATTGATGATACCACCAGAAATATTGACTTTTCCCATTCTAAGTGAAATACCACCATTAAGGGTTCCACCAGTAACGTCTAAGCTAATAGGACCTGACATATAAATGGCTGGACCATATTTAGTAGTAAGAGTTCCACCATTAACTACAAATTTCATTGCACCAGTAGTATTATTACCAGTTAAAACAGAATAGTCAGCCGTGATTTCTCCACCATTAATGATAATTTCTCCACCATTTTTAGCATATAAACCATAGTCTTGCAATTTTGTAAACGTTAATTTACCTGAATCTAAGACAAATGTACCATTATCTACTACAAATGTTCCAAAGCTTTTTATTTCTCCGCTATCCTTTGAATCTTTAATAGTTAATTTGCCATAAATTTCTAAAGTTTTAGCATTATCCCCCGTATCAACGCTAGTACTAGTGATTGAATGCCCGTTTAAATCAATTGTAATATCTTGATCTTTACCAACTGTAAAAATTTCTGTATAATCTTGATCCAACACTATTTCTTTACTTCGATTTCCATCAATTTGACTTTGTAATGTTTCACTTGCATTAACATTAATTATAAAGCCAAGTGAAACTAATAACACCATTAATAATCTTCCTCTTATTTTCATATTCTTCTCCTTGCTACTATTATTACAAAAAAATAATATCAAAAAAAATCAAAAAAAGCAACCACTTTTGGTTACTTAATTACCTTTCACTTGACTCATTACTTCTTCAGCAAAGTTATCATTTCTTTTTTCCATACCTTCACCAACTTCATAACGAACCATTTTTAAAATTTCTCCACCATTATTAGCTACAAACTTACTAACAGAAAAATCACTATCTTTAATAAATGCTTGTTCAGCTAAACAAATCTCTTTAAAGAATTTCTTAATTCTTCCTTCTACCATCTTTTCAGCTATTTCTTTTGGTTTTCCTTCATTCATTGCTTGTTCTGTAAGAACCATTTTTTCATTATCAACAACATCTGCAGGAACATCAGAAATATTTAGATACATTGGCTTCATTGCAGCAGCTTGCATAGAAACATCTTTAGCTATTTCTTCACTAGCTCCTTTTACTAAGGTAAGAGCAGCAATCTTTCCACCCATATGAATGTATGAACCAAAATGTTCATCATCATTTTTAGTTAAAATTTCAAATCTTCTCAAAGAAAGTTTTTCCCCAATCTTAGCGGTTTTAGCAATAATTAACTCACCAATAGTACCTTCAGAAGTAGCCACATCTTTTGCTTCTTCTACAGTTTTTGCATCACTTGAAAGCAAAGCCTTTCCAATAGTATCAATCATTTCTCTAAACTCATCATTTTTACTAACGAAATCAGTTTCACTATTTACTTCTAAAATAACAGCTTTATTTCCATCTACATAGATATTAGCAAGTCCTTCTGCTGCAATTCTTGATTCTTTCTTTAAAGACTTTGCAATACCTTTTTCTCTTAGGTAATTGATAGCTTCTTCCATATTACCATTTGTTTCGGCAAGAGCCTTCTTACAATCCATCATTCCAGCCCCTGTTTGTTCTCTCAAGTCTTTAACCATACTTGCTGTAACTTCCATAATTTATATCCTCCTTTTTTATTTATTTAAATTTTCAATTATTTCATCTTTTTTCATTGTAGAATAACCTTTAATACCAGCTTCTTTAGCCATTTTTTTTAGTTCAGTCAAAGTTTTACTTTCAAGTTCATCATTAACTTTCATTTCTTTAACTTCTTCTATAACAGATTCATCTACTTTTACTTCTTCTTTTGTATCTTTACCTTTAACTTTACTATCTTCTTCAGATACATAATCATCTAGTGGTAACTCATTTGCTTCACAAATTGCATTAGTAAGTACCCCAAGCATTACTTTAATTGACCTAACTGCATCATCATTTCCTGGAATAACAAAATCAACATCATCAGGATCACAATTTGTATCAACAACACCAAATACTGGAATATGTAACTTTCTAGCTTCTCTAATTGCATTATATTCTTTTTTAGGATCAACAACAATTAAAGCTTGTGGTAATTTTTCCATATCTCTAATACCACATAATACTTTATTTAGTTTCTCATATTCTTTCTTTAGACCAATTACTTCTTTTTTGGGAAGCAATTCAAATGTCCCATTCTTTTCCATATCTTCAATTTCTTGAAGTCTTCTAACTCTTCTTCTAATTGTTCTAAAGTTTGTTAAAGTTCCCCCTAACCATCTTTCAGTAACATAGTAAGAATTACTTCTTTTTGCTTCTTCTAAGCAAACTTCTCCAGCTTGTTTTCTAGTACCTACAAATAAGAACTTTCCACCATTACTAGCGATTGTTTTAACTTCTTCATAAGCCTTTTCCAAACATGCTTTAGTCTTTTCAAGGTCGATAATATAAATATCATCTCTTGATGTAAAAATATACTCTTTCATTTTTGGATTCCATCTTTTAGTTTGATGGCCAAAATGAACACCTGCTTCTAATAAATAACTCATAGAAACTACTGCCATAAATTATCCCTCCTTCGTTTTTTCTTCTTGATACTTCAGCTTACCATAACACCCTCTTCAGGCACTCGATACAGTAATCCATATCAATGATTATTTCGCATTTACAGCACTTAAATTCTACCAAAAATCCCTTGAAAATACAAGAGATTTCTAAATAAAAACAAAAAAGGCCAAAAGTTAGCCTTAAAATATTCGAATTATATCTTGAATAGTGATATAAATCATCAAAAGCAAAAGTAGGAAAAAACCTATCATATGACACGTATTTTCAAACTTAGAATTAACAGGACTACCTTTTATTTTTTCAACTAGCAAGAAAAATACTCGTCCTCCATCAAACGCTGGGAATGGTAAAATATTGATAAACCCAACATTGATTGATAAAAATGCCGTTATATAAATCATATAATTAAGCCCATATGAAACTGACTCATCGATAACTTTATACATACCAACAGGACCTGCCAAAGCGCTTGTCGATATTTTACCCGTAAGTAACCCAGTAACTGTTAACTCCATTGAATGAACAATACTTTCAAATTTTGCAAAAGCATATTTACAAGCACCACCAATACCAGTAAGTTTATTATTCTCAACTTCAATGCCAAATACTTTCTTTTCATTACCATCCGCATCTTTTTCCACTTTCGGAGTTACTTTATAAGTTTCAACTTTTCCATTTTCATGTTCTACTTTAAAAGTATAATAAGCTTTATCATTTTTCATATATAAAACTATTTGAGCAACATCCCAGCTTTTAACATTATGCCCATTAATAGCTAAAATCTTATCCCCACTAGTTATCCCAGCTTCTTTCATCGGATAACCATCAACTGCAGTTTTCACAACCGGCTCAAGTGTATTTCCTCCCCATACTAAAGCACTTACAAAAAGAAGTAGTATTGCTAGTAAAAAGTTATTTACAACCCCAGCGACTAAAATGATAAGTCTTTGCCACCAAGGTTTATTACACATAAATTTTTCTTTTTTTATTGTTTTAGTATCAGCATCTTCATAAACTTCCCCAGCCATGGAAACAAATCCGCCAATCGGAAAAGCTCTTATATTATAATCAATTCCATCTTTGCCCTTATGAGTACGAATCACAGGTCCCATCCCAATAGAAAACTCATAAATATATACTCCAAACTTTTTTGCCCACATAAAATGACCAAACTCATGAACTAAAATAATTATTCCTAAAATAAATATTAAAATAAGTAACGAAATAAGCCACATAATTATCCTCTCCTTATAAAGACATTAAAAACATATATGTTAAAAATACAAATATAGTACTATCTAACCTATCCAAAATTCCCCCATGCCCTGGCATTAAATTAGAAAAATCTTTTATTCCATTTTCTCGTTTAATTTGACTCATTACCAAATCTCCCATTTGACCTATAACAGAAAGAGTAGCAACTAAAAGCACAACTTTTAAGGTTATACTTCCAACCAAAGTTCCATAAATTGCTAAACCACCAGCAAGACCAAAAAGTAAACCACCAATTGAGCCTTCCCAAGTCTTCTTTGGACTAATAAGTGGACAAAGCTTATGCTTCCCCCATCTTTTTCCAATTAAAAAAGCAAAAATATCATTTATCATCGGCACTACAATCAAGAAGACAAAAAGCCATAAACTATCCATTCTAACTTTAATTAAAGTGCTAAATGTCAAACCTAAAAATATAATAATTGCAAGTAACATAAAAGCATCACTTGGCTTATAAACTCCTTTTTCATAAAAAATAGTTGGAAGCAATACGAGAAGCACAACAATACTTAAAAGCTGATAACTATAAAACGGAAAACATCCACCAATTATATTATTACTCAATATTAACAGGATTAAACTAATAAGCCCTAAAAAAACCATCATACACGGAATATGTCCATGAGTTTTAGGAAGTTCAAGTAGTTCTTTAAAGGCAAGTACCCCAAGTAAACATACTCCAATTCCAAAAAATACTCCCCCTAAAATAATCAAAGGAACTGCAATAAGGGAAGCAACTACTGCACTTATTACTCTCTCTTTCATCTCTTCTTACCACCATCATTTCTAATACTAGTATATCAAAACTATATTCAGAGTACAATATTTTTTGCCATAGCTAAGCTTATATGCTTTATCTTGCTAAAGATTTTTGATCTAAACTTTTTATATTACTCATACTATTTTCTACTAAAGTTTTAAAATCTTCTCTATTATCAATTAACTTTCCATTTTCATATCTCATCAGAGGCTTATTAACTAAATCTGCCACTTTTTGAATATACTTAACACTTGCAGTAGCCATTTTAATCAAATTTTTATAAAAATGATATTCATCTTTGCCAGCATATTTAAAATCCCCAAAACCGACAATATAATAAATATTTTCTAACTTTTTATTATCAAACATCTCTCTAATTAAATTCATATTATCGGAACAAACAGGCATTTTCAAAAACACAACTTTTGTTGTCTCACCAGTACTATATCTTTCTAACAATATTTTATAATCAGTAAATCTTAAATCATGACCTTGACTGTTATCCACCACTTTATGTATTTTACGAGAATTCTCGGGATTATTATAACTAACATTAAAAAGAGTATTTAGTGCTTTAAAAGAGCGCTCCAAAGACATTTTTCCATGACCCAAAAAACCTCCATTTAAATTTATAATACTATCAAAATCATCTGGAGTTATAATTAAATTTACAACATTTTTTATTTCCTCATCACTTTTATTTTTCTCAAGTATCCAAAGCATCTCATTAAGAACATAAATAGCATTATCAAAAATATTATAACCATCAAATATTTCAAACAGTTCTATAGTCTCTTCTTCGGGATTATTTAAAGTTTTCCAAAAATCATCTAATTCTTTTTCTAAAATATATTTGCAAAACATTACAATATTATACTCATCAGCATTAGGACAATACTTTATAAAAAAATTAATATTATCTTTAGCATTTAACCCAATGTTAAAATAATCCTGATATCTCACACTATAACCACCAGTATTTTGCAAATTACTAGCTAAGTCTTCACATATTTTATAATCAGTTAGTATTTTATTAATTTTATAAGCTATATGCGTAGATACCCCATCAAATACTGCTTGGTTCTTAATATCACTTAACATATCCACTTTTCCTCTTCTTCATTCTTTTTATTAGCAAAATTTCTGACTTTTCAATAGGCAATCCCTCTTCATAAGCTAGTAGCCCAAGTTCATAATATAATCTTTCTATCTTCTCTCTTTCCTCATTACTTTTAATACTTTGCAATTTAGTAATTATATTTTTTTCTCTTTTTACCCTATTTTGAACCAATATAGCACCAGAGCCATGCTTCAATCCACGATTAGTTGCTCTAAGTAATAACATAATATCATCAATATTAATTTCTTTTACATCACTTTTATCTACTTTGCTTTTACTGCTATCGTACAAATAAAGTAAATATAAAGACTCCTTTTTAGTTAGCTTTTCATCTTTTATAAATTGTACTACCTCTCTTTTTCTCATAAGTAAACCTCCAAAACATTATAAGTATACCACGAATTATACCTAAAGAAAAAATAGGCTAAAACCTATCATCAAAATTTTCCATTTCATCAAGTTGTTCTTCCACTAAATTTCTAAACTTTCTTTTATATACAGCTACTTTTCTACGCAAACTTTCAGCTTCTGACTCTATTCTCTCGGCCTTAGTAAGAGCATTATTTATAACTTTAGTAGCATTTCTTTTCGCATCTTCAAGTATTACTTTTGATTCATCATAAGCAGCCTTTTTTATATTACTCGTGGACTCTTCTGCTACCAAAATAGCTCTATTCAAAGTTGCTTCTATATCTTTATAATGCTTTAACTCATCTTTTAAATTATTAACTATCTCACAACTTTTCTTAAGTTTATTAAGCATACTTTCATATTCTTTAGTTACTTCCTTAACAAACTCATTAACCTCTTCTTTTTTATAGCCTTGAATACTTGTACTAAATTTATTTACCATAAGGCTCACCACCTATATTACCAGTCTAATTCTTCATCGGAATTATTTTTATTACTTTTATCACTCTCATCACTTATCTTCCCTTGAACACTTACATTTTTGGGAGCGACCAAATAAATACCTACTCCAATTTTTTGCATAGAACCACCAATAGCATATATGACGCCACTTAAAAAGTCAATAATTCTTTTTGCTTGGTCAGATGTAACTCTTTTTAAATTAACAACAACACTATTTCTATTTTTTAAATGGTCTGCAATTTGTTGTGATTCCGAATAAGCCCTAGGCTCTAGCAATATCATCTTATTTCCTGTTTTATCAGCCTCTTTAACCGCTTCTTCTTCAGATATATTATAGTACCCATCTTCTGTACCATTTAAATTATCATCATCACCATCATATTTAAAGACATTTTTTAAGTTAAAAGCCATTTGTGTTTCCTCCTAGTCTACTTTTTAATTTTATCAAACTTTTATTTTTTTTACAAGCCCTTTTAATTTACATCTATTATAAAAAGATATGCTTTACTCGCATATCAAAACTCTATTTTTCTCGCTATATAATCCCTAACTTCATCTATTTTCATAGTCACTTGCTCCATAGTATCTCTATCTCTTACAGTAACTATATTATTTTCAAGAGTATTATCATCAATCGTTATAGAAAAAGGTACTCCAATTGCATCACTTCTTCTATATCTTTTTCCAATAGAACCTGACTCATCATAAATACATTCAAAATACTTACATAAATCTCCATATATATCATTAGCTTTATTTCCATGAACTTTTTTAATAAGCGGTAAAATACTTACCTTATATGGTGCAAGTGCTGGATGAATTTTTAAAACAATTCTTTCACTATCTCCAGCCATTTCTTTCGTATAAGCATCTGTCAAAACTGCCAAGAATAGTCTATCAAGCCCAACAGATGGCTCAATAACATATGGCAAATATTTTTCTCCAGTCTCAGCATCAAGGTATCTTAAATCAGCCCCAGAATGCTCCATATGCACACCTAAATCATAATCAGTTCTATCGGCTATACCCCAAAGTTCACCCCAGCCCATTGGATACTTATATTCAATATCCGTCGTAGCTTTACTATAAAACACTAACTCTTCTTTCAAGTGGTCTCTAAGTCTTAAATTTTCTTCTTTTAATCCAATACTTTTTAAAAAGTCAAAACAAAAACTCTTCCAATATCCAAACCACTCTAAATCAGTATTTGGTTTACAAAAAAATTCCAGTTCCATTTGTTCAAACTCTCTAGTTCTAAAAATAAAGTTCCCTGGTGTAATTTCATTTCGAAAAGCCTTACCAGTTTGAGCAATTCCAAAAGGAAGCTTAAGCCTCATACTTCTTTCCACATTTTTAAAGTTCACAAATATCCCTTGCGCTGTTTCTCCCCTTAAATAAACAGTACTTTTACTATCATTTGTAACCCCAACTTTAGTTTCAAAAAGCAAATTAAACTTTCTAATTGGTGTAAAATCACTCTTACCACACTTTGGACACTTTATTTTATTATCAGCGATAAACTTCTCAAGTGCTTCATTTTCCCAACCATCACCTGTAACCTCACCATGAGTATATTCTTCCACTAACTTATCAGCTCTATGTCTACTCTTACATCCCCGGCAATCAATAAGGGGATCTGCAAAAGATGCCACATGCCCAGATGCCACCCATACATTTGGATTCATAAGTATCGCCGCATCCACTCCAACATTATAAGGATTTTCTTGAATAAACTTTTTCTTCCAAGACTTTCGTAAATTTTCCTTTATATTTGTTCCAACTGGACCATAATCCCACGAATTAGAAAGCCCCCCATAAATTTCACTTCCTTGAAATATAATTCCATATTGCTTAGAATAGTTTACAAGTTCTTCCATTGAATTTAACATATCAATCACTTCCTTAGTAGCCTCATTATAACGAAAAAAAAACAAAGAAACAAGCCTTTGCGAGACATTTCAAAATTTTAATACACTTTTTAAAAAATTCTTACTATTTAAGTATATCCCCGTATATCTATCATAGTATTCATTCAAAAGCTCATTTACAAACTGTTTACTATTATCATCTATTTCTATTTTTTTCACCTTTGCTATATCTACTAAACTATAATTTTTAATAAGTCTAACTACATTTCCAGGCACTACTACTTCATTATGCCGACAACTCGCACAAATAAATCCTCCTTTAGAAATATCAACGCTTAACAAATTTGCATCACTTCCACAAACAGCGCAAGAAAGAAACGCCGAAGAAAGCCCCAAATACTTTAGATACTTTACCTCCAGTATGTTAGCAAGAACAAAGGAATCCAGTCCCTCTTCCATCTTCAAAATACTTTTGATAAAAATCTCATAAATTTCTTCATATCTATCACTTTGCCTAAGCACTTGATAAGTCAAATCACTCATATAATTTAAAAAAGCAACCAAGACTATATCACTCTTGATTTTCTTTAAGGGATTAATAATATCACTACTAATTAAGGTAGATAGTTTATTTTCTTTATATTTAATATTGAGTCTCACATAGGAAAGCTTCATTGTACTTACTCTATTTTTACTTTTAACACGTTTTACCCCTTTACACATAACTCCAAGTATCCCGCAATTGGTAAAAACATTAATTACTTTACTACTTTCCCCATAATCTACTTCACTTAATACAAAACCATCTACTTCTTTATCCATTATTTTTCCTTACCCTCAAGCTTTTTATACTCTAAATAATCTTCTACTTTCCCACTATTTTTAAATTTTTCCCAAGCTTCTTTTTTATTCATTTCATATCACCCATATATTATATGTGTAATACTTTTACTTTTTATTCATTATTTTCTTTAAAACCTAGTTCTACTAAATATCTTTCTTTTTCCTTCCAGTTTTTAATAGTTTTCACATAAAGTTCTAAGTAAACTTTTTTACCCACTAGTTCTTTTTCTATCTCACTTCTAGCTAAACTTCCAACCATCTTCAGTCTACTTCCACCTTTACCTATAATTATTTTCTTTAAATTATCTCTATCTACTATTATATCTACTATTATATTGACAATATCTTTTTTCTCTTCAAAGCTTTCTGTATAACAAGTAATGCTGTGAGGAACTTCATCTTCTGTCACTTGCAATAGCTTTTCCCGCACAATCTCACTTACCATAAATTTTAAGCTACTACTAGTATAATATTCATCGGGAAAATACTTCACATCATCATGTAAATATTTAAGAGTTACATCCACCAGCCTTTTTATGTTATCACTTTTTAACCCTGATACAGGCACTATCTCTGCAAACGGATACATATCTTTATGTTCATCTATTATCTTTAAAAGCTTCTCATTACTTAGTCTATCTATTTTATTTAAAACAAGCACCACCGGCACATCTACATTTTTTAAGGTACTTAAAATATATTTATCCCCTTTACCAATACCTGATGCTGCATCTACCACAAACAAAATAATATCAACATCACTGGTATTAGCCATCGCTTCTTTATTTAAAAACCTTCCAAACTTTCCAACCGGCTTATGAATACCAGGCGTATCCACAAACACTATTTGGGCATCTTTATCATTATATATTCCTTGAATAACATTTCTAGTTGTCCCTGCAACATCACTAGTAATTGCAACTTTTCTTTTAACAATAGCATTAATCAAAGTACTCTTCCCAACATTTGGTCTTCCAATTACACATGCAAATCCACTTCTCATAAATCCCCCTTAAAAAAGTGCTATAACCTTTGGTACAAAGATAAAAAGACAAATAATTAAAGCCATAATACTACTAACAAAAGCCGCCGCACTTCCACAGTCCTTAGCAATTTTTGCAAGCGGATGAATTTCTTTAGTAATAAGGTCAACTGCTGCTTCAATCGCCGTATTTAAAAGTTCTACTGCCAGTACTACCACAAGCGCAATAATCACAATTGCCCACTGCGTAAAACTAATTCTAAGTAAAGCTCCAAGAGTTAAGGCAGCTACCGTACTAATCGCATGAAGCCATAAACTTTGCTCATTTTTATAAGCATAAACCAAACCATCAATTGAATAATCAATACTATTTAAAAACCTTTGAAAACTCATTTTCTTATGTTCTTCGCGTTTCTTCGAACTCATTTAAAATCAACTCCTGCCGTGCAAACATTTCTTTTTCTTCTTTTTCTCCTAGAGTATGGTCATAACCCAATAAATGTAGTATACCATGAACTGTTAAAAAAGCAAGTTCTCTTTTCTCACTATGACCATATTCTATGGCTTGAGCTTTCATCTTTGGAATACTTATAAATATTTCCCCCAAAACTCGCACCCCAGCATCAATACTTCCATTATCTTCAAAAGCAAAAGATAACACATCAGTTGTGCGGTCAATCCCTCGGTAAGCTTTATTCATCTCATGCATCTTTTCATCACTGATAAAAACAAGGCTAAGGTAAGCATCACTTACCTTTTCCATCTTTAAAGCTTTATCTATCACTTTTTCTAAATAACCAGTGTCAACACTTTCATAATCTCCCTTTATAATATCAAAACTATTCATAGAAGTACTCCCATCATCTTTAGTAAGTAAATAACAATCACAACAAGTATTATGATGCACACCACATTTAAAATGCTTTCCTTTTGCAAAACTTTTGGTAAATGTCTATATATTGCACTTCCTCCAATATATAAAAGATACCCAATAATACAACCTAAAACATTTAATATAATATCATCAACATCAAAACTTCTCCCAATATTAAGCTGAACAAACTCTACTGTTGAAGAAACAATCAAAGATATCAAAAATGGCGATAGCACAGTTTTCGGTTTAATATAGGCTGAGGCAATAATCCCAAACACCACAAAAGCTGCAATATTTCCAAACACATTATAAATAAAAAGCCTACTTCCAACTTCATACCTAAATATCTCTGTAAAGGGCACTAAATTATACCCTCCTCCTTGGTTAAGCTCAACTTTTGTTAAAAGTTGAAAGAGCAAAAATATATAAACAATACTTATAACGGTAAAAAACTCTTTATAAAAGGATGTCTTCTCTCTACTTGTTTTAACCGCAAAAAAACGCATGCTTACAATAGTCACTATAAATATTACTAGTATTGACCAGTTATCTTCCAAAACTGTCTTAATCGTATTTAAAAACATCTTAATTACTCATTTCCTCTCTAGTTGTACTTATAAGTTCTTTTACTATTATAAATACATCTATATCCATTGTACTATTATTTACTACTTTTTTCAAAACTTTTTTATCTATTATTTCTCCTTTATTTTGAAGCTGCACCATTATACTATCACCACTTTTTTCTAAGGCATACAAAAGCACTTCTTCCTCACTTCTTTTTTTAACTACCCTTTTTCTTTCTTCTTCCCTTGTTATATATATTTGATAATCAAAAATATCTAGCACTTTCTTATAATTAGTATCATACTCTTTATATCTACTTTTAAGTATCTTTTTTTCTTTTCCCTCATGTTTATATACTATATTATATTTCTTCTTCCCCGTTTTATATTTATCATTATAGTTATAAGGAACTTTAATATTTACTGTATACCAAGTTGTCGCATAAACTTCTCCATCTGCACACACATTTCTTTTTACTTCCTCATTATGTTTTATTACCCCACTAATTAGTATATCCCCTTTTCTAACATAATCATTTACATTTACTTTCGCTTCACCCGCTCTTACTTGTACTGCACTTACAACCCCATTTTTACTAGCAACTACATCACACACTTTTGTATTTTCTTCTATATCTACTATCTTTCTCTCTTCTACCCGAACAGTCATAACCATTCCCTTTACTTCAAACTCCATCCAATCGAGCGTCTTCGGATGCTTATCTAGTATTTCTCCCCTAATTTTATTAAGTTTTGCATAACTTTTCTTAAAACTAAGCACCTTTATCCCATAATTATCAAGTTCATCTTTAATAATATCTCTAATTTCTTGATTTTCATGAACAATATTAATCTTCACAATCATATTTTGAAGCCCAAACATTAAAACAAGGCCAAGCACAACTGCCACTACCCATATCTTATTATCATGCCAAAAATCTATAAGTTTTCCCAGCCCCATTTTTTTAACAACCTTAAACTTATAGCTAACTAAATACTTTTCTAATCTTTCAAGACTCTCTTTAGAAACCAGCAAATAAATATATTCTCCATTATATTTAGCATCATAAACCAAAACGTCCATATACTCAAGTTTACTTATCAACTTGTAATAATCAAGACATCTTGCTCTTACCCATATCTTATTATCTTTCATATACTTTACTTAACCCTTGTATACTTCCCTTAATAAGTATCTCATTCTTAGCCATTTTCACAATAAAAAGCGATCTTCCCTTGATTAGAACACTAAAATCTTCCATATCCAGCTTAATAGCATCTTCTTTAATATATACAAGTTTCTTATAATTAAAAACATGCACATATTTATCATACATACTTATAAAATAATCTTTATCATATAGAAAATTAAGTAATGTATCTTTAATATGCACATGTATCACCTTTAGTAATTATATGAATTTAACTCTTAATATAATTACTTCAAAAAGTTTTATACTGTAATTCGACTTACCTACGGACAATTTTTCAAATAAAAGAAAATGATATAATACAATGTATACCGTGGCCTGTACTGTTGTTCTATTTCTAACTATCATTGATAACGATTATTCTAAAAATACCAATTGTTATAAAACTGAAAAGATTGTTACTCATAAAGTTTATAAAAATAAAGGGAAAGTACGGGTTATGTCCTTATTTAGGATTGGTTTAACTTTATTTCATCGAGCTGTAAATTCACTAAAGTATATTCGATTGCCAATAAGATTTATTCTCTATGATATTTAACGATAAAATTTTTATGACATTTCATATTAACATTTTCAACAAAATCTTTTTCGCGTGCAATAAATTTAGAAATTGCATATTCACAAGTGTAAATATGTGGTTTTTCACCATCTTAAGCATCTAATTAGCAACATAGTGTATCAAAAAAGAGGCAAATCGTCGAGCACTGGTCGAACTTTTTGCCTCTTTTTGGCTCGGTTTCACCGTTGTTTTTTTAAAACTGTCCGTCAATCAGCCTATTCTAATCGGTGAGCTGGCTGTGCCATCTCCCGATACATAGGTTACTGAAGACTCAAGATTGAAGGATGGCCGCACACCAACACTGTCGGCGTCCACATATGCGCCGCCCACAATACTTCCGCCAATTCTGAACGCAGTGGACGAACGGTCAGCATTACGGGAAATAGTCCAATCGGAATATCCCATATACATCCAATTTAATGAGCTTATCGTTGATCCATTTACACTTCCATCATAATCCCAAAGTGTTGTTGTCCATGCACTCGGATCTGCTGCAAATCCATAATCTGATGCATACATTAACCCTATTTTTGCTGGGTATTCTGTGGCATTATCTGTTGTATTTGTTGTTACCGGATTTACGATTTCACTTCGATATGCTTTCGCTGGTACTACTTTAGATATATTTTCGCCTGTATTTCCCCCAACTTTCCATGTTGTAGTTGCTATTTTTTCTGCCCATTCTGTTCCTATATTTGTTATGAAATTTGTATTTAAATTTGTTTTATTTAACAAACTTGTACTCCATGTATTTGAACCATTTTCACTATTTATACTAGTATTATTTTTAAAATTCCAATAATAGGTATTTACTGTTGTCAAACTTCCTTTATAATTTTCTGCATTTGGTGTTTCAGAACCAGAATAATCACCATTTGTTCCAAGTAATGCACTTGTTGCATAATCAGATTTGATTAATTTTACTTTATCTCCAAATACTCCAATTATTCTATATAGGTTATCTGTTGGACATGGACTTTCATTGCTTCCAAAACATACATAATTGTCGGGATTAGCTCCTGAGTAGCGATAAGAATTATCCCCTGCTCC
>CAKOLB010000007.1 GCA_934096125.1 uncultured Bacilli bacterium
TTTTGTTTAGGAGGATATTTCTTAGGACTAAAAACTACAAATAAAGAAAATGATTTGGAAAAAATAAGACTTGCAGAAGTTACTCACAGTTCTTTTTACACCCCACTATATGTTGCAATAGAAAAAGGTTATTTTAAAGAGGAAGGATTAGAGGTAGAACTAGTACTTACTCCAGGGGCTGATAAAGTCAGTAGTGCTGTATTGTCTGGAGATGTACAAATAGGTCTAGCAGGGGCTGAATCCGCAATATATGTATATGAACAAAAAGAAAAAGATTATCTAGAATTATTTGCAGGACTTACTAAGAGGGATGGACAATTTATTGTAGCTAGAGATGATAGTAAAGATTTTAAACTAGAAGATTTATATAATAAAGAAATACTTGTAGGAAGAAGTACTGGAATGCCAGCGCTTAATTTCTTAAATGCTTTAAAGAAAAAAAATATTGATATAGATAAAATTAATGTTAATTATGCTGTAGATTTCGCTGCTTTATCAGGAACATTTATTGGAGGAACTGGTGACTTTGTTAATCTATTTGAACCAAATGCTACAAAATTAGAAAAAGAAGGATATGGAAAAGTTGTGGCAAGTGTTGGGATGCTTTCTGGGGAAGTACCATATACAGCGTTTTATGCTAAAAAAAGTTATATAAGGGATAATAAAGATATAGTTAAAAAATTTACTAATGCTATTAATAAGGGAATAATGTATACTATGGAAAATAAAGGAGAAACTGTTGCTAAAGATATAATTAACTTATTTCCTGATACTAGTATAAGTGACCTTGCAAATATGATAGATAGATATAAAGAGTATGATTGCTGGTTAAATAACCCATATATATCTGAAACATTATTTACGAACTTAGAAGAATTTTTAATAGAATTTAAATTATTAGATGATTATGTTCCATATAAAGATTTAGTAAATAACTTTTATGAATAATATATTAAGGGTAAGCAACTTAAATAAAAAATATCAAACTAAAAATGGAGAAATAACGGCGATAGAAAATATTAGTTTTGCACTTTCGAAAAATGAATTTATGGCCATTGTAGGTTCTAGTGGATGTGGAAAATCAACTTTACTTAATATTTTGGTTGGTCTTGAGCCACTTACTAATGGAGAAATTTTTATTAAAGATGGGATAAAATTTGGATATATGCTTCAAGAAGATGCCTTATTTCCTTGGCTGACCATTAAGGAAAATGCCTGTTTAGGTTTAAAGATAACTAAAAAGCTCACTAAAGAAAATGAAGAGTTTGTTTCTAGCCTTTTAGATAAATATGGATTAAAAGAATTTAAAGATAAGTATCCAAAAGAATTGTCGGGAGGTATGAAGCAAAGAGTTGCTTTAATTAGGACACTTGCTTTAAAGCCAGATATATTACTACTTGATGAACCGTTTTCCGCTCTCGATTATGTTTCACGACTTTTAGTAAGTGAAGATGTTTACAACATTATAAAAGAAGAAAAAAAGACTGTAATTATGATAACCCATGATATAAGTGAGGCTATATCATTTGCGGACCGTATTATTGTTTTATCAAAAAGACCTGCCACTATAAAAAATGAGTATGAAGTGTTGATGAAAACTAGTGGAGGAGTCCAAAGACGCAAAGACGAAAAGTTTTCTTACTACTATGACTTACTTTGGAAGGATTTAGATAAAGATGTCTGATGAACAAAAGAAATATCTTCGAAAAATAACTTTGAAAAAAAGATTTATATTATTTATGCAATTATTAATTGTAGTGGGAACAATTCTTTTGTGGGAATATCTTGTTAAAAAAGAAATAATAAATAGCTTTGTATTTTCTTCACCATCACAAATATTAGAAACAATTATAAATCTTGCTAAAACAAACGAACTTTGGGGGCATATTCTTATAACTATGGAAGAAGTAATTATCGCCTTTAGTTTGGGAATACTTTTAGGTTTTGGGGTAGCTATTATTCTTTATGAGTTGCCAACTTTAGCCAAAGTGCTAGACCCTTTTCTAACGATGATTAATTCTCTTCCTAAGGTTGCCTTAGGGCCACTTATCATAATTATTGCTGGGGCAAATATGAAAAGTATTATAATTATGGCTCTACTTATTAATTTAATTATAAGCATAATAACTATTTATAATGGTTTTATAAATGTTGATGCAACTAAAGTTAAACTCATAAAAACATTTAGTAACAAAAGAAGTATTTTGCTTACTAAACTTGTTATTCCTAACTCGTATAATACTATTGTTTCTAGTTTAAAACTTAATATATCTATGTCACTAATTGGCGTAATCATGGGAGAGTTTTTAGTAAGTCAAAAAGGAATTGGATACTTAATTATTTATGGAACACAAGTTTTTAATCTAAGCTTAGTAATGTCAGGGATATTTATCCTACTTGTTATGTCTTTCTTATTATACAAAATTATTAGTTTTATAGAAAAAAAGCTATTACGAACTTAACCAAAGTTGTAATAGTCTTTTTCTTCACTAAGTAGCCACATAAAAGCTCTCTTCCTTTCTAATACGACATCATAAACTAGTTTACCAGTTTTTTTATTTTTATTATTTTGTTTTTCTTTTAAGGTTTCATAATAGTTTAAATAAAGGTCGGCGGCATCTAAAATTTCGGAAACTGGCCTTGGATGACAGCAGGCTTTGAAGTCTTCATAGTCTTGTTTTTCTTTGACTATAAATAATGCTTTGTAAGAATCACAAGTTGCAAAAGGTTTACCTAAAGCTGGTACTAAACCTAAAGACCATAAAATTACCCAAAGAGTTTCAAAATTCCAAGATACATCAATTAAATCACTATTACTATAATTATTTGTAAAAAGAAGTTTTTCTTTAGATAACAAACTACTTTCAACACTATATTTTTGGAGGTATATTTGATGAATTTTGATAGCTAGCTCAGGATCTGGATTTTCATCTAGTTCGGATGATAAGCTTGCGGATATCGCACAGGCTAGCGCCCGCTTGCAGATTTCTTCAAAGGATTTAATATGTACATTTTCGACATCACTTAAAAGAGGTAGACCTTTAATTACGTCTACTCTTTCTTTTTTTAACTCTTTAATTGTATTTTTTCGTCTTATTTCGGCTTCACTTTTTATCATGTTAATTAAGTTTTTCCTTTCCCTAAGAAAAAGATGTTACATCAGTTCCTAATTTTTCGTATAATGCTAAAACAGTTGTTTTCTTGGCTTTTAAACTTTCAATATCCTTTTTTGATACACCAATTATTTCTACAAATTTAAGGCATCCTTCCTCCGTAGTTATAGTTTTAAATTCGGGATCTAAAATGGTAATAAAACCAGTAATATTAGATTTTCCCTCATAATCAATACCACTTTTTTGGCCGGTATATATATACTCTAACTCATTAAAAACTTCTCCAGTTGTGAAGGTTATTTTTGCTAAACTTTGAAGTATACCACAAATATTTTTTATTTCTTTTTCATCTATATTTTCCTTTTTTAACTTAAAGGTAAATTCTATTTTTTCTTCATCACTTGCAAAAAATTTCGATAAACCATATGTTAGAAAGTGATAGTAATTAGGGCCATTATAAACATCTATCCCATCTAAAGGGTCACCTCCCCCAAGTTCCCAGTTAATAATTGGGGCATAGTGCAATGGATTTTTTTCAGTCGGATAAATTTCTAAAGCTCTTTTATAGATTGCATCCCCAAGCAAATCATCATTTCTATTAGTATTTAACACCGCCATAAACACTCGCCTCTTTTGTTATATTATAATTTTAATTATATCGTATATACCATGATTAGTCCATGACTAAAGAATTTTTTTCCTATGTTAAAGATATGTTTTACATCTTCAAGGTGTCAAATTTCGACATTTTCGACACCTTTTCTTGAATAGATTTTAATTTTTTTTTATAATAGATAATACCCCGCCTAAAAAATAAATGAAAGGAATGATTTATAATGAGACTAGTATTATTGCTTTTTCTATTAATTATGCTTATCATGTTTCTAATAAGTATTACCTTAAACCATACTAAAAAGAAAAAAAAGAGTTGCAAATATTATGATAAAACTATTTATTTTAATACAGAACTAGAAAAGTATTATAAGATAATCAAAATTCAAAAAAATATTCTTTTCAAAAAAAAACTCTATTTTTGGTTTTTGTTATTAGTTAAAAAATTGGAGGGGGCTTTACCATGATGATAAAATATTTACAAATTATTTTTTTCTTAAGCATGGCTTGTACAGCTTTATTTATTCTTTTTTACTTATATAAAGATGAAAATGTTGTTAGTGGAAAATATGAAAAACTAGGAAAAATGCTTCGGGATGAAACAAATGAAGCTTATACAGCTTTGAAAAAAAATGATAATGAGATTAAAAAGATTCAAAAAAAAATAAAGGATATTAAGAATAAGTAATGAAAAGTATTGTAAGAGTAAATGTTCAAAGTATTTTAGAAGTTGTAAAAGAAATATGCCAAAGAAAAGTTTTAAACACTCAAAATGTAGCCGATATGACTGTTGGTAATGGGAATGATACTTTGATGTTATCCAACCTAGCAAAACACGTGTATGGTTTTGATGTTCAAAAGCAAGCTATTCAAACTACTCGGCATTTACTTGATGAACATAAAAGACATAATTATTCACTATTTTTAATGGGACATGAAAATGTTGATAAAGTACTTAATAAAAGTAATGATATATCACTTTTTCTTTTTAATCTTGGATACTTACCAAAAGGTGATAAAACTGTAACAACTTTGGCCGCAACGACACTTGAAGCCATTCAAAAGTCTTTAAACATCATTAATGATAAAGGGACTATACTTGTGGTGTTTTATCCTCATCCTGAAGGGGTGAATGAAGCAAAGCTTGCCAAAAGCTATTTAGAAAAAGAAAATATTGATTATATAGAATATCATAATACCGATAATACTAATGCACCATATTTAGTGGAAATTCAAAAAGATTATGCCCAAGAAGCATAATTTTTATTTGATGTTTTTATTTTTACCGCTTAAAAGAGCAATATAACCATTGATACTACCGATGTCTTTTTTTAAAGCAACCATTTTATCTGCTTTGGACATGATTTTGCCTTCTGTAAAAAAACTTTTCCGGAAGGAGTAATGACCTATTTTACCAATATCGGTTGATAACTTAATCATATTTTTGTATTTTTCTGGAAGAGCATCGTACTTCTTTTGATTATTAAGTTCAATGCCACTTTTATCAATAGCTCGAACTGGAAGTGGATACATATGATGCATTATTCCATCGATAATAATTAAAGCTTTTTCTTTGTTAGTAAAATATTCAGGAAACCATGTGATAGAGTTAACAGTAGCTTCAATCGGATGAACAAAACCATGTTTGTTACGAAGTCTTTTTTTGTTGAAAGTATTTTGCCAAGGAATTTCATATAAATCATGAAACATCGCAATAACAACAGCGGTTTCTACACGTAAATGCTTAAACTTTTCATTTCTTTCTTTTAATTTTTGAGCAATTATATAAGTGACTATAGCATCGCAAATGATATGATCCCCAAGCATTTTGGTATCATGGTGATAAAAAGGTTTTTCGCAGCGAGCGAGAAACTCTGGGTGAAAACATATTGGTTTAATAATCCCCCATAGTTTTCGCATATTACTAATATTCATTTTATACTCTTTGGCATATATCTTATACCTTTCGTAAATACTACTCGTCATATAATCACTGCTTTCCAATGTCAATAAAATTTTAGCATTTTTTTATAGAAGAAGCAATAATTTTACTTGTTTTTCATAAAATTAAAGGGGAGGAAAAACATGAAAAAAATAGCAATTTATGCCATAGCCCGAGATGAAGAAAAGTTTGTTAAAAGGTGGTATGAAAGTATAAAGGATGCTGATGTTATTGTAGTTTTAGATACTGGATCGCGTGATGAAACTCTCAGCATGCTAAAGTCTTTAGGAGTAACTGTTAAAAGAAAAGTAATTAATCCGTGGAGGTTTGATGTGGCAAGGAATGAGGCTTTGAAATTAGTTCCAGATGATGTAGATATTTGTTTATCACTAGATTTAGATGAAGTTATGTTGCCAGGTTGGAGAGAAAAAATATTAAATAACTGGAAAGAAGGTACCACAAGAATGAAATATATTTTTAACTGGTATATTGATAAAATGGGAGTTCCCAAGATAACTTATAAGGCTGATAAAATTCATGCAAGAAATGGTTATAAATGGATTTATCCGGTTCATGAAGTATTAACTTGCGACTCAGAAGTTGTGGTAGATTTAAACGAGCCTTTAATAAATCATTTTCCAGACCGGGATAAAAACAGAGATAGTTATCTTCCTCTTTTGAAGTTAGCTGTTCAAGAAAATCCTGGTGTTGACCGAAATTATCATTACCTTGGAAGAGAATATATGTATCATGAGATGTGGGATGAGGCAATAGATATGCTTAAAAAACATATTGCTATCTCAAACTGGCGGGAAGAAAAGGCTGCTTCTATGCGTTTTATAGCAAGGTGTTATGCTTCCAAAAATGATGAAAAAAACCAAGTTAAATGGATTGAAAAATCTATCAAGGAAGCTCCATATATGCGTGATTCTTATGTGGAGGCCGCTTTAATCTATTTCAATAATGGCGAGTATAAAAAGTCAATTTATTATGCGATTTTGGGACTAGATATTAAAGAAAATGAACATAGATACATCAATGAAATATTTACTTTTGATGAAACAATATATGATATATTATCACTGGATTATTACTATCTTAATATAAATGAGCTGGCAATCTATTATGCTAAAAAAGCTCTAGAAATAAATCCGGATAGTGAAAGAATTAAAAATAATTTAGAATTATTTCAAGAAAAAAAGTAAGATACGCTCTTACTAAATTTTACTAACTTGATATACTTCGACATCAACACTAGTTTCTTGTCCAAATAAATCAATAATGATATTTAAACGATTATTTTCTAAGTCAATGTTATCAACTTTACCAGTCATACCACTAAATGGTCCATCGATAATATTTACTTTATCGCCAACTTTAAGTTCTGCTTCGACATCAACACGGCTCATTCCCATATTGGCAAGTATTCTATCAATTTCTTGAGGAAGAAGTGGAGTTGGTTTAGCTCCTTTACCACTAGAACCGATAAATCCAGTTACACCTGGAGTGTTACGAACCATATACCATGCTTCATCAGTCATAATCATTTCTACTAAAACATAACCTGGGAACATCTTTTTAACTTTTTCTTTTTTTACGCCGTCTTTTACTTCAACTTCTGTTGTTTCAGGAACTATAACTCGAAAAATATAATCTTGCATTCCCATAGATTCTATTCTTGCTTCTAATTTTTCTTTAACCTTACTCTCATGTCCGGAATAAGTATTAACAACATACCATTCTTTTTCCATTATGCCACCCATCCTTTAATTAATGATAATACTAAATTTAATAACATAAATAACGCACATAAAAGTAAACAAAAGACTATGGTAGAAATTGTATACTTTAGTACTTCTTTAGCTGTTGGCCATTTTACAAGCTTTAACTCTTTGCGAACCTTTTTAAAATAACTTTCTTTCGTACTTTTTTTACTTTTTTTGTTTTTGACTTTGCCTTTCTTAGCCATATAAACCTCCATTAAAAAAACACCTTTTCGTGTTAGCTATAATATATCATAGATTAGTTAATTGTTCAACTGTTTTGAAGTATTTTTTTTACATCTGGGCGAACCTTTCTTCTTATTTTAGCAATAGCATTTTTAATTTGATTATAACTTTTATTCATAGCACATGCGATATCGGTATAACTTTCATTGTTAAGAAGTAAAATTAAAACCTGAAGTTCAAAACTATTTAGTTTACTTAAGATGATGTGATTAACTAAGTAATTTTGTTCTTTTTTTATCATAGCAGATAAAGGATCGGTTGTTTTGGTGCTTTCTTCATATAATTTCCCGTCAATATTTTCTTCATAATCAAGTGGATGTTTAAGATAGTAGTGAATAACTTTTTTGATTTTTCTTTGTATTATAAAACTTAGGTAGTAGTTAAGACTGGTATTTTGCATCAAAGAAAAACTTTCAAGTCCTTTGTATACTTCTTTTAAACACTCATCTTTTAGGTTATCAATGTTAATATTTAAATTTTTAATAAGATTATATTTACTACTGATATTATAGTTAATTACTTGTCTATATTTTTTTATCAAAATACTTTCGGCGATTTCATCTCTTTCGCGATATAGCATTATAAGTTCATAATCATTATATTTCATCACTTAGCCCCATGTTATAAATAAGTATTCCGGCTGCTACTGAGGCATTTAAACTTTCAACATAACTTTTCATTGGAAGTTTTACCAAGGCATCACTTTTTTCTTTGACAAGTCTACTAACTCCAGAACCTTCATTTCCAATAACCAATACTTTCTTGGAAGCATAATCTATCTTTTGGAAATTTTCTCCCTCCATGGAAGCGGAATAAACGAAAAAGCCATCCTTTTGTAACTTTTTAATTGTTTCGGCCAAATTATTAACCATGATTATTTTTACATAGTTAATCATACCTACACTGGTTTTAACAACTACATCTGTTACTTTAACACTACGGTCTTTAGGAATGATAATTGATTTTATTCCAATGGCCGCGCAGGTTCTAATGATTGCTCCAAAGTTATGAGGATCTTCCAAATGGTCAAGGATAAGAACAAAATCTCCTTCTAAGTCTTTTAGAGTATAGTAATCGTAATCCAAAGTTTCAATAATAACCCCTTGGTGATTTTCACGGCTTAATTTATTTAAAAATTTATTATCAACATACTCATACTTTATTTTATTTTGGCTGCAATAGCTAACTACTTCTTTTCGTGAAGTATAAACCTTCTGAATTTTTTTAGCTGGTAGTTCTTTTAAAACATTTATTCCATATACTCGCATAATTCTATTCTCCTTTATTTCTTGTTAGTAAACTCATCTCAGTTAATTCATAGAAACGCACATAAAACTTTCGAAAATCAAATTTATTTTCCTGTAAGTATGGCCAGTTTTTGATCATCTCTTTCATGGTAAAACTTTTGGCAAGTTTAGGATGCTCATCCATATAAAAGAATAACATACTTAAAGCATATTCTCTAGTAAATTCAAAACCTAAAGTTCTTAAGTCTTGGATAAATTCTTTAATTCCATTTTTCCTTATAAGGTATGTTTTTTCTAAAATATCTTCAAAAATAAGTTCTTGATTTAAATAAAATGATTTTATAAGTTCTCTTAAAGCTATATATCTTTTTTTAGTGTTCTGCGGAAAATTATTTTCGGGAAATTTTAGAAAATCCTGAATGGTATAAATTCCAAGGCTATGAATTACTTTTAAAATTTCTGTCTTTGTTTTAGGGCTGGAGTTAAGACTTAAAAACTCATCAATTATATTATCTATAGGATCAAGTACGTTCATTTTGGCCTCCTTTACCTGCAATTAATTTTGAATTTATTTTAGCATAATTTAACAATATGTCAACAAAGAAAAAAGTTTAAAAACAAATTATTCATTCATTTTTAAACTGCTAACCATATCTATTTTCTTAATTTTTTGTAAAATGTATTTAGTAACTAGATAAGATATTAGGTAAGTTCCAAAAGCGGCAAGGAAATAAACTAAAGGCGTTATATACACACTAAAATCGTATGTTTCATCTAGGCAAGATGTAAAGAGATATGATGTGAGTAGGTAGCCAAGAGGAAGACCAATTAGACATGCTACGATTGTTATCCAGCTCTTTGTGTGTTAAAGACCTTTTGAATTTGCTTAGTGCTAAAGCCTAGAACACTAAGGGTTGCAAATTGATATTCCTTTTCACTATAGGATAATATACTCATATTATAAATGATGACAACACCTAAAATTACGGCAATAACAATGATGATAATTACCATTTGTTTCATCATACCAAGCATGTTACCTATGGCATCTTTTAACTCATCTTTATTTTGGATAAGTAGGTGTATATTTTAGACTTAAGCTCTCAAGATAGTTCTTGGTTGTACTAAACCCTTGAACTTCCGATTATTTAAATGGTATTCCTTCTTTTTTTTTACTTTGTTCATTAATAATATTAGTCAAAATATTTCTCTTTATTTCAATAATCTTTTTTTCTTCTTCTGTTACATCATCAATTGTAAATGATGAATCAATTATTGCATTTTTTAATTGGTTGTGTCTATTATTAAATTCATCAGTTGGATTAATGATTTTATCTTTAAATGGCGAATATAAATCTATAACAATAATTCTTTTTTCTTCATCAGTTATCTCATATAAATTCATCATTTCTATCAATTCATCTAACGTCCATTCATTTATAATATTTGAAAACTCAAATAATAATAATTGCCTTTTTATCAATTCTATTTTATTTCCTTTTTCTTGCATGAAGTTTAATTCTCTATTATCAATATAAAATGTTTTCTTTGCTTCTTCAAATTCCTCTGGAGATAATTCTTTCAAAAAAGAGTATAATTCTTTTAACCAATTTATCTCTGCTATTTTTAAATCATTTTTATCATTATCAGACACAAAAATTAATTCATCTATCGCTTTTTCTATTCCACAATTATTATCTTTCATTATTTTAATAATTCTGTTAGAGTCCAAACCATAATTCAATAATAAATGTTTAAATAACAAATTATATTTTTCATATATCCATTTGGTAGGTACCTTTTGGCCATTTTCTAAATATAACCTAATTGCTTCTTCTGGAGTTTTGTTAAAAGTTTTAATCATATAATTAATTACCCAATAATTATACGAATTTTTTATGCAGTAACTATATAAACTATCCTCATTAAATTTTAATTGTTCTTCTTTTTTTACACCTTTTTTTATTTTCTTTTCTATTTCATCTGGACTATATCCATCATTTATCATTTTTTCTAAATTAAATGTAGAAATACCTAAATAATTTGATAATTCTTCATAAGTAGCTTTTTTACCACGCAATAATGCTTGTTTTCTCTTTGCTTGTGATTCTTTTGTAATAAAAACAGCTTTTTCAATATTACCATATAATTCGTAATACGCTTTCAAAGTATCACGTTTTATTTTTTCTAAATTTGCAATCCCAGTTATAGTCATTAACTGCCCTTTATAAGGAATTGTTCCATTATGCCTTTCTTTGGCTTTTTTTGCTAGTTCAACTGATTCATAAATATTTCCTGTTTTTTCATAATATCTCCCCAAAGCATGGTGTTCCAATTCTTCCATATTTGAAATCGCTAAAATAGTCATCATTTCCCCATTATATTCAATCGAACCATTTCTCTTTAACTGTGATTTTTTAGTTAATTTTACAGCTTTATATATATCATATTCTGTATCTTCCCAATTCTTTTTTAATGATTCAAATTTAACATCTTCTTTCACTGATATAGCTTTTAAACTCAATATTTCTCCATTATATTCAATATTTCTTTGAGCTAAAGACTTCTTTGCACCTTCTACTGCTTCAATCATATTTCCTGTTTTTTTATACCAATCTGAAAGTGTTGATCTATTTATACCTTCTTTTTTTGCAATATCAGCCTGACTTAACATTTCACCAAAATATTCATATAACTCTCCTCGCATATTTTTTCCTCCATTAATTTTTATTGCCAATTTATGTCTTTATAAAAATTCATAAACTATTCTAAAACATATTTTTAATCACTTATTATTTCTTCATCAATCCACTTTAAATATTCTTTATTTATACTTGATATATCATATATAGCAAACTCAAAGCATTCATAACTATGAACATTTCTTATAATATCAAATATTTTAGATGAACAATTTTTTTTCGTCTTCATTTGAAGTAAATATTCTCTAGCACCTTCTCGTTCATTCTTCCAATTCCAAATACTTTCACTTTCTATAACATGACAACTTGCCACTAATTTCTTATCTAATAATTGATTTATAACATTATTTAATTCTTCTTTATTATCAAATGCACTTTCTATCATACAATAATCATTCATTATAAAACCCTCCATATAAATTTAAAATGAAATTATTTCCTTTATTTCTTATTTGTTCCATTTTATCTTTAGTATCTTTTAATTTATAGTCAAATCTATCAACTAACTTATTAACATAATCTAATTCTCTAATATAATTTAAACTCTCATCAAAATATAAACCACATATAAATGCAATATAAGAAATCCATATGTCAATTGGTGGTTTCCTATCCTTACTTAATATAGTTTTTTCATTGTTATCAACTCCTATTATCAATTATAACATAATTAAAATATTTATTTTCTATTAATAATTTATCATTATTTATTTGTTGTTGTAATAATTCTAAATCTTTAATATTTTTATTATTCTTTAATGCTTCCATTTGCATTATCGCATTATTATTAAGCTTGATTAATCTTTCCCTTTGTGAAATATTATCTGATATTAAACTAGCATTTATGGTTTCTAAATTACATAATATCACTAAATGTAATAAATCAGTATAATCTCTCATATTACCATTTTTTGCTAATTCAAGATTGTATTCTCGCCATTCTTTAGCAGTCATTCCAAACAATGCTACATTTAAAACATCTGATTCTTCAGTATATATAAATCTCATTTGTTCTTCTGTTAATGTAGGGACTATAAAATTCTTAATAGCATCAGTATGAACCACATAATTAACTTTAGATAATATTCTATTTGCATTTCATTCAATTTTGTATTGATAACTTTCATTTCGTTTTAATCTTTCAAATTCTTTAATTAAATATAGTTTAAATTCTGGGCTTAACCAACTTCATTATTTAATTGTTCCCATAATCCAATATAATCAAACGTTCCCTTATTACTCATCCAATGTATGATTACATTAGCTGGATTTTCAGTATTAGAATATTTTGCTAAATCAGCAAGTGATATATAATCAATATCATTTATTCTCATAACTCTAATCTTCTTATTATTAACATCAAGTTCTGTTTGTATCAAATTATTTTTCATTTTATATCAAATCCTTTTTATGATTTTTTCAAAAAACGAAAAAATCAATCATTTCTGATTAATTCATATATAAAAGTTCGAATAGTTCGAACAGACTCGTCAATGGTGCTGGAAGCAAGATTCGAACTTGTGACCTATGCGTTACGAGGGCATTGCTCTACCAACTGAGCTATTCCAGCGAACATGAAAATTATAACAAAAAGAATATAAAATAACAATAGCTTATGGTAAAATTAAATTGGTGATTTTAAATGTTTAAATACACGCTTGATAATAAAAGATATTATACTTTAAATTACTTTTTTAAAATGAAATTTGGAAAAAAAGTTTTTAAGGTGCCAATTGATATAAATAGTTCATGTCCTAATCAAAGTTCTGGTGGCTGTATATACTGTGCTAATAAAGCATCGGCAAGTATTATAAATAATAATTTAAATGTGTTAAATCAATATGAAAATACCAAAAAGATATTACTTCAGAAGTGGCCTGACGCACTATATATTCCATATTTTCAGTCAGGGACTAATACATATAATGATTATAAAGATGTAAAAAAATATATTGATGTTTTTTTGAAAAGTGAAAATGTTGTAGGGATAGATATAGCAACTAGACCTGATGCTTTAAGTCAAGAGTGGCTTGATTATTTAGAAGAACTTAATAAAAAAACATTTTTAATGGTAGAGCTTGGTTTACAAACAAGTAATGATAATACGTTAAAGTTTATAAATAGAGGCCATAAAGCTGAAGACTTTGCAATAGGCGCTAAAAATTTAAAAAAGCGAGGTATATACGTTGTTGCCCATATTATTAATGGACTTCCATATGAAACAAAAGATGATATGTTAAATACAATAAAGTTTATAAATGAAACTGGGGTTGATGCTTTAAAGATTCACATGTTATATATTAGCAAAAATACTAAATTATATGATATATATAAGAAAGAAAAATTTAAGATACTAACAAGAGAAGAATATATTGATATAGTATGTGAGCAGCTAGAGCTTTTAAGGGATGATATAGTAATCATGCGAATTACAGGAGACCCAATTGTTGATGATTTAGTTGAGCCTAAGTGGCTAACAAAAAAGTTTATGGTTTTAAATGGAATTGATAAAGAGATGGTAAAAAGAAATATATATCAAGGAGATAAGTATGGAAAATAATAAAGGAGATTTCTTATTTGATATTACAGAAAGAAAAAGTAATAAAGTAGATAATGATAATAAAAGCAATAATAATGGTTTTACTTTTGAAGTTGAGGATAGATTAAAAAAAGAAAAGAAAAGTGAAAATATTAATTACTTTAAGAAAGAAGTAAATAATGATAATACTTTGAATGAGATAAATAATATTCAAGAAAATGATTTTGTTTTGCTAAGATGTTTTATGGGAAATGCTTATGAGAAAATTACCACTAGGCTATTTAATATATGGGCTCTTTTATTTGGACCACTTTACTTGTACGTTCGAAAAATGGTAGGTCTTGGCCTTTTAGTAAGTATTTTTGAATTTTGGGTATTACTTTTAACTAAGGAAAAAGTGGTATTTATTGTAACTATAATAATTGTTAACTTGCTATTAAGTGTTACTTTTAATAAGATTTATAGTAAGCATGGGCTAAAAATAATTAAGAAAATAAAGCAGCAAAATATTAGTAATGAAGAGATTAAAAAATATTGTACTAGCCGGGGAAGTACTGATTTTGATTATTTATTTTTGGGACTTATTTTGCAAGTGATACTTATAAATGTAATAGTTGTTATTTATCTTTACTACCAAAGCCCTTTTCAGGTAAATGAGTTAATTTCTAAAGTCCTTGATTATTGGAAGAATTTCTTGTAATACTTTATTTACAACAAATTCTTTTTTTGTCTTTCTTTCATCTCCATAAACATTTAAGCTATAGGTATAAAATGCATCAGCTTTACTATCGTAAATACTTATATATACAGTGTTATCAACTTCTTTGTTTGGATATGCTACAACATTTAGTTTACCGGTTATTCCAATGCCATATGTTGAAGAAGCAAACTTGCTAATAGCTTTGCTCATCTCTTCTGCTACCTCTTTGCTATAGACAGTAAATTTGTTAATGGTATTCTTTTTTACTCCCATTTTTATTTTGTACTCTGTGCCATATGTAACTGCGCCAAAAGAAAAAACGTCAGATGAGCCAGGGATATTTGTGATTGTACTTGCAAGTAAGCCACCTGTACAAGACTCCATACTTGATATAGTTTCATTATTTTCGAGTAATATATCTATTATTTCTTTAACTATTTTTTCCACGTTTATCACCTACTATGTTAATTTTATCATTTTTAAAGTAACGATAAAAGATGTCTTGCTAAATTTTAAGAAAAATGATATAAAGTATAGTAGTTGAATGAGGTAAAAAAATGAGAGTAGTAATATTTACAGATACATATGAGCCCTATGTTTCGGGGGTTGTAACAAGTATAAAAATGCTGAAAACGGCACTTGAGAAAATGAAGCATGAAGTTTATATAGTAACGGCGAACTTAAAAAGCAATAAATTTATTTATGATGAGGATAATAAAATAATATATATACCAGGGGTTAAGACAGGAATATATGATGCTAAGCTAACAAGTTTTTATTCCCATAAGGCTTTTAAAATTATTAAGTCTTGGAATATTGACATAATCCACTCTCAGTCAGAGTTTGGAATTGGATTTTTCTCACGAATTGTTGCTAAAAGGCTTAAAAAACCAGTTGTGCATACATATCATACTCTTTATGAAGATTATGTTTACTATGTTACTCATGGACACTTTGATAACTTAGCAAAAAAACTTGTTATTAAACTAACAAAATATTATTGTGGAAAGTCTTGTGAAAGTGTGATTGTACCTACTGAGAAAATAAAAAATTTATTTGCTAATAAATATAATATAACTAAGAATGTTTATGTTGTTCCAACTGGGATTGATTTAAGTCGTTTCGAAACAGATTATGATACTGGTGATATAAAGAAGAAATATAATATTTTGAAAGATGATATAATTATTGGGGCTGTTGGTAGAGTGGCATTAGAAAAAAGTTTTGATGAAATGCTTTTAGCTTCAAAAGAACTTATCGAAAATAATGACCATATTAAATTAATGATTGTTGGGGATGGACCGGATATTGATAATTTACGGGACTTAACTAAAGCTTTAAAGATTGATGATAATGTTATTTTTACTGGGAAAGTTCCTTATGATGAAGTACCAGTGTTTTATCAAACCTTTAATTTTTTAACTTCTTTTTCAAGAACTGAAACGCAAGGGTTAACCATAATTGAGGGACTGGCAAGTGGACTTCCAACGTTATGTATTAAAGATGATAGTTTTATAGATAGTGTTGAACCTGGTTATAATGGCTACCTTTTTACAAGTAATAAAGAATTTCAAGAAAAAATACTTTATTTAATAGATAATAAAGATGAATATGAAAAAATGGCTAATAATGCCAAAAATAGTGCCCATAAGTATTCAAAAGAAGTCTTTGCAGATGCTGCCTTAAAAATATATCACAAATGTTTAGAGACTAGTAAAAAAAATAGAAATTAAATTTTAGTAGTTAATTTCTATTTTTATATGTTTATATTAATTTATAGCTTTACCATTTACATATAGCTTATAGCCATTAAAATTTATGTTACTATTAGTAGTGTCATCATTATCTAAAGAAGTTACATAAGTATCTTTAGTAAGTTTAATTTTTGATGATTTATCTAAGGATAGTTTAACTGATTTAGCTGTATTATCTGTGTTGATGTTACCTTCGAAGTAAGAGTCTTTACTTAAATTCAGGATTTTGAGCTTTAAGCTGGATATTTACTCTTGCGGTTAGCTCCTTAATATGGAAGGGTTTTGTCATGCAGTCATTGGCTCCATTTTCTAATCCTTCAAGTTTATCTTCTAAGCTAGATTTAGCAGTTAGCATCTTTTATTGCAGTATCTATATCTTTAGTAGATCGGCTTTCTAATCCAAATAACGTACTTAAATAGAATCCTCCGTTTAAAATAAAATTATAACAATACTTACTTACTGCTAATCTTTCTATAAATCTATCATACATATATAAACGAAGTAATGTATTAAAATCCAAGTTTCGTTTAACAGCTATATTTTTTAATTTAGCTGTTACTTGCATACTATTCATACATCATACTCACAAAATCCATAACTTCTTCTTTTATACCAAACATATCGGCATACTTTGAAAGTTTTATTAGATCATTGTCCTTTCTTTTAAGATATTCTTTAATTGCATATTTAACATGCTCTATATCCATTCTTTTTTTAGAACGAATTATGTCACAAATACATCTTTCCACATCATAAGCTCTTACTTTATTCCCCTGTGGTGTTTTAGCTTCAGTGACACCTATATCATAGAGCTTATCATCTACATAAAAAACGTTATGCTTTTTTAGCTTAGGATTATTATATTTTTTTGTAACAGTTATATCAAAAGAACTATCTGGTGCTTTAATTGAAAGATTATGAAAATAAAGTGCCGTCATATGAGAATAAATTATTTTTGGAGTACTTACACTAAGTACATAATATACATCCTCGATCTTAGCTGAATCTATATAAATTCCTTTAGCCACTTTTTCTATCATATTCTTTTTAGTCATGATAGATAGATAATTTCTGCTTATATCAAAATCTTCGAGTTCTTTTGCAGTGATATATCCATTATTTCTTTCCATAAGTTTTTGAATGATTTCTATATTACTTTTGTTTATAAACTCCTCTTTTGTCATAAAATCCATAATTTCACCTCTTTGTTCATTCATACGGACATTATACCGTTTATCCGTATCATTGTCAATACGATAAAAACTGATAAATTAAGCATTTTCAGTTTAATTGTCAAAAAGTAGATTATTTTCATTGAGAATTTTTTGCCACTTTTACCACTTTTTCTCAATGAGATTTAAAACAAATAAAAAAATCCATTGAAGATTTTTGCCACTTTCGCACTTTTCTTCAATGAACTATTTTTTAAAACTCAATTTTTTTGTACCTAAATTGTACCTAAAATCATTTTAGCAATACTGATGCCTCGCAAACCCTTAGAAAATGGGCATAAAAAATGAGAGCACGGTTAAATGCTCTCTTCAGGGGGTTTTGGTTGATCTCTTCACATTGAGATTCGTAAGAGAGATCAGGTTATTTAGCATGACTTCTATCATGCTAGTATAAGCATAATATTTTTTTTAAAGTTTGTCAATTATTTTTCCAAATTTTTCTTAAATATTTTTTTAAAGGAAATTACAAATCAGTCTAAAGAGCCGATGTTATCTATTAAATTAAGGTATTTTGCATCTTTTAAATATTCTTTTTTGTCGACAAAATCTTTACTGTCAATACTTGCTTGTTTTAGTATTTTGTAGTCTCTTTGAATGTCTGCAAGTTTATAATCGGTTGTTCCACTTTGTCTAATTCCAAACAAATCCCCACTTCCTCTTTGTTTAAAGTCCTCTTCAGCGATAAAAAATCCATCTGTACTTTTCTCCATAACCATTAGTCTCTGATTGTCATTATCACTTGTTACTAAAAAGCAGTATCCTTGAGCACTTCCTCTTCCTACTCTTCCTCGCAACTGATGAAGGGTAGCAAGACCAAAACGTTCGGCATTAAAAATTACAATAGTAGAAGCATTACTTACATCAATTCCTACTTCAATGACTGTTGTTGAAATCAATATTTTAGTTTTTCCTGTTATAAATTCTTGCATAATATTTTCTTTTTCTTTATTTTTAAGTTTACCGTGAAGCACTTCAATTTTAACTTTCTTATTAAAGGCAAGATTTAATTTTTCATATAATTTATTTATACTATTTAGTGAATTTTCTTCCTCTTTTTCAATTAACGGAGATACAACAAATATCTGATGACCTTTTTTAAGTTCTTCGAGCATACTAAACAATACTTTTTTAATATCTTGTTCGGGAACCACTTTTGTAATTACGCTTTTACGCATTTTTGGTTTGGTTTTTATTTGAGATAAATCTAAATCACCATATATTGTTAAAGCATATGTTCGCGGAATAGGAGTTGCTGATAAGTATAAAGCATCAACATTTAAAGCTTTATTTTGCAAGGCTAGTCTTTGATTAACTCCAAAGCGGTGCTGCTCATCAATTACAACTAATCCTAAATTTGAAAAAGTTATTTTTTCATTTAACAAAGCATGAGTTCCGACGATAACATTTATGCTTCCCTCTTTAATACTTTTGATAAGATTATTCTTTTCTCTAGCACTTTGACTACCGACCACTAAAGCGATATTTATATCAGTATATTTATAATATTCTTTTAAACTTTCATAGTGCTGTCTTGCTAGTATTTCAGTTGGAGCCATAAAAGCTGATTGATATCCTGCATAATGATTTGCAAGCATAGCGATAATAGCAACAATAGTCTTACCTGTACCAACATCCCCTAAAATTAATCTATTCATCTTTTTATTTGTTTTTAATTCTGTAAGTATTTCTTTAATAACTTTTTCTTGGTCTGTGGTTAACTTAAAATTTAAGCTTGATAAAAAATCTTGAACTAAGTTTTCATCATAATTTTTAGCTATACCTAAGTTATTTGTTTTGGTTTTTAAATAGTGAATTTTAAACATATAGATAAATAGCTCTTCATAGATAAGACGAAGACGACTTTGTTTGATATTTTCAATATTTTGGGGTTTATGAATGAGCTGAATAGCCTTTTCTTTAGAAATGAACTTATATTTATCTATGTAATATTTTGGTATATAATCATCTATAGTAACGTTTGCTTTTAAACTTTCTGTAATTAACGTTTGAATTGTATTTTGCTTTATCCCTTCAGTTAGATGATAAATGCTTTCTATTTTTTCTTCTAAATCTTGAAACTTTATATTGCTTGCCGTGATACTGCTGCGAAGTTTATTATATTTTCCTGTTACAATTATTTCTCTTTCTTGATAGAGTAACCTTTTATAAAATGCTCGATTAAAGATAGTTACTTTTATAGTAGTGCCATTACTATCAACAAAAAAATCCATTTTGTTTAAGTTTTTCTTGATAAAGGTTATCTTTGGCATTGTGATAACTTTTCCCCTAATGTATATTACTGAGTTATCTATAGCATCCTTTATATCAACAAACTTGATAATATCATACTTATATGGATACCATTGAAGTAAATCTTCGATGGTATAAATATTTAATTTATTTAATAATTTTTCGACTTTGATACCAACTTTGGGTAGTAAATCTAAATTCATAATACATCACAAAAATATTATAACAAAAATCGCTTAAAAGTGCTTGACAAAACTAGCAAAAACCATTAAGATAGTAATCACCAATTCACTTAAAGAAGGCGAATTGGTGCTAGTATCACACTAGTCAACCCCTTTTTATTCTTTTGGAGATTCTTATAAGAGTCTCCGTTTTTTTTTATAAAAAAAATAGTGCATTAAACACTATTATTATCACTAATTCTTTGGTAGTATTCATACCTATGAATAGCATTTTCTTTTTGCTTAGATAATATTTCTTGAGCAAATTTTTGGTTCTTTATTTTCAAAGCATTAAATCTTACTTCGTTATCTAAAAATGCATCATATAGCTCAAAGTTTGGCTTAGGAGAGTCAATATGAGTTGTTTTGTCATGTCTCATTAGAATAGTATAGCCACAGTCTACTGCTAGTTTTTGTTCTTTTACCGATGAGTTCATACCGCTTTTAATGCCGTGCTCAATACATGGGGAGTAAGCAATTATTATGGCAGGACCGTCATGTTTTTCTGCTTCATTGAAAGCTTTAATTGCTTGCATCATATTGGCTCCAAGAGAAATACTGGCAACATAACAATTAGGAATGCATGTTGCTATTTTAAATAAATCTTTTTTGCCAGTTCTTTTGCCAAGACTTGCAAATTCTGCCACTGCACCAAGTTTAGTTGATTTACTTGCTTGACCTCCAGTATTAGAATAAACCTCTGTGTCGAGAACTAAAATTTTAATATTTTCATTAGAGTAAAGAACATGGTCTAATCCACCATAACCGATGTCATAAGCCCAGCCGTCTCCACCAATAGCCCAAACTGTTCGTGCGGGAATAAAATCAATTAAATCAGTTAATTCTTTAGGTATATCTTTGGTTAATAACTGATTTTTTACCTCGCTTGTAATAGCAAAATCATTTTCATTTTCTAACCACTTGATAAATAACTCTTTTATACTTTCATCCACGGCTTCAATGTTATCAAGCATAATTTGTTTAACACTTGCTCTTTTTTGTTTATACGCTATATGGATACCTAAAGCAAATTCAGCATTATCTTCAAATAGAGAATTGGCCCACGGAATACTGTATGGAGTTGATGGAGTTGAGCCACCATAAATACTTGAACAACCAGTGGCATTTGCTATGACTAGTTTTTCACCAAATAATTGAGTTAGTAATTTGATATATGGAGTTTCTCCACAACCGGCACAGGCTCCAGAATAGGCAAATAGAGGCTTTTCTAAAGCAACCCCTTTTATGGTAGTTTTAGGAAGTGGATTTATGCTTTTTATTTTTTCATAATCAATACTTGTTTTATCTATTTTTTCAATCATTTCAAGAGCTTTTACGCCTTTTTTACCAGGACATACTTCCGCACATACACCACAGCCAGTGCAGTCTTTTTCACTAATTTTAATTGTATACTTAAGATTATCATGACCAATAAATGGTAAGCCATCAGAATCATTTTCATTTGCAACCGCTCTAATTACAGCATGCGGACAAGCAAGAGCACACATTCCACACTGAATACAATTTTCAGAAAGCCATTTTGGCACAATACTTGAGATATTTCTTTTTTCATAGCTTGTTGTTCCCCCTGGAAAGCGTCCGCAAGCATAGGTGCTTAACATACTAACAGGTATATCATTACCTCTTCGCTCATTTATCATGTTAATAACACTATCAATGGTTTCAACGGTATTTTCTTCTAATCCCTTATTAACACTTAGTTCTTTTAAGTTTTCTAAAGCTTCATGCATTGCTAAAATATTATTATTAACAATGTCTTCACCCTTTGTTTTGAACACTTTTCTAATTGATGCTTCCAGCAATTTTTCGGCATCTTCAATTCCAAGTAAATAAAGAATTAAGACTTCTATAATTTTGCTTATTCTCCCCTTTAAATGATTACGGCTAGCAATATTTTCGGCATCAATATAATATACCTTTATCTTTTTTTGATAAAGAATATTTTGCACCTTTTTAGGAAGAAGTTTAAGTAACTCTTCTGCATTTTTGATACTATTAATTAATAAAATTCCATTTTCTTTTAGAGTGCTAATAACATCAAACATACGAAAATATATATCTTTAGTAACTACCGTTATTTCTGGATTTGTTACATAATATGGTTCGTTTATAGGATTTTTACCATACCTTAAATGAGAGATGGTAACTCCGCCACTTTTTTTAGAATCATATTCAAAATACCCTTGAACATATAAGCCACTTTTTTCATGAAGTATTTTCAGTAAGTCTTTGCTACTACTTACCATACCATCGCTTCCGAAGCCGACAATTTTTATTTCTTTATTATCATTTTCTATTTGAAAATTTTCTTTTTCTAAACTAAGATGCGTAACATCGTCGTTTATCCCAATTGTAAAGTTATGGCGTGGGTTTGTATCGAGCATTTTATACACACTGTAAATATCACTTGGAGTAACATTTTTACTCGAAAGACCATATCTTCCTCCGTAGATATTCACATCTTTATTTTGAAGAGCACTACAAATGTCTAAGTATAAAGGTTCTCCAATTGAGCCAGCTTCTTTAGTTCTATCTAATACAGCGATATTTTTAACCGTACTTGGCACTACATCCAATAAATATTTTTGACTAAATGGACGGTAAAGATGTACTTCAATTAATCCAACATTTTGCATGTTAGCAACTACCTGTTTAATAGTTGCAGTAACACTTCCCATCGCAACGATTATATTTTTAGCACCAGCATCACCATAATAATTAAATGGTTTATAATCAGTGTTCATAATTTCGTTAATTTTTGCCATATAATCATTTACTATATTAGGCATAGCGTCATAATATTTATTACGAGCTTCCATACATTGAAAATAGATATCTTCATTTTGGGCCATTCCGTATTGAAATTTCCGGCCGACATTAATACTTCGTTTTTTAAAGTTTTGTAAAGCTTTAGTATCTATTAATGGAAGGAGTTTTTCTTTTGGAAGTTCATCAATGGTATTTAGTTCATGGCTAGTTCGAAAGCCATCAAAATAATGTAAAAATGGTAAGCTTCCCTTGATGGCAGAAAGATGAGCAACAGCAGCTAAATTTTGCGCATCATAGACACTAGATGAGGCTAGAATACAAAAACCTGTAGCTCTTGTTGCGTAAATATCTTGATGGTCTCCGAATATAGATAAAGCATGTGTTGCTAAAGAACGAGAGGCAACATGTATTACCCCTGGTAACATTTCTCCAGCCATTTTATACATATTTGGAATCATTAAAAGTAATCCTTGACTTGCCGTGAAAGTTGTTGCTAAACTACCAGATAATAAAGCTCCATGCATAGCTCCAGCAGCTCCAGCTTCTGACTCCATTTCAATTATACTAGGCTCTTCATCCCAAAGATTTTTTACTCCATGATTTTTTAAATTATCAAAATTAGATGCCATAGGACTAGATGGGGTTATTGGATAGATACTACTTACTTCACTAAAAAGGTATGCAACACTACTACAAGCAATATTTCCATCAACAATCTTTTTCATTTTCTCACATTCTTTCTTTATTATAAAATATTAAAAAAACTAAATAATTATCATTTATTTAATTTTTCTTCAATACGAATTAATCTATTATACTTAGCAATTCTTTCGCCTCTGCACATTGAACCAGTTTTAATGAAAGGAATAGATAAACCGACAGCTAAGTCAGAGATAAATGTATCTTCTGTTTCTCCACTACGATGAGAGATTATTGTTTTAAAGTTACTTTTTTTAGCTAGCATAATAGTTTTAGTCATTTCGGTTATTGTACCAATTTGATTAGCTTTAAGCAAAATAGCATTACCAGCGTGCATTTCTATTCCCTTTTTTAAATACATTTCGTTAGTAACAAAATAATCATCACCAACAACCATTATTCTGTTCCCAGCAAGACTAGTAAATTTTTTTAAACTTTCAAAGTCATCTTCATCAAATGGGTCTTCAATACTCAAAATTGGATAACTGTTAATAAGTTTTTCATAATATTTAATTAACTCATCACTTGTTAGTTCTTTGTTATCTATTTTATATTTATTTGTTTCCTTATTATATATTTCACTGGCAGCAACATCTAGAGCTAGGAAAATATTCTCACCTGGTTTATATCCGGCTTTTTTTATCGCTTCCATGATAAAATCTAAAGCCATGGCATTACTCTTTAAGTTTGGAGCAAAACCACCTTCATCACCTACACCAACAGCAAAGTTGTTAACTGTTAATAATTTTTTCAAAGCATGGAAGATTTCCGCTCCAGCTCTAATTCTTTCTTTCATTCCTGTTACTGCGGGCATAATCATAAATTCTTGAATATCCAAATTATTAACTGCATGCTTACCACCATTAATAATATTAATCATCGGAAGTGGCATAGAAACAGTTTTATTACAAACATATTCATATATTTCTTTACCAGCGGCTTTAGCACTACATTTTAAAGATGCCAAAGATACTGCAAGCATTGCATTAGCTCCAAGTTTACTTTTATTTGGAGTACCATCAAGTTCTAATAATGTTTTATCAATCATCAATTGGTCAAGTTTTTTTCCAAGTAATGCCGGCTTTATTATTTCATTAACATTTTTAACAGCCTTTAAAACACCTTTACCATTAAATCTTTTGGGGTCATTGTCTCTAAGTTCCAAAGCTTCTCTTTTTCCAGTTGAAGCTCCACTAGGTACACTAGCACTGCATTTTATATTATTATCAAGAGTCATATCAACTTCAATAGTAGGATTACCTCGACTATCAAGTATTTCCCGAGCTTTAATATCTTTTATCAGCATATAATACCTTCTTTCTTATCTTTAGTATAACAAATTTATGACAAATAAAAAAGTAAAACTACGGGCTTTACTTTTAATTTACTACTCTTACCAAAAGATATCCATTATTTCTTTACTTCTTTTTTTAAATAAAATTGTATCAGTTAAATCGATTACACCAGTGATTATTAAGAATGCTCCAGCCAGTTTAGTTATTGTTAGACTAGCAAATGGATTGAAGACTACTAGGATGCCAATAACTGCAATAAGTATGCCACTTACAAGAGTAACAAGCCAAGAATCTTCTTCTCCTTTTTTTAACCACACAGCATAATTCATTTTACTAAGGCCATTTATTATCATATAGATACCTAAACAAATTGTAATGAAATCAACAACACTAAATGGGTAGACAATAATTATGCCGCCAAGAAGAATATATAAAACACCAAACACGAGATTTAATGAGTATATTTTTGCTCCTTCTCTATGAAAATATTTGAAGATAGAATTTAAGCCAGATAGCAAGAAAATTATCCCTGTAATAATACCAACAACTTTATTAGTTAAGCTGGGAAGAAATAACAATACCACTCCCATAACTGCAGTTGCTAAAGATGTTAATACTGAGTATGCAATCATCCGATTATACATGTTTTCGACACTATTTTTTAATCCTTTTGCCATTTTATCACCACCTTAATTATACCGAAACACATTATTTGAAGTCAATAGATTTTCAGTATATTTTATGCTATAATTTTTCTAAAGAGGTGATGGCATGCATATAAGAGAGATGTCTTTAGAAGAATATCGTAACTTTGAAAAAAAACATATTTTACGTAATTTTCATCAAACAATTGATTATGCTTTAGTTAAATCTGAAGATGGTTTTGATTATGAAATAATTGGTTATGATGATGATGGAATAAAAGCTGCTTCTTTGATTTTATATAAGAAAATTGGTGGGTATTATTATGGCTATGCTCCTCGTGGATTTTTACTTGATTACTCTAATACGATACTTCTTTCAAACTTTACGGAAGAAATTAAAGAGTATTTTTTGCCAAAAAAGTTTGCTTTCATCAAGATAAATCCTGAAATTGCTATCGGTCAGTATAACTTTCTATCACAAAGAATAACTTATAACAGTAACTACCGTATTTTAGATAATTTAAAAAATGCCGGTTATCTTAAGCTTGCTAATAATGCCTATTTCGAATCCCTTCTTCCTCGAATGAATGTTATAGTTAATTTAGATAATTTTGATGAATACAATATTAAAAAGAATACAAGAAATAAAGTACGTAAGGCCATACGGAAAGGTTTGATACTTGAAAAAGTTGATAACTTTAAATTACATATTTTCTATGAAATGTTTAAGGATAAAAAGGATAATGATTTTTATTATTATAATACTTTTTATAACGTTTTTGCGAAAAATGATAACATTGATTTAATTTTAGTTAAGATTGATTATAAAAGTTTTTTAATAAATTCTCAAAATGCATATAATAAAGAACTTCAAAGAAATAATAGATTAAATAATAAGTTAATAAGTCATAATGAACCTAATGTTATTAATGCAAAAATGCATTCTGATATTGCTCTTTTAACTTATAAAAATGATATTAATGAAGCTTCTAAGTATTTAAACAATCATAAGGAAACGTATGTTGCTGGGGCTATGGTAATTAAAAAAGATAATAGAGTTACTTTTCAGTTTACTGCATTTGATAAAAATTATGCAAGGTTTGCTCCAAACTACTTTTTATATTATGCTTTACTTTATTATTATAAAGGAAATTATAAATATGCTGATTTAAATGGAATAACTGCTGATAACAGTGTAAATAGTCCTTACAGAGGCTTAAATAGATTTAAACTAGGATTTAAACCAAGCGTTTATGAGTATATTGGTGAGTTTGATTTGCCTATTGATGATAATGCTTACAATCACCTACTTAAGTCTGGATTTTTAGCGAAAGAATTTAATAAAAAAAAGAAATTATAAATATTAAAGTGTAACCTTTATTAAGGACTAAATAAAAAGAGAGAGTTTAGACAATGGATTCAAATAGATGATTTCGGTACTTAACTGGAGTCTGGATCTCTGTCAAGTTTTTAAACACTTTTTTTTGGACAGAGATCCAACATAAATCCAGTCTTTGTTTAAAATTGGTTTAACTTTATTTCATCGAGCCGTAAATTCACTAAAGTATAATCGATTGCCAATAAGATTTATTCTCTATGATATTTAACACTTTTATGACATTTCATATTAACATTTTCAACAAAATCTTTTTCGCGTGCAATAAATTTAGAAATTGCATATTCACAAGTGTAAATACGTGGTTTTTCACCATCTTAAGCATCTAATTAGCAACTTAGTGTATCAAAAAAGAGGCAAATCGTCGAGCACTGGTCGAACTTTTTGCCTCTTTTTGGCTCGGTTTCACCGTTTTTTTTTTAAAACTGTCCGTCAATCAGCCTATTCTAATCGGGTCGTCAGCGCTGCCACTCCCCGATACATAGGTTACTGAAGACTCAAGATTAAAGGACGGCCGAACCACACACGTATTCGACGCATTGTGTTCGATCACATACCCATATGTATACACATAGAACACACCATACGCATCGCTCGAATACCGGGAAATAGTCCATTCATAACTACCGCCATTATATAGCCAGTTTTCTTTAATACCTTTTCGAATGTCTTCTCCATCATAATTATAACCTAGCAATGACCAATATTTTGGACTTGCTGCAAAACCATAGTCACTTGCATACATGAGTCCTATTTTTGAGCTAGAAGTTGTACTAGCATTAGTATTCATTTCTTTTGAGTACATGTTCTTTATTCCTGCTGCTTCAAGCATATCCCATCCAGCTCCACCTACTTGCCACACTGTTGTTGCTATTTTTCCTGCCCAAGTTGTTCCTATTTTATTTATGAAATTTTTATTTAAGTTAGTTTTATTAAGTAAACTTGTACTCCAGTCATTTGAACCATTTCCTGAATTTATTGTTGTGTCTGCTTTGTAGTTCCAACTATACCTCGTACTTGAACTATAATCTCCATCTGTTCCAAGTAAAGCACTGCTTGCAACTGTGGCTTTAATAAGTTTCACTTGTCCACCTTTTACATAGATTATTCGGTATAGGTTATCTGTTGGGCACGGACTTTCATTGCTTCCAAAACATACATAATTGTCGGGATTAGCTCCTGAGTAGCGATAAGAATTATCCCCTGCTCCATTTGCAAGTGATGCATTATGATAATACAAATTATTTGCTCCTTGGGATGTATAAAGTGATGTAATATGACTTGCAAGTGTAACCTTTTTATCCTTACTTATCACCGCTGTTGCACTAAAACTTTTACCTGCATTCTTTGTCTGGTCGCTATCAAGGTTTACTAGCACTACTCCTATTTTCCATGTATCACTTTTACTTGTTCCATTTGCATTTATCGCATAATCTATCGCAATAGTGATAGACCCTGTAATCGTCGTGATATCAAAACCTGATGCACCTCCGCTTGTCACATAACTAAGTCCATCAATACTGGTAACAACATTTCCATTTGGGTCTGTTATTTGTAAAAGTAACTCTGCCTGATTATCACTCGTTGTATAAATAAATGAGTTATTTGTAATATTAAAATAAATATTATAATAATTTGTTGCTTTATTCGTTGCATTATTAGGAGTAAGTAAAGCAGTTGCAGTTGTACTACCCGTAACATTACCTTTCCCACTTGCAAATGATGTTTGGTCTGCTGTTAGAGCAACAGATGAACCCACACTAAAAGATAAGGTATCCGTAGTCGACGTTTGTACTCTAACTGCACTATTTGACGTAGTACCATCTTGTGCAACAAAATATGCATATGTCGCTCCAATTATAAATGTTATTAGCAGACCAATTGAAATAAGAGAACTGTACTTTTTCACAATTAATCCCCTCCATTATTTATAATTTTAAGCCGAAATGGCTTAAAAGTCAATAAGCCATTTTGGAATATGATATTTTCTTTATGAGGTAATTATGAATAGATTAAAAGAACTAAGAGAAGATAAAGATATAATCCAAAAGGATATTGCTAAAATACTAAGCATAACACAAACTGGCTATTCAAAGTATGAAGTCGAAACAAATGATATACCGACGGATGTTTTAAAAAAACTTGCCATATACTATAACACTTCAATTGACTATCTTTTATATATGACGGATGAGCGTATGCCTTATCCTCCTTCTATAATCGAAAAAAAGTCACAAAAGTAATAAATATCTTTGTGACTTTAAACATATTAAAACCCAGCTGAATTTTCAAGCTAGGTTTTTTAATTATTATTTTTGCTAAATTATTTAACGATTTCTGATACAACTCCGGCACCAACAGTTCTACCACCTTCACGGATAGAGAATTTAGTACCATTTTCAAGAGCTACTGGAGCAATTAATTCAACAGTCATATCAACATTATCGCCAGGCATAACCATTTCTACACCTTCTGGTAATTCAATAACTCCCGTTACGTCAGTAGTTCTGAAATAGAATTGTGGACGATAATTTGAGAAGAATGGAGTATGACGTCCTCCTTCGTCTTTTGATAATACGTATACACTTGCTTTGAATTTTGTATGAGGTGTAACGCTTCCAGGTTTAGCTAAAACTTGTCCACGTTCAACTTCATCACGAGCAATACCACGTAGAAGAACACCAGCGTTGTCTCCTGCTTGAGCGTAGTCTAGAGATTTTCTAAACATTTCAATACCAGTAACAACTGTTTTCTTAGTAGGTCTTAAACCAACAATTTCAACTTCATCATTAAGTTTTAATTGTCCACGTTCAACACGTCCAGTAACAACTGTTCCACGTCCAGAGATTGTAAATACGTCTTCAATACTCATTAAGAATGGTTTGTCAGTATCACGAACTGGAGCATCAATGTATGAGTCAACAGCAGCAATAAGGTCATGAATACTTTGTACTGCATCTTTGTCACCTTCAAGAGCTTTAAGTGCACTACCACGGATTATTGGACATTCAGAATCATATCCATATTCTCCTAATAATTCTCTAATTTCCATTTCTACTAAATCAAGTAGTTCTGGGTCATCAACTTGGTCACATTTATTCATGTAAACAACAATCTTAGGCACACCAACTTGACGAGATAGTAAGATATGTTCTCTAGTTTGTGGCATAGGACCATCTGCAGCTGAAACAACTAAGATTGCTCCATCCATTTGAGCAGCACCAGTAATCATGTTTTTAACATAGTCAGCATGGCCTGGACAGTCAACGTGAGCATAATGACGTTTATCAGTTTCATATTCAACATGCGCAGTGTTGATTGTTATACCTCTTTCTCTTTCTTCAGGTGCTTTGTCGATATCAGCATAATCAACAAATTTACCAAATTCTTTTGTGATCGCAGCAGTTAATGTTGTTTTACCATGGTCAACGTGGCCAATAGTACCAATATTAACGTGTTCTTTTGAACGATCAAATTTTTCTCTTGCCATATAATAATTTCCTCCTTTTTTATATTACTATTATATTTTATCTAATGCTTGAATTTTTTTCAAGTATTATTCTTAATTAATGCTGTTTTTCTTAATAATTTCTTCAGCAATTCCTTTTGGAACTTCTTCATAATGATCTAGGGTCATTGTAAAGTTTCCACGTCCTTGTGTATTAGAACGTAATGTTGTTGCATAACCAAACATTTCTGCAAGTGGTACCATAGCAGTTATAGATAATGCATTCCCACGAGATTCATTTCCTAGTGGTCTACCACGACGAGATGTTAAGTCACCCATAACATTTCCCATGTATTCTTCTGGAATAATTACTTCAACTTTCATAACTGGTTCTAGAAGTACTGGTTTACATTTGTTTTTAGCTTCTTTCAAAGCCATAGAAGCAGCAATTTTGAATGCCATTTCTGATGAATCGACATCATGGTATGAGCCATCAAACAATGTTGCTTTAACATCTACCATTGGATAACCAGCAAGAACACCACCAGCCATAGCTTCTTGTAATCCTTTGTCAGTTACAGGTATGTATTCACGAGGAACTACCCCACCAACGATAGCATCAACAAATTCATATCCTTTTTCAGGATTTGGTTCAAATTTAACCCAAACATGTCCGTATTGTCCACGTCCACCTGATTGTTTAATATACTTACCTTCACATTCAGCTGCTTGAGTTATTGTTTCACGATAAGCAACTTGTGGACGACCAATATTAGCTTCAACATTAAATTCATCTTTCATTCTTCGAACTTGAACTTCTAAGTGTAATTCACCCATTCCACTTATAACTGTTTGACCAGTTTCAGGGTCAGTTTTATACTTAAATGTTGGGTCTTCTTCAGCTAATTTTTGTAAAGCAATACCAAGTTTTTCTTGATCAGCTTTAGATTTTGGTTCAATAGCTTCATCAATAACAGGTAGTGGGAATTCCATACCTTTCATGATACATGGATTTTTTTCATCACATAATGTATCTGCAGTTGTTGTATTTTTTAAACCTACAGCAGCAGCTATTTCGCCACAGTATACTTCGCTTATTTCTTTACGAGTATTGGCATGCATTTGTAAAATACGTCCAACTCTTTCTTTTTCACTTTTGCCTGATGCATTAGTGCAAAGAACATATGAACCACTTTGTAAATGTCCGGCATATACTCTGAAGAAAGCAAGTCTACCTACATAAGGGTCAGTCATAATTTTAAATGCCATAGCCGTAAATGGTTCATTATCACTTGGATGTCTTAAAATATCATTACCATTTTTATCAATACATTCAATAGCAGCAACATCAGTTGGAGCTGGCATGTAATCGATAACAGCATCCAAAGCAAGCTTTACTCCCATGTTTGATAAAGCACTACCACACATAACTGGGAAGAATTCAGCAGCTAAAACTCCTTTACGGATAGCCTTTTTAATATCTTCAATAGCAAGTTCTTCACCTTCAAGATATTTTTCCATTAATTCATCATCAAATTCAACAGCTTTTTCAATAAGTTCTGTTCTCTTTTGTTCAACGATATCTTTTAAGTCTTCTGGTATTTCAATAACTGTTGCATTTTCATGTTCTTCACCATCATAGTGATAAGCAGTTCTTGTTAATAAATCAATAATACCATTGAATTCATTTTCAGCACCAATTGGCCATTGAATTGGAGCATAGTTAACTCCTAATCTTGATTTAACTGTTTCTAGAGTATATTCAAAGTCTGCTCCAAGTTTATCCATTTTGTTAGCAAATATCATTCTTGGAACTTTATATTCGGTTGCTTGTCTCCAAACAGTTTCAGATTGAGGTTCAACACCAGCATTTGCATCAAGTAAGCAGATTGCTCCATCTAGTACTCTTAATGAACGTTGAACTTCTACAGTAAAGTCTACGTGGCCCGGAGTATCTATGATATTGTATCGATATCCTTTCCAGTGCGCAGTTGTAGCAGCAGAAGTAATTGTGATACCTCTTTCCTTTTCTTGTTCCATCCAGTCCATTTGACTAGCACCATCATGAGTTTCCCCAATTTTATGAGTTATTCCAGTGTGGAATAATACTCTTTCTGTAAATGTTGTTTTCCCAGCATCGATATGAGCCATTATCCCAATATTTCTTAATTTATCTAATGAAACATCTCTTGCCATAATTACCACCTAAAGTGAGCAAATGCTTTATTTGCTTCTGCCATTCTGTGAGTATCTTCACGTTTTTTGCATGCTCCACCTGTTCCATTTGAAGCGTCAATAATTTCGCCTGCAAGCTTACTAGCCATACTTTTTCCAGACCTTAGTCTTGCATAATTAACTAACCATCTTAAAGCTAAAGTTTGTCTTCTATCTTCTTTAACTTCCATGGGAACTTGGTAGTTAGAACCACCTACTCTGCGTGATTTAACTTCTAAAGCAGGCATAATGTTTTCTAAAGCTTTTTCATATACTTCAATTGCAGGTTGACCTGTTTGTTTTTCAATAATATCAAAAGCTTCATATAATATTTTTTGAGCTGTACCTTTTTTTCCATCAAGCATAATTTGATTAACTAGCTTTGTAACTACTTTTGAGTTATATATAGGATCTGGTAATACATCTCTTTTAACTGCACGTCTTTTTCGCATTATTCTTTCCTCCTATTTTACTTTTTATCTTTTTTTGTTCCGTATTTACTACGGCTTTGTTTACGATCTTGAACTCCGTGTGTATCAAGTGTACCTCTGACAATGTGATAACGAACACCGATTAAGTCTTTAACACGTCCACCTCTTACCAAAACAACACTGTGTTCTTGTAAGTTATGTCCTTCACCTGGAATATAAGCATTGATTTCTTTTCCATTTGAAAGTCTTACACGAGCATATTTTCTTAATGCTGAGTTCGGCTTTTTAGGTGTAGTCGTACCAACTTTAATACAAACACCTCTTTTTTGAGGTCCTTTAGCATTATTTTGTCTTTTTTCAAGAGTATTGTACCCCATACCTAAAACTGGACTTTTACTTTTTCTTGTCTTGTCTTTACGACCTTTTTTTACTAATTGATTAATCGTAGGCAATCCATCCATCTCCTTCCATAAACACACACCCTGGTGTATCATATTTTGCTTTAAAACAGGTTCTACCTAAGTAAAACCATCGCTTAATGCACCATTACTATAACATTATTATATATTTTTTGTCAACCAAAAAAACAATAATTTTTACATTCCAATAGTATCATATAATATGTATATGAAATATGATGCAACAAGAAGCGCAATTAACAGTAAAGCACTTAAAACAAGCATTTCTGTAAGTCCCCAACCATCATTGTTTTTTAAAACTTTTTTAAGATTTTTCATTGTTATCACCACAAGTTCATTATATAAAATAAGATTTTTAAAGTCAACTTCTTTAGATAATTAAAAAATGCGAGATAAACCCGCATTATAATCACCTTAAGCTAATTCGATTTCAGCGCCAGCTTCAGTTAATTGAGTTTTAATAGCTTCAGCTTCATCAGCAGGAATATTTTCTTTAATATTTCCACCTTTGTCTGCTAGAGCTTTAGCATCAACAAGTCCTAAGCCAGTGATTTCTTTAATGATTTTAATAACTGCAATTTTGTTTCCACCAGCAGATTTTAATACTACTGTTTTAGTTTTTGAACCTTCATCTTCAGCTGCTGCTGCAGGTGCTGCAGCTACTGCTACTGCCATTGGATCTACTCCAAATTCTTCTTTCATTGCGTCAACTAATTCTTTAACTTCAAGAATAGTCATTTCTTTTAATGCACTAATAAAATCTTCTTTGTTTAATTTTGCCATAATTATTCCTTCCCTTCTAATTGTTCAGCATATAAGTTTAATCCTATAGCTAAGTCTTTTACATATTGCATCATTCCACCAGCAAGCATAGTAAGTAAACCTTCTCTTGATGGAATTTCGGCATATTCTTTGATTGTAGCTAAATCTGCTACACTACCACTGATTACTCCAACACGAATATCTAATTTATCATGTTTCTTAGCAAATTCAGAAATTATTTTAATTGGTTCAAGTAAATCTTTACCAAAAAGAATTGCATTTGGTCCGCTTAAAAAATCATCTAAATTTATATTAAGTTCATCAGTAGCTCTTTTAAGCAAAGTATTTTTATATACTTTAACTTCAGAATCAACAGTTTTTAGTTCTTTTCTTAAAGCAGAAAGATCTTCAACAGTTAGTCCTTGATAACCAAATATAATTACAGATTCGCTAGATTTCAGTTTATTAGTTATTTCACTAACAACTTTTTTCTTTTCTTCTAGAATCTTTGCACTTGCCATATTTTCCTCCTTATCGTATTTAAAAAGCTCCCAAAAGGGAAGCTTAAAAGTTGTTTAAGTTTCCCTCGGTAGGTCTTATTTTACTGCCTACTGTCTTCGGTTTTGCTTTTTCTACGTGTATTATATTATAAGTTTGATTAAATGTCAAAACTATTTTTATCAACTTTAATTCCAGGACCCATAGTTGTGGAAATAGCAATATTTTGGATAAATGTTCCTTTAACAGCATTTGGTTTTGCTTTAGCAATTGTTGTTATAACATATTGTAAGTTTTCTAAAAGTTTCTTTTCATCAAATGAAACTTTACCAATTACTGTGTGGATATTTCCAAATTTATCATTTTTGTAGGTAACCATACCTTTTTTCAAATCTTCAACGATAGCTCCAACTTTTGTTGTTACTGTTCCAGTCTTTGGATTTGGCATAAGGTTACGTGGCCCTAAAATATTACCAATTTTCCCTACTTCTGGCATCATATCTGGAGTTGCTACAACGACATCAAAGTCAAACCAGTTTTCATTTTTAATCTTATCAAGTAAATCTTTATCACCAACATAATCTGCACCAGCTTTAGTTGCTTCTTCAGCCATAGCTCCTTTAGCAATTACTAACACTTTTTTAGTTTTACCAGTTCCATTTGGAAGAGATAAGGCTCCTTTTAGTTGTTGGTCAGATTTTTTAGGGTCGATATTTAACTTGATTGCTACATCAATAGTACTATCAAATTTTGTTGTTGATGTAGTTTTTACTAGTTTTATTGCATCTTCGGCATTGTAAGCGATATTTTTATCGACATTCTTTGATGCTTCCACATATTTTTTTCCATATTTTTTCATACTTTACCTCCTAACTGTGGTTAATTAAGCGGACAATTATTTAAATTATAATTATTTTTCTTCTTGTTTTTCATCATCATGAGTTGGAACTTCAACATTACTTTCAGCCATTTCTTTAGCTTCAGCTTCTAGTTTTTCTAGTTCTTCTTCACGTTTTGCTTGTTCTTTTTCTTCTTCTTTTGCTTCATCAGCTTGTTTTTGCATTTCAGATTCATTATATCCTTTGATAGCAATTCCCATATTACGAGCAGTACCCGCGATTTGTTTCATTGCATTTTCAACATCATAAGCATTTAAATCTGGCATTTTTTCTTCAGCGATTGCTCTTAACTCTTTTTCAGTAATAGTAGCTACTATTTCATTAGCACCTTTCTTACTACCACTTTTAATCTTAGCAACTTTCTTAAGCAAGAATGCTGCTGGAGCAGTTTTTAAAACAAAATCAAAAGAACGGTCATCATAGATGGAAATTTCACAAGGGACAACATCACCCATTTTGTCACGAGTTGCTTCATTGAACTTCGTACAAAATTCGCCTAAATTAATACCTGCAGGTCCAAGTACTGTACCAACTGGTGGTGCCGGCGTTGCTTTTCCAGCTTCGATTTGTAATTTAATTTTCTTTACGACTTCTTTAGCCACGAAAACACCTCCTATAAAATTTTTCCGCGTAAGTGGTTCGGGCAAGTCCGCATTTAGTCCCATCCACTTAACAAGTTCCAAAAATAAACTTGCATGTATACATTATCATAATTTCTGTTAATTTACAAGAAATATTCTTAAATTTTGTTTAAAGATTTTTTAAATTATGTTAATATTATTAATATAGTAGAAAAGAGGGAAGATATGGCACAAAGATTTTTTAATCAAAAAGTTGCTAAGTCCAAAAACTCATCCAACAAAACATTTATTATAAGTAGTATTATTGGGGTAATTATTGTTATCGCAATTGGAGTTGGGCTAGCCTATTATAATAAGGATAAGAATAAAGATGTTGTTGTCGAAGTTCGAGATGGTGTTGCAGTAGAAGTTAATAGTAAGCTTCCTGATAAAACTTTATTTTTTAAAGAACTTCAAAATGTTAAAGAGAAAAATATTAAAGCGGATTATAATAATGTAAAGATTGGTAAAGTTGGTTCGTATGATGTAGCTTTAAAAGTTCTATCTAAAAAATATAGTTCTAAATTAGATGTTGTTGATACTAAAGCACCACAACTTACACTTAAAGATGCTCAAATTAAATCAGGTGAAAGTTATACCGCAAATGACTTTGTGGAAAGTTGCACTGACAATAGTAAAGAGAAATGTAAAGTATCATTTTATAATCTTAGTTTAAGTCAAACTGGTCAAAAGATAGATTATAGTAAGTATACTGAAGATGGAACATATGTTGTGCAAATAGTGGCAAGTGATGCATCAGGTAATAGTACTTCTCCGCAAAGTGTAAAACTAATTATTGGCTCAGGAGAAAGTAAAAATAATACGGTGTGTGAATATGGTAATGATGTATATGATAGTAGCACATACTTGCTAGCTGTAAATGTTACAGAAAATGGCTGTGCTTTAGACCTTAATGTATATGATAATGAAACTACTGTTGCTCCTGTTAATAGAATTATTGAAAATGAAACTGCGAAACTAAAAAAAGAGTTTACTAAAGTAAATTTAGGTACTCAAAATATATATTTAAATAGTAACATTGGGCCAGTGCTAAATACGGCAGGAACTGGTATTGTAGGTTATACATTATATATGGAAGTATCAATAATAGATAGTAATAATCAAAAAGAAATTATTGAAAGTTATAATGTTGATATTAATGGCCAAAGAGTTTATAAAATTAATAAGTATTTATAGCATTTAAAAAACCTTTTTCCTTGATGGAATTAAGGTTATTTTTTTCTTCTGGTTAGTAATTCTTTGCTAAGCAAACCAAGAGCAAAAGTTGTTCTTATTAGAAAGATACTTCCAATGGTTATACCTACTGCTTCATCATCTACATTTGCTTCTATATCACTTTCTATTTCTTTTTTTAGCGTCTTTTCATCATCATTTTTATAAATATTAAGACTGTATGTTTTAAGGCTGCCATCTTCAGCAGTTACTGTAATTGTGACTAAATTGTTTCCAATGCTTAAAGCGCTATTATTTTCTATCTCATATTTTGCTTTTTCATCACTAGGAATTACTTTGATATTTACATGGTTACTTGTAGTTTTATAATACATATCATTATTTATAGTAATGCTTTTTCCATCAATTATTAATTCTTTGAGCGTATTATCACTACTCTTTATGTTTTCTTCTGCGGTAATTGCATCATTTTTCTCTTCTATAAAAGAGTTACTATTTGTGGTGCTTTGACTGGTATTATGAGAATTTTCTTTCTGTGCTTCACTAGTTGAGTTATTTTCACTTACTGAATTATTATTTTCATCTATCGCATAATTACTAACGTCTGAACTACTATTTTGACAAGGGTCACTGTAAATTGGGTCACCAATAGCACTCCAACCACTGGAAACATCAGGGCGAAATGCAGCTTCATGCCAGTGGTTATCTTCACCATGCTGGCCATAAGTTATACCATTACATGTTTTTATTGAAGCTTTCCTTAGAGCCCCACTAGTTGCATGAACCTCGGTAACGCCTAGAAATAGACTAATTAGTAAACTTATAAAAAGATATTTTTTAATTAGTTTCATCATCATTAACACCCTTACTTCCTTTTTATATTATAAATTATAAAAAAAGTTTAGTCCATAAAAAAAATTAGATTAATAAACCTAATTTTTACTTTCTTGAAAAGAATACTAAACCACCAAAACCAAGGATGATAACACCAAAAATAATTCCAACAACAACGCCATCACTTAAACCACTTTTAACATTACCATCTTCATCTAAAGTAACTATTCCTTCTTTCGATGCAGCTTCGTTTAAAGTTTCAGAGTTTCCTTCAATTTTTTCTTTTTTAGCTACAGATTTAACAAGGTCTTTATAGTTATCATCTTGGTAAGCTTTTAGAGCTTCTTCAATTATTTCCTTACCAGTTGATGTTCCAAAACCACTAGTGTGATAATCGCTACCAATTACAATAAATGGAACACTACCATCAGCTTCTTCTCCAATTTTTTCCTTGACAGCATACATTAACTTTTGGTTGGTTTCATCTTCCCATGATTCATATGAAACAATTTCAAAGTAATCTTCATAACCAGGATATTCCTTTGTGAAATATTTTAAAAAGTCTGCACAATGTGAGCATCCATGACCTCGGAATAAGTAAACAATTACTTTTTCATGGTCGGTCTTTTCTGGTAAGTCGCTTTTGGCAGCTTTGACACTTGGCATACCTGCTATAGCTATTATAGTCATTAATGCTATTAATATCTTCTTCATTTTTACCTCCTAACTAATTATACTTAACTTACTTTTAATTGTAAAGTCATTATTTGACAAGAATTTTATACATGCCAACAAGCTTTACAAGAATTTTTTCTTCATCTAGTTTTAAATCATTTGTGGCAAGAAGGGTTGCTAGTCCGGTTGCATAAAGCCACATATTCATAAATATTTTTTTAGCATCATCAAATGTGTATCCATGTTTATTAACTAAGTTAATAATTGTTCCTTGATTCCATTTTTCATCTAGCACATTATCGATACTTTGCCAGTTTAAGTTATTGCTAAGAAAAAGTGTTATAAATAAGTTTGGATATTCCCTAGCAAATTCCACATAAGCAATGCATAAAGTTACTAAGGCTTTTTTTGAATCCACCCGACTTTTTAAATACTCATCATATTGACGATATATCTCTTCATAAGTATCTTTTTTTATCTCTTCCATGCTTGTATATACTCGGTATAATGGCTTGGTAGATACTCCAAGATTTTTAGCTAGACTACGGGCATTTAAATTCGAAAGTCCATTTTCATTAATCATTTTAACTGCAGTTTTGACTATTTGCTTTTTATTTAACTCAAGTTTGGCTGGCATGCGTCTTTCCTCCTTTATGGTAACTTATGTTTTTATTATAACATAAGCATCAAAAAAAGAAAATTGTTATTCTTTAATATCATAACCATTTTCTTTAATATGAACGATAAATCTTTCTTGAAAATTCTTTAAATCTTTTTGGCCTAATGTTTTTTCTTGGCTGCCAATAGTATATTTTATGGTATATTTATTTTCATAAATATCTACAAGTTTATATCCTAAAATTAAATTACTTTTAAAAGCATCTAAAACTTCTTTTAAATCAGCATATTTTTCTTGATTACTTGCAATAATAGAATAGTCAAGCTCTACAACCGGATACTTACTTATTTTCTTTTCATATATAGCTTCTTTTGTAAGGCTTACATATTTATCGAAATCAATATCAATACATACAAGGCATTTTTTCTTTGCTAGTTTATTAGTTAATGACTTTTTTAAGACATTTAACGTTCCTATTACATCGCTTTCTACAATAATATTTTTGCTTAAATTTTCATCGTAATAGTCTTTGGCATTTGACATTTTAGTTAAACTAACATTTTTATTTTTTAAAGTTTTAAAGATGTACTTGATAATTTCTTTGGCTTTATTATAACTATTTGATAGATTTTGTTCTTCATCTGCCAAAATAATGCTTAATGCTCTTTTATTTTGGTTATTTTGGATGATTGTTCCAATTTCAAATATAGAGAATGCTGCAAAGTTTTTGAAGTTTCTTTCCACAATATTTAAAAGAGATAAACTCATATCATCCCTTAGAATGTTGTTTTCAGATTTACCCAAAATTTTAACACCATCTTTTGGCACTTCTAAAAGTTTTAATAACTTGGTGTCATACCATAAATAGCTGTGAACTTCATGCATATCATATTTAGTTGCAAGTATATACTTTACTTCATATTCTTCATCAAAGACTTTATCTTTATCATTTACAGTAACATCAAGTTTTAAAGGTTTAGGTTGGAAGTTTTCAAGGCCATGCATTCTAGCAATTTCTTCGATGATATCTTCGGCAATACTGATATCTTTACTACATCTAAAGGTAGGTACTGTAATTAAATAGTCTTCATTATCAGAGCCAACTCCAAAACCTAAACTTTCTAAATTTTCTTTGATCTCTTCATCACTAATGTGAGCATTAAGATATTTAGTTAACAACTTTTTAGAAAGATTAATTTTTTTAGTAGTTAAAACATTTGGATAAATGTCGGTTAAATTAGACATTATTTCTAAATTAGGATTTTCTTTCTTTAAAAGATAGACGTATCTTTGGATAGCTTGCGTAGTCATATTAGGGTCTAGACTTTTTTCATACCTAGCACTTGCTTCAGTTCGCATTCCTAAATTAGAAGCAGTTTTACGGACGCAGGCAGCATTAAATGTAGCACTTTCTAAAAATAATGAAGTAGTATTTTCCTCAATTTCACTATCAAGTCCTCCCATAATTCCGGCAAGAGCAAAATACTCATCCCCATTTTTAATCATTAAACAAGAGTTATCAAGTTTTCTGGTAATGCCATCTAAAGTAGTAAACTCTTCATCACTACTGGCAAAACCAACTTCAATATTTTTGACAATTCGAGCATCAAAGGCATGCATTGGCTGACCTAGCTCTATCATTAAGTAGTTGGTTAAGTCGACAATTAAGCCATTACTTTTATATCCAACATAGTTTAAAAATATTTGCATATCTATTGGGGTTTCTTTGTTAGTCACATTTGCAAGTTTTAGTCCACTGTAACGGTAACATACTGACGAATCTTGGATTTTGATATCTAAGTCTTCTTTGTTATTTTCAATGTTACTAAGTTCTAGTGGCTTTAATTTGTTATGAGTAATAGCGGCAATTTCTCTAGCTATTCCATAATGACCCCATAAATCCGGACGATTAGTTAAGGACTTATTATCAATTTCGACAATAATATCATTTATTTCTGGCAGATATTTTTTAATATCCATACCAATTGGAGCATCACTTGGAAGTTCTAAAATTCCATCATGTTCTTCACCGATAGAAAGTTCTCTTTTGCTGCAACACATACCACTAGACATAACACCGCGAAGTTTACGGTTTTGAATTTCCATATCCCCGATATGTCCTCCAACTTTAACGTATGCGATTTTTAAGCCTTCCCTAACATTTGGGGCTCCGCAGACAACTTGGATAAGTTCATCCTCTCCTGCATCAACCTCTAAAACATGCATATGGTCGCTATCAGGGTGCATTTTACAAGACTTGATTTGAGCCACAACTACACCGTCAAAGTCATGACCTTTTTCGGTGACATTTTCAACTTCCGCAGTTCTTACTGTGAATAAATCCCAGATTTTAAGCCAGTCTATAGTTTGAGAATTTTCAATATAGCTTTTTAATTTATTACAAGATATTAACATATTTTCCTCCTATTTAATCTCAAAGTTATTTAAATATCGAATGTCTCCTAAATTAAGACTTCGAATATCACTTATTTTATATTTCATCATGGCAAGGCGTGTAAGCCCAATTCCAAAGGCAAATCCTGAATATTTATTTGCATCAATACCTCCAGCTTTTAAGACGTTTGGATGAACCATACCACAGCCGATAAGTTCTATCCAGCCTGCATTTTTACAGGTTGGGCACCCTTTTCCCCCGCAAAGCAAACAAGAAATATCCATTTCATAGCCAGGTTCAGTAAATGGGAAGAAGCCTGGGCGAAGTCTTACATGTAAATCAGTGTGGAAAACTTCTTTTAATAACTCTTCCATAACATACATTAAGTTTTCTACCGAGATATTTTCGTCGATAACCATTCCCTCAATTTGAAAGAAAGTGTTTTCATGGTTAGCATCTAAATCTTCATTTCTAAATGTTCTACCTGGAGCGCATATACGTAAAGGTGCTCCATAATTTTCCATTGCATGAATTTGATTATCACTAGTTTGAGTTCTTAAAACCATTTTATTATCTAGATAGTAAGTATCTTGCATATCTCTAGCAGGATGGTCTTTAGGAACATTTAAAGCTTCAAAATTGTAATACTCAGTTTCCATTTCAGGCCCACTTACAACCATAAAGCCCATCTTCTTAAGGATATCTGTTATTTCTTTAGCCATAATTGTAATTGGGTGAAGCGATCCAGTTTTGATTTCATAATCAAGCGTGTCATCAAAATCAAGATTACTTTTAGCTTCTAATTTCTCTAAAGTAGCATTTACTCTTTCTTCCATACTCTTTTTAGTCTTGTTAATTAGACTTCCATATGTTTTCTTTTCTTCAATTGTCATGTCTTTTAAAGAGCTAAGAAGATTATTTAAGTAACTTGTTTTTCCTAAATACTTTGACTTGACATTTAAAACATCTGCCTCTTTTAGACATTTTGCCAATTCTTCGTTTAACTCCTCACTTTGTTTAATTAATTTTTCTTCCATATTCTACTTCCTTTCTTTATAAAAAAAATATCCATAACTTAAGGACGAGTTTCCCCGCGGTACCACCTTAATTTATGAATATTAATTCAAACACTTTAATTGCTAAGGGAATTACCCCATCTATACTCCATAAATGAAAATTCGTTATTCCCCTTAATAAAATACTTTCAGCATTGTATCTCTCTCTGTTAATAAGTTTTGGATAACTACTTTTTTACTTCAACGTATACTTTTTCGTAAGTTCATTTTATCAGCTATTGATGGAAGGTGCAAGAGGTAACGATAGTTTTCACTTTAATTTTGGTAAATTTCCGTCATAGTCGTCATCATCCTCAATTGTAAATAATGAACTTTTAACACTTGTTTCAAACGCTTTTTCTTCTAAATTTTGTAAATTATTTACTTCTGGGATAGTTTTTTCATCCGCTTTTACATTGTTAGCTTCTTCTTTATTTGGCTTTTTTTCCAGTTTTAATATCTTAAATATATCTTTAACTATAATATATAACGCTGGTATTAAAATCAAAATTAGCCATCCAGCTTTAGTGGCCATAAAACTTTGTACTTTGCCAAGCCCTGGTATTTTTAAAGCAACTTTACCAGCCACACTTTCAAAAGGGACGTTTATGCCATCTTCTACTAAGTTGTTATCTCCTTTGGTTTGGTAATAATACTTTCCATCGTTGTCTTTGCTAATTGCAATAACCCGGTGGGTAATAGTACTTCCATGAACTTCGGGAAGATTGGAGTTAAAGGTAATAACATCATTTATTTTAATATCTTCTGGTTTTTCCACCTTGGTATCAACGATAACATCATAAACATTGATATTTGGAACCATGCTGGGACTTATGATTGTGTATAACGCAAATTTAGGCTCGTAACCACTACCTTTAGCAACGTATACTCGCATAGCAATAAAGTAATAGAGAAGAAAAATAGCACAAATAATGAGTAACACAAAAATTGTCCAGCTGATAATCGTGGAAATTAAGTTGATAACTTCTTTAAAATTTTTGGGTAACTCATTTTTTTTACTCATATCGCACTTCCCCTATTTAATTTTATTATACCCAAATGTATGTTAAATAGCAATAACGAAACAAATTAAGATGTCAAAAATATATCAACGTTTTTTACATTTTGTTGACTAAAAGCAAATGTGGTTAACCCCATAAAATATTACAAGACTTTAAATAAAGTTTATGTAAAGTCAATGGAACTATTTATTTATGTGGCTTTTTATAATACAATTATCTTAATTACAGGATGGACTTATGGTTAATAATTTGTCAAACAATGAAAAAGAATTTAATAATGTTTTTACTAGCATTAATACGATGGTTATAAATAGTAGAAATAACGTTTATACTGCTGTTAATACGGAAATGCTGAGCTTGTATTGGAATATTGAAAAAATAATAATGGAAATTCAGGGTGGCGAGTAAAGAGCTAGTTATGGTGATGCTTTACTTAATAAGTTATCAGAGAAGTTAACTGCAGAATTTGGCAAGGGACTTTTTAAACGAAATTTAGAGAAAATGCAGAAGTTTTATAGTTATTTTCCAATTGCGACAACTGTATCGTCGCAATTAAGTTGGTCACATTATTTAGAAATACTAAAAATTGAAGAAGAAAAGAAAAATTTAGAATTAAGTAAATAAAAACTTATGAACATAGAAAGCTCATAAGCTGTTTTTTTTATTGGAGGAGCTAGACGGAATCGAACCGACGATAGAGGTGTTGCAGACCTGTGCCTTACCGCTTGGCTATAGCTCCACTTCATAGTGTAAAATAATTAATTACATGCCTATTTTACACTATATTATATGACTTGTCAAATACTTAAGTTCCCTTTATATTCACACTATATTCTTTATTACGAACAGTGATAATTAAATTTAATATATCAGAATTTAAAATATTTCCAGTAGTTTGTAAAACCATTTTATCACTTAATTTTTGAGGAGTAACATACTTGACGTTACTTCTTTTCAGACTCCCATTTTCCTTATACTCAACTTTTAAGAAGTTATTAGCAAATGTTTTAGCATCAAATATATTTTCATATGAAGCTGAACTTTTATCAAAAGCTAAACTATAATCTAACACTATTAAAGCTTGCTTGCTTTGATAAGAAGAGTCAGCGACAACTACATCTTTATAGTCTCGACATGCATCTTGATAACAACTCTTATAACTATATTCGTATCTAGTATCTGTTATAGCATTTGCAAACATAACTTTAGAATCTTGAAGTAAACTAGAAGATAAAGAAATGGTATCTCCAAGACTGGCATTTTTCTTAAAATTAACTTCAGAATACTCGGTTGGCTTTAAAGTAACACTAGTTGTTTTAGCAATAAATTCTTTACTTTTAAAAGATGCTCCTGTATATAATAATAATTTAAAATTCTTATTTTGATACTTTTTATCTATCATGTATGGAATTATATATGTTTTAGTGGCTCCAGCTTTAATTTGGTCATTCATAAATGGGTCACCAAAGTCAACAAATTTAGAGCCTAAATCGAGCGTAGGATAAACATAATCTTTACCATAATATAGTTTTAAATTATCATAATCTAAGTATTTAGCTTCACTGCTACTATTAGTTATTTGCAATTTTATAACGACAAAATATTTATCATCATATATTATATCTCCTCCACTGTCAACATTGGTAATCATACTTTCTAAAACATCAAGAGTAAAACTGTTATAACTAAAAGAATGATTTTCACGATAAGTATATTTTATTTTTTCATAGTTAGTTAAACCAATGTAACCTATAACAAGTGCTACTGCGGCTCCAATTATGTAGATAACAAATTTATTTTCTAAATAATAATATTTAAATTCTCTTTTAAGACGTCTTAAAAATCTTAGAAATTTATATGTTTGAAAGTTTAAATTTAACTCTATCTCTTCACTATCGGCCTCAGTTATTTCTAATTCTTTCAAATCATCTTTGAAGTTAAATTGCTTGACATTGAAACCAAGGGAGCGGGTAATTAAAATAATTACAATAATATAAATTGGGTAGTAAATGATGCCAGATAAATCGCGATACATTCTGGCACTTGCTGTTTCCCAAAGACTAACACTTAAACCATTAATCAAAATAGCAGATATAATTATACCTATTAATAATATAATATAATAGCCACTTATAACAAGATAAAGCTTATTAGGTTTCTTTTTAACTTGTAAAAGAATATATACTGCACCAAGAATAATTAAAGATATAATAATTGCAATGTATAAAAATGGGCTTATGGTATCACTTACAAGATTTGGAGTGATGGTGATGCTATAATTGTTAGCAATAAACGTTTGAAAGAAATGGACTAATTTTCGTAAACTTAAAGCTATAAATACCGATAAAACTGTTAAGATAATATGAATTAATCGAAAATATTTAATTAATATGGCATATGGTTTTTTTAGTATCATATCTATCAATCCTTTTAAGTTTATTTTAACAAAACTACACTTAAAAAGCAACGTTGCCCGTTACTTTCTTTTTGATACTAGAACTTGGTCTTTTAAAAGATAAATGGTTTCATTTTGTTTAAGAAGCTCAAGTTTTGAAATTTTAAACATGTTACTAACTGTACCTAAGGTATCTCCCTCGGCGGTGATGTAATAACTGTAGTTACTTTTAGGAATTAACAGTTCTTGGCCTGGATAGATATAATCTTCCATGTTTAGGCCATTTAAGCTAGCTAGTAAAGTTGGGTTAATATTATACTTTTCAGCAATTTTGAAAAGATTATCACCACTTTCAATAACGTAAATGTTAAAATATTTTTCTTGATGTTTAGGGACTACTAGCTCCATGCCGGCACGTAAATATTCACCATCATAAATGTTATTTAAACCTTTTAACATATTTGGGTCAATGTTTAGATTTTGCGAAATACTTTCGATACTTTCTCCCTCTTTTACAAGATACTTATCATACATATTATCACTCCTAGTAATAAAGTATGATATTTATCTATTTTGGTTCAAATATAAAAATCATATTATCCTTGTTAAATGTCCATTCATTATACTTTAATAAAGCTTTTTCACCTGTGTATAAATTAAAACAATATAATGTATCATTAGCAATATAATAAACCTCTTCTTTATAAAAGGCTATAATTTTGTCTACTATGCGACTTGTTAATAAGTATTTAGTTTGACATCCTTCATATTCTAAATATAGTTTTTTATTATCTAAATAGTAGTTAAAGTTTTGTTTATAACTAAATTTAACTTTATTATTTTTTAGCTTTTGATTACTTATCTTTTCCCACTTACCATTTTTAAGAACTTGATAGCCTGTTTGATATAACTCTTTTTTGGCTAAACTTATATAATATTCTTTTTCACTTTTTAAATCATATAAATAAATGTTATTTTTATAATGGCCCAAGAAAAAGCTATCGAAATAAAGGTCATAGCGCATTGATATGCTATCTACTTTAAAGTTTTGGCTATCAATTATGTACATTTTATCGATTTTATAATCTTGATTATAATTGGGAATAATTAGATAATTTTGATATTGATAGTTTAACTTTAAATTGTATATATCTTTATTAAATAGTTTTTTTGAAAGATTTTTCTTTGAGCTTAAGTAAATCATTTCACTGTAATTCCATAATAAATAGTTTTTATTATTTAAGTTTTGAATTTCTATTTTTTGATATGTTTTGTTTGATATAAATTTTGCTTCTTTGTTACTTTTTTGATTACGGTATAAGTCATTTCCATGGCAAACTGAAAACATTGATAACTTTTTCATTTGAAACTCATAACAATTTTCACCACTTGTGTCCTTTGTTTTTATTTTAGCGATTAACTTTTTCTTGTGGATATATTTTGAATTAATTTTAAAATCAAAAACATTTTGTTGGTCTTTGATAACAAAAGTGTATGATTTTTCTGCTTTATCGTAACTTTCTTTTATACTAATGTTACTAACTTTATAGTCAATGCTGTAATTTTTACTTCGAAAAAGAAAAATACCAAAAATAATTATTATGCTAAATATTATTATTGTAACTTTCTTCATAATAATTATTCTGGTTTACTATATTTTTGCTTTTCAGCCATCATCATTTCACTGATGTTTGTTTCGATTTCATCTAAGCCACTTTTTGGTAAATTTGAAATTGTTACAACTTCTTTAACTGTATCAATTGTTATCTTGCCCCAAATTAAGCCTTGATAAACTGATAAGTCATTATATAAGTCTGGAGTAATAGATTTAAGGAAATAACCCCAAGCTACTCTTTTTTGGCCGATTAATATTCTTTTATTTGTTAAAACAACAACACATGTAGTAAATATTTCATAAAATTTTTCATTTTTTTGCCCTGCAAAAGCAGCGATAACTTCTTCACCAGGATTTAAATGTTTTTCCACAACCTCGCAATGTGATCTTAAATTCCAGACAACACCACCACGATGGATTCTTTTAAATTTTAATGCTTTATTGTAAACTTCTCCCATTTTTTTCTCACCTATAACTATTTTATCTTATTTTTTTTCGTAAAGCAATTACTACTTTAAATATTTTGTAGCCACATACTTATTTGGATATATTTTCGTCCAATTGCCACTTCTTTTCATGATAGCAACGGTTGTTTCTCTAGGTAATAAACCAACTTTTGTTCCATTTGGTTTACTGCGAACATTTAAATTGCTTGCTATAATTTTTTGCGTTAGGTATGCTTTGTTTCTTGCCTTACTAGTAACATATTTTTTATTAATATATTCTTTGTTGCTAATTTTTAACCAATCTCCACTTTCTTCCAAAATCCTTACTTTAGTATTTTTGGGTAAAGTGTTAATAACTTTGTAGTTTAAACCTGGGCCAGTGCGGACATTTAAGTTTGCAGTTAAGTATCTTACGTTATTTTCTTTGGTTTTTAAGTAAATAAAATTTAAATTTTTAGTGTTGCTAACTTTGGTAAAAGTCGTGTCTAGGAAAAAAGCAAACTCTGGTTTTATATTTTCTTTTGTAGTAGTTAATATCCATAAGCCAAGATTATTTTTTTTCCAGCCACTGCCTTTGAATTTTCCTCTGCCTACAGTAATGTGAAAATGGGGACCTGTTGCATATCCATCTGCCCCTTTTTTAAACATCTTATCGCCTAAATGATACTTTTTGCCAACTTTTATATTTATTAGTTCCTTATCTTCAGGATGGACAATCATAATAGTTACATAATCTGTAAATGTTGGAGTTATAACTGGTGAGGTACTTTCCAGCCATATGGTATTCGATGCGGACTTTCCTACCCCATAAATTTTTTTTACTATCATCTCTTTACAAGGACAATATAGGTAGGCTGCTTCGTTTTCACCTGCTTGGTCATCTATTGGATAATCTTTTAAGTTTCCTTTGGTATGTTTTAAATGCGAGAACGCATCATAATAACTTTGGGTTATACTCATTGTTTTAAGTGGATAAATTAAATAGTTCATATCATTTCCCCCCTTACACTATATGATATGAACTTGTCCACTTGTTGATAAGTTTTTTCCCCCATATAAAAACCTTGTTTTATAAAAGTACAAAACAAGGTTTGTAACTAATTTATTTTAATTACATTTTTTGAATATCTTTTGATAAATTCATAAATACTTCGTCATTATCATAATATTTTCTATTGTATAATATCCAGCCGTCTGAAGCATTAACTACCTTATCTTTTATTTCCGCTCTCAATTCTTCTGGATAGTTTTCAATATCTTTTTTAGCATTATCTAAAGTGAACTCTCCTTCTAATTCATATTGTTTAGCTTGAATATCTGATTCTAACTTGGTTATATTTAAGTCAAATTTTGCTTCATTTGATTCTAGTGCAACTGCTTCTTCATATAATTTTAATATTTCGTCTTGATTACTTAATCCATGAGTTATATCCTTAATAATTTGATTCTTATCCGTTTCTTCTTCTTTTGAAAGAATACTTACTTCATTATTAATTTTAGTTAATTCTGCTATTGTTTTCGTTTCGTAATTTTTATCATCCTTAGCTATACATTTCTAAGTTTTATATCAAAAGTTCAAAATATTATTCTAATTTGGTGGAGTAGAGGAGAGTCGAACTCCTGTCCAATATACCCTATATCATAACGTCTACAAGTTTAGGTAGATTTAAATTTTCTAATTATATGGCTCTACACTAACCTCATAACTAGTAAGTTTAGTAATTTTTTTGAAAAATACTATCCCAAACAAATAGTACTTTCTATCTTGCATTTATGAAACTTCAGAACCAACCTACAAGAAAAATTAGTTTGAAGTAACTCCCATTCCTTTAATTAGGCAAAAGCAGGAGTCATGAAACCGTTATTAGTTTCGTCATTTAATTTTAATTGTGCACTTATGGTATGCCGACCACTTGCAGTCATGCCTAGTAATACATGTCGAAACCTGAACTACCCCATGCCATAATTTTACCATTTATATGCTAAGAAATCTACTATTTTTAGCAAATATCTGCTTGTGATTCTCCATTCAAAGTAAAATCTGCAAACTTTTTTTGTAAAAATAATGGATAAGCTGCTGCTCCAATCATGGCTGCATTATCAGTACAGTATATAAATTCTGGCAAATCCAAAGTTGCATTGTTCTTGTCTGCCACTTTTTTCATTTGCTGTCTTAAATATTTGTTGGCAGATACTCCTCCAGCAATTATAAGATTTTTAATTTGCGTTTTAGATAAAGCTAAATCAGTCTTTCGCGTTAGTTGTTCAACTGCTATATATTGAAAACTGGCGGCTAAATCATTTTTATTTATCTCATTATTTCTTTGCTTTTCATTATGAACAACATTTATTATACGACTTTTAAGACCACTATAACTAAAATTATATGTATTATCTAACATAAGTCGCGGAAAATCATAAGTTACTTCACCGTCTAATGCCCTTTTTTCAATCCCTGGGCCTCCTGGATAAGGAATGTCTAATATTCTTGCTACCTTATCATAAGCTTCTCCTATTGCATCATCCAAAGTTCCACCTAACATTTTGAAATCGTAATCATTATTCATAATAACAAGCTCTGTATGTCCGCCACTTACAACTAGTGCTAGTAAAGGAAATTTAAGTTCATTATTTATAGCATTTGCATAAATATGACCAATTAAGTGATTAACTGCTATTAAAGGCTTTTTATAAACATAACTTAAAACTTTGGCAAACTCAATGCCCACTAGAAGTGAACCTAAAAGTCCTGGTCTTTGAGTTACTGCAATGGCATCAACATCCGCTACCGTCATACCTGCTTTTTTTAAAACATCATCTAATACCAGAGTAATATTTTCAGTATGCATCCTTGAAGCTATCTCGGGAACAACACCACCAAAATTAGCATGAGTATCCATTTGCGTAAGTACAGTCATTGCTACAACTTCATGACCATTTTTGACAATTGCTATGCTTGTTTCATCACAAGAAGATTCAATTGCCAGTATTAATATATCTTTCATTTATTTTCCCACCTCATTATTATAGCATCACTATCTTTATAATAATTTTTTCGCATACCCACTTTTTTAAACTCATTATTTTCGTAAAATTTTTGAGCCACAACATTTTTGGACGACACTTCTAAAGTAATAGATGCCACTTTCGTGTTTTTCAAAGTATTTAAAAGTTTTTGCCCTATTTTTTGATGTCTTTTGTCTTTATCAATATAAATACTTAATAGATCAATCTCATTTTGGATATTAGTGGCGTAGACATATCCATAAATTGTTTCATTTTCTTCATAAACATTAATAATCGATATTGGACTTTTTAAATCTTTTTCAACATCATATGTAGAAGAAAAATTGCTATGTAATTGATTGCCTAAAGCAACTATCTGATTTATATCTTCACTTCTGGCTTGGCGTATCAATTTCCACTCCAATTTTTTTAATATATATAGGATTTACATTATGACAGTTAGTAGGCTTCTTATTTTGCATATATTCATATACTTTTTCAGCATCTAATTTATAATTTTGATTGTACTGCTCTAAATCAAAAGAAGAATCTTTTTTTACATAATAATATTCTTGAGCTTTTGTAAATCCGTCTTGAAATTCGCCGATATAGTATCCATTTCCGTCACTTATCGCAACTTTTTTTGCATTGTTACTAACAGCACTTGCCTCTAGAGAAGTTACACATTTTATCGGTATATTAAGGGTATAGGCTAAAGTTTTAGCAATTGTTACTCCTAATCTAACGCCGGTAAAAGAACCTGGGCCATTAATAACTATTATTTCGTCAATACTATATTTATCCAATATCTTTTTAACACTTGGAAATAGAAGCTCGCTATTATTTTTTTTGTTAATAACTTCTACTTTATCCACAACTTTTCCATCTTCTAAAAGATAAACTAAAATGTCATTTAGGTGAGTATCTAGAAGTAATGTATTCATTATAACACCGCGCTGCATAAGTCTTCGTATTTTTCCCCATGAGGGATAAAAATAAGTACTCGTTTATTATCATCTATTACTTTAAATTTTATATCTAGGCGCTCCTGTGGTAATTCGTCTTTGATGATATCTGCCCATTCAATAATGGTAACACCACCCTTTTGAAAGTAATCTTGAAATCCAATACTTTCATCCGCTTCATCCAATCTATAGACATCCATATGATATAACGGTAACTCTCCAGATGTATATTCCTTTACTATATTAAATGTTGGACTGGTGATATTTTCTTCAATTTCCATTGCTTGAGCAAAACCTTTTGTAAATACTGTTTTTCCACAACCAAGTTCACCATATAAACAAATAACCATATTGGAAAATTTTTCACTTTCTAAATTTTGTGCCACTGTTAAAGTATCCTTATCCGATTTAGAGATATATTTGTATTCCATTTTTTTCACCCAAATATATTATAAATAAAAAAAAAAAGTAAAACAAGTCATATGACAATATTTTACATTTATATTAAAATAAAAATAAACAAAAAAAAATTGGCAACTACCTATCTTCGCATTACACTATTGTCGGCGTATTAGGTCTTAACTTCTCTGTTCGGGATGGGAAGAGGTGTATCACCTAAGCTATCGTTACCAATAAAGGATTTTGTCCTTTAAAAAACCCGATAATGCAATTTCATTAATTAGCAATAATATATTTAAGTTAAATCCTCGATCTATTAGTACTAGTCAGCTCAACGTATCACTACGCTTCCACCTCTAGCCTATCAACCTCGTAGTCTACAAGGAATCTTACTTCACGAAGAATGGGAAAATTCATCTTGGAGGAGGCTTCCCGCTTAGATGCTTTCAGCGGTTATCCCGTCCATACATAGCTACTCTGCACTGCAACTGGCGTTACAACAGATACACCAGAGGTATGTCCATTCCGGTCCTCTCGTACTAGGAACAGCTCTCCTCAATTTTCCTGCGCCCACGACGGATAGGGACCGAACTGTCTCACGACGTTCTGAACCCAGCTCGCGTGCCACTTTAATGGGCGAACAGCCCAACCCTTGGAAGCGAATCCACCTCCAGGATGTGACGAGCCGACATCGAGGTGCCAATCACCACCGTCTATGTGAACTATTGGGTGGTATCAGCCTGTTATCCCCAGGGTAACTTTTATCCGTTAAGCGACGGCAATTCCATTCTCTACCGCCTGATCACTATGTCCTGCTTTCGCACCTGCTCGACTTGTTGGTCTCGCAGTCAAGCTCCCTTATACCATTACACTCTTTGATTGATTTCCGACCAATCTGAGGGAACCTTTGAGCGCCTCCGTTACTTTTTGGGAGGCGACCGCCCCAGTCAAACTGCCCACCAGACACTGTCCTCCAACCGGATAACGGTTGCAAGTTAGAAATCAAATGATTTAAGGGTGGTATTCCAAGGGCGACTCCATAAGAACTAGCGTCCTTACTTCATAGTCTACCACCTATCCTCTACATAAATTACCTAATTTCAATATCAAGCTACAGTAAAGCTCCATGGGGTCTTTCCGTCCTGTCGCGGGTAACCTGCATTTTCACAGGTATTA
>CAKOLB010000008.1 GCA_934096125.1 uncultured Bacilli bacterium
TTCTGATATAGATTATTGGGAAACTGCTGTTTCTAAAAGTAGTAGCAATGCTTGGTCGTTTACTAGCGATGATGATGCTATTAGGATGAATTGTGGTGATAACTATTTTTGGATGAAAGCTTATGATACTTTAGGCAATTATACTAAGATTAGAATTGGATATGAGTTATGTGATTGCGATGATGATGGTGGAAGCTCGAGTGGTGGTGGAAGTTATAGTCCTTCTGAGTCAGTGTGCGCATCTGGAAGAAAAATAAAAATTCCTACTCTTAATGAATATTGGTGTTTTAAAGAGTACTCTGCATATGTTACTAGAAATGGTAAATGTCCATCTGGTTATAGGGGACCTCATGATGGAGTATATTGTTGTGTAAATGGTTCTGATTATAATACTGCTGGAGAAATTGCAACAAGTTATGAATGTACTCAAGGAACTGGTAAACCATATTGTAAGTCAGGTACTTTAAGTAGTGATTATAACACTTGCTCATAAGGAGGAATTAATGAAAAAAATAATTATTATAGTAGCCTTAGTAATTGGTCTTCTTTTGGGATTTGGTTTTTACTTTTATAAACAAAATTATTATTTTAATAAATCTTCCTTTATAGAAGAAGTTAATAAAGTAAATGAGTTTTTTGCAAAGGCTTCTTTTAAGTTAAATTATACAAATGGGATAAATCAAAAGAAATGTTATGAAACGCAAGATGAAAGTGGACATGAAATATATAATATTGTAAAAAAATACTATGTAACAAGCTATAAAGATGAAAATGATTTCGCTTATCAAAATAATACTTTTTATTTATGTATTCCTGATGATTGCAAAACTACTTCATTAAAGTTTAAGGCTCCGGTGGTGTTTGACAGGAAACTAAATATCGGTGATAATGTATATGGATATATTCATATAGATAATACTTGGAAGTTTGTATATTCTGGTTTGGAGTGTGGAGAAAATGAATAAAAAAGGATTTACTTTGGTTGAACTTCTGGCGGTAATTGGGATTATTGGCTTAATCGCAGGAGCTGGTACGACTATTTTTGTAAATATTCAAAAAAATGTTAGGCAAAAAAATTATGATAACCTAGTGGTGTACTTGCAAACTGCGGCAGAAACCTTTGCTAATGATAATAACCAAAACGTTGTAAGTGTTGAAGAACTTATTAAATCTGGTTATGTTAAACCGGATGATGAAGAAAACATTTATAGTCCTATTGACAGTAAAATATTAAACTGTTATATCATTGAGCTTGAGAAGAAAAATAATAAGTATGAAGCGATAAGTTTTACAGATAATGGAGAAAATAATGGTACGTGTAATAGTTATGAAGTGAGTACTGATTATATAATATGTAACTATGATGGGGTTAACTGTATAGATATAGATAGCAATAATTGGTTTAATGATAATATTACACTTGCGGTAAAAAATAAAGCAGGAGAAATACTTACTGAGAGCAGTGGTTATGAGATAAAATGGTCAAGTAATATGGGAGATGCTAAGACTGGTGATACAATAACAACAAGTGTTTCTAATGTGGCAAGTGTTGTTTATACAGCAAGAGTTACTAAAGGTGATGAAAAGGGGCTGGGTAGAAATACTGTAAGTATTGATAAAGAAAGTCCAGTTGTTGCGAAAGTAACAATTTATAAAGAAAAAGAATGGACTGTTGAAAAGAAAAACATTTCTATTAGAGTGACTGATAAAAATGGTTCAGGCGTTGATAAAGTCTATATAGCAGATGGAAAAATAACTAGTTGTGCTGATGTAGAAATTAATATGGATGTAACGAACGATATATATAAAGACAAAGTGGGTAATGGTGACTATTCAGTATGTGTCAAAGATAAAGTTGGAAATGTAAGCAGTCCATATTACTTTACTGTTTCCACTGTAGATAGTGCTCCAACTGTTCCAATTATTACAAGTTCTGATGGTGTTTTATCAAAAGGGGAACATACAAGTGATTATACACTTAGTTTTAAAAGCACAACAAGTGGAAATCCCGATATAAAATATTACTATGGAACGAGTAGTACAAAAATGAATACTTTAGGGTCTAAAGTAAATGTTACAAAAGATACATATGGTGTTGTTTATTATGTAAAAGCTTGCTCTGCGACAAGTTCTAGTTTATGCTCTTCAGGTTATGCTACATACTATACTCCTCAAGATACAACAAAACCAACAATTACTTTTAATTCTACGGCTCCAAGTGGTTATACTAATAAAAGACAAACCATTAAAGCAACTATTGAAGATACTGGAAGTGGAGTAGTGGCGTATTATATATCTGATTTTTCTAGTTATCCGAGTAGTGACGAATGGATAGAAGTAACAAAAACAAAGTCTTATGATTTATCGTATAAAGTGGCTATAGATTATCAAGGAACTAACTATTTTTATGTATTTGCAAAAGATGCTGCAGGTAATGTTGCAAGATCTACTGGGTATAGGGTTGCTTATGATACAGAGGGTCCAGTAGTGTCTGATATAAATTTTAATTCCTATTGTGATTATGATGATGGGTATATAGAGTGGCATTGGAGTTATAATTTTTTGTGGTATGATGAATATTCTGATATAGATTATTGGGAAACTGCTGTTTCTAAAAGTAGTAGCAATGCTTGGTCGTTTACTAGCGATGATGATGATATTGAGATGAGTTGTGGTGATAATTATTTTTGGATGAAAGCTTATGATAGTTTAGGCAATTATACTAAGATTAGAATTGGATATGAGTTATGTGATTGCGATGATGGAGAAGATAGTGGTGATGATAACTCTAAAACGAAGTATGAGGCATATACTGATTGTACTAATAGGGCAACTACGTGTAAAAATATGACAGATAAGTATGCTAATAATGGAAGGAATTATTCTAGTGGTATGTGTTATAGAGTAGCAGATGTTAAAGATAATTATTGTTCTAATAAAGGTTATTTATATATGTGTTATTGTTGTTCTAAGGGTTATACTTGGTCATCAGATAATTCTTGTGTGAGGGATTACTGATGAAAAAGAAAGTAGTAGTTATTAGTATATCTCTTCTCATCGGAATAGCAGTGGGAATATTTGTTTATGAATATAGTAAGGCAAGAGATGAGAAAAAAATAAATAATGATACAAATAATATTGTGGATAATTTAGCAGTTATTAACAAACTATATGATAAAGATAATTTAGAACTTATGTATTATGATGCGCAAACTAATGCAGAGCATTATAAATATACAGGTAGTGATATTAGTTATTTAAAAAAGTTAATTGAAGATACTTATGTAAGAGGCTTTAGTGAGTACGGCTCGTTTACATATAAGGATAATACAATTTATGTAGTTATTCCTCGTGATTGTAATGTTAAAACAATATCTAAAGAAGATGTAAAAGTCTATGATGAGAAAGATGACAGTAAAACGATAGATATTGGTGGTACGATGCATGCTTTAGTACTTAATGGTGGAGTTTGGAAACTTGATTATCCATATGTGTGGTGTGAAAGCTTTAGTTTGGAGGGAAATAATGAAAAATAAAACAAAAATAATAATTACATTTGTTATTCTTATTATAGTGCTTGTGGTGGTATTTCTTTTCTTAAATAAAAAAAGTAGCAGTGACGTAAAAGTTCAAGAGAATACTTTGAAGTATGTTAAAAAGTATATGGATGATACCGGCAGGGATGAGGTAAGTGTGAAAGCTTTGCTGGAAAATGGTTATATGGAAAATACTGACGAAGATGAATGTAATATATATAATAAGGAAGATATAACGATTAAAAAGCTTAAAAATGATTGTGATATGGCTTTAGAACTTGCTAAAATGCCAGTGATTGAAGTAGAGGGCCAAAATGTGTGGCATAATACTGAGCAAGTGTTTACTGTAAAACTTAAAAATGGTGGTAATAAATATTATCAAGAAAAGGATATTAAAAATGTAACGTGGTATTCTTTTGATGATGATTTAAATATGGAAAGTAGAACTTTAAGTGTTGGAAATGATGCAAGAAATGTTCCTGTTACTGTTCTTATCTCTTTTGGTGATGCGGAGTTTGAACATACCTTTAATGTTTTAATTGATAAAGAAGCTCCCGTTTTAGTAAATAAAATTTTAGATGATGCGATAGTAGCAGAATATGATGATGCGGCCGGAGTTAGTAACATATATTATTATGCGAGTACTGATGAGGTAGCGCCATCTAAAAATATGATGATAGAAAACATAAATGATGAACTTACTTGTGATAAAGAATATAATGTATGGGCATATGCAAAAGATTATGCGGGAAATGAAAGCGATATAAGTTATCTAGGTAAATATATAAAATGCAATACTGAAAATAAAAGTGTGACAGTAGAAGGAAAAGGCCGTTAAGGCTTTTTTAATTTGTGAAAAAACTTGCTTGTTTTCTCTTGCTTTTTGTAAAAAGTTATGGGATAATGGAATACGTATGGCTGCGTTGATGTACGAGGTTACCGATACACTAGGCAAGGTTGGTAGTTGAAAACTGGTGAGTTGGAGAACTTGTATGGAGTATGTCTATACTAGATATAGGCGAAAGGAGGACATGAAAAAATGTCAAATACAAAAGTAAGAATTAATCTTAAGGCTTATGATCATCGTTTACTTGATATCGCAGCTGGAAAGATTGTAGAAACTGTGAAGAGAACTGGTGGCGAAATTTCTGGACCTGTACCACTACCAACAGAAATTGAAAAAGTTACAGTGTTAAGAGCAGTTCACAAATATAAAGATGCTCGGGAACAATTCGAAAGAAGAACTCATAAGAGACTTATTGATATTAAAAACCCAAGCAAAGAAACTGTTGATGCATTACAACACTTAGATATACCTAGTGGTGTTGATGTAAAAATCAAATTATAAGAAAAGGAAGGAATTAAATTATGAAAGGAATCTTAGGACGCAAAGTTGGAATGACTCAAGTTTTCACTAAAGAAGGTAAACTTATTCCTGTAACTGTTATTGAAGTTGAACCAAATGCTGTTATGCAAGTTAAGACTGTTGAAAAAGATGGTTACAATGCTATTCAACTTGGTGTATTTGAAAAAAAAGAAAAGAATGCAACTAGACCAGAAATGGGAAATGCAAAGAAAGCTAATACAACTCCTAAGCGCTACGTAAAAGAAATTAGAGATGTAGAATCAACTTATAATATTGGTGATACAATTAGCGCAGATGTATTTAGTGTTGGAGAAATAGTAGATGTTACTGGCACAAGCAAAGGTAAAGGTTTTGCTGGAGCTATTAAACGTCATAATCAATCAAGAGGACCTATGACTCACGGCTCTCATTATCATAGAGGACCTGGTTCACTTGGTACAATGCTTCCAAAGAGAGTTTTAAAAGGTAAAAAACTTGCTGGACATATGGGGGCTGAAACTGTTACTATTCAAAACTTAGAAATCATTGAAGTTAATAGTGCAGAAAACTATATTTTAGTTAGTGGCAATGTTCCTGGTGCCAATAAATCTTTTGTTACAATTAAAAGTGCTGTAAAAAATAGTAGAAAGGAAGAACCTAAAGAAATACTTTCTTATACTAGTGAAACAGCTGAAGTAGCTAAAGAAGAAGTTAAGGAAAGTGTAAGCGAGTAGTTTACTTGCTAGAAAGGAAGTTAAAATGACAAAGATAAGTGTTAAGAACCTTAAGGGTGAAAAAGTAAAAGATTTAACATTAAATGATGGCATTTGGAAAATAGAAGTAAATAATGATGCTTTGAAGAAAATGATTCGTTTACAACTAGATGCTACTCGTCAAGGAACAAGAAAAACTAAAAATAGAAGTGAAGTTTCTGGAGGTGGAAGAAAACCTTGGAGACAAAAAGGTACTGGTCGTGCTCGTCAAGGTAGTATAAGAGCTACACAATGGAGAGGTGGCGGAATACCATTTGGTGTTGGTAATCGTGATTATACCTTTAAAATAAACAAGAAAGAAAGAGCTTTAGCATTAAAGAGTGCTTTATCACTAAAGCTTGCTAATAAAGAACTTGTAGTAGTAGATAATTTTGATATTGAATCTAATAAGACTAAAGCTGTAGTAAATGTTTTAAATGCATTGAAATTAGATGGCAAATTATTATTTATTACTAGTAATGATGCAGAAAACTTTTACTTAGGTGTTAGAAATTTACCTAATGCAATTGTTATATATGATGAAGAAGTTAATTGCTATGATTTAGTTAATGCTGATGTGGTAGTAGCTGATGAAGAAGCAGTTAAGAAAATAGAGGAGGTGCTTAAATAATGAAACATTATTCTGATATCATTATTGCACCAGTCATTACAGAAAAGTCAATGGCTAATAGAGAAAACAATGTATATATCTTTAAAGTAGCTAAAGATGCTACAAAAACAGAAATTAAGAAAGCAATTGAAGATGCTTTCAAAGTAAGTGTAGAAAAAGTTAATACATTAAATACAAAAGCTAAGAGAAGAAGAGTTGGAAGATATGTTGGTAAGACTAAAACTTATAAAAAAGCTATAGTTACATTAAGTGAAGGCTCTTCAATAGAATTATAGTAGGGAGGATAGAATATGGCTATTAAACATTATAAACCAACGACTAATGGACGTCGGGGAATGAGTACACTTAAAAATGAAGAAATAACTAGTTCTACTCCTACTAAATCATTACTTGTAAGTAAGAGTAAAACTGGTGGAAGAAATAATCAAGGTAAGATGACAGTTCGCCATATCGGTGGTGGAGCTAAACAAAAATACCGTTTAATTGATTTTAAAAGAAATAAAATTGGAGTTACTGGTCGTGTTGCTAGTATTGAATATGACCCAAATAGAACAGCGAATATAGCTTTGATTAACTATCGTGATGGAGAAAAAAGATATATTATTGCTCCTAGTGGATTAAAAGTTGGGATGATTATTGAAAATGGTGAAAATGCTGATATCAAAGTAGGTAATGCATTACCACTTAAGAATATACCAGTTGGTACTGTAGTTCATGCAATTGAACTTAAACCTGGAAAGGGTGCAGAAATTTGCCGTAGTGCTGGAGCTAGTGCTCAAATTCTTGGCCGTGAAGGTAAGTATGTAATGCTTCGTTTACAATCAGGCGAAACAAGACTAGTTCTTGGAACTTGTATGGCTACTGTTGGGGCTGTTGGAAATGAAGATGTTAAACTAGTAAACTTAGGTAAAGCTGGAAGAAAACGTCATATGGGCGTTAGACCAACAAACCGTGGTTCTGTTATGAATCCGAACGATCACCCTCATGGTGGTGGAGAAGGTCGTGCACCAATTGGACGTAAGAGTCCTATGACACCTTGGGGAAAACCTGCTTTGGGTGTTAAAACTAGAAAAAGTAAAAAGAAAAGTGAAAAGCTAATAGTAAGTAGAAAGGCTAAATAGGAGGAAAAATGGCAAGAAGTTTGAAAAAAGGACCTTATGCAGAAGAATCACTTATGAAAAAGGTTCAAAAAATGAATGAAGGCGGAAAAAAGACAGTTATTAAGACTTGGTCTAGAAGATCTACTATTTTTCCTGATTTTGTAGGTCATACAATAGCTGTTCATAATGGAAAAGATTTTATTCCAGTTTATATAACTGAAGACATGGTAGGACATAAATTAGGAGAATTTTCACAAACTCGTAAATTTACTGGCCATGCAGGTAATAAGTAGGAGGTAGTATGGAAACATATGCAATTCATAAAAATGCCTTAATTAAACCAAGACTTGCAAGAATGACAATGGATTTAATTAGAGGTAAGGATGTTATTACAGCTCGTGGAATTTTAGAAAATACAAATACAAAAGCTAGTAGACTTATACTAAAAGTATTAAATTCTGCTACTGCTAATGCTGTTAATAATAATGGAGCTAATGAAGAAGATTTAATAATTAGTGAATGCTACATTAACCCAGGCCCTGTTTATAAAAGAATTAAATTTGCAAGCCGTGGAAATGTAGATCGTCATGATAAAAGAACTAGTCATATTACAGTTAAAGTAACTGATGATGCGAAGGGAGTAAAGTAAGATGGGACAAAAAGTAAATCCAATAGGATATAGACTTGGCGTTAATAAAACTTGGCAAAGTAATTGGTATTCTAAAAAAGATTATGCTAAATATTTAAATAACGATATTAAAATTCGTGAATATTTAGAAAAGAATATGAAAGATGCTGCAATTGCTAGTGTTAAGATTGAACGTAAAAAGAATAGATGTGAAGTTGCTATCTATACTGCTAAACCTGGAGTAATTATTGGTCGTGGTGGCGAAGATATTGAAAAGTTAAGAAAGAAACTATCGAAACTTGTTGATGAAGAAATTTATATCAATATAGTAGAAGAAAAAAATCCAGATTTAAATGCTATGCTTGTTGCTCAAAATATTGCAAATCAAATCGCAGCAAGAGCACCATTTAGGTCTGCCCAAAAAAGAGCTATCAGAAATGTTATGAAAGCTGGAGCTAAAGGATGTAAGACTGCAGTTTCTGGAAGACTTGGTGGGGCTGAAATGGCTCGTACTGAAGGTTATACAGAAGGAACTGTGCCTCTTCATACAATTAGAGCTGATGTTGATTATGCTATTTATGAAGCTGATACAACATATGGAAAAATTGGTGTTAAGGTATGGATTTATAAAAATGAAGTTCTTCCTGCTAAAAAAAATATGAAGGGAGCTGATAAAAATGTTGATGCCAAAAAGAACTAAGTATCGTAAAAGTCATAGATTAACTTATGATGGTAAAGCTAAAGGTAATTTAGAATTACACTTTGGAGATTACGGTCTTAAAGCAATGGAAGGTGGATGGATTTCTGCTCGCCAAATAGAAGCTGCTCGTATAGCAATGACTCGTTATATGAAACGTGGTGGTAAAGTATTTATCAACATTTTCCCACATATGCCAAGAACTAAAAAACCTCTTGAAACTCGTCAAGGTAAAGGTAAAGGTGCAGTTGATGAATGGGTAGCTGTTGTTAAAAAAGGAAAGATTATGTTTGAAATTAAAGGTGTTAGTGAAGAAGTAGCTCGTGAAGCATTAAGACTTGCATCTCATAAACTTTCTGTTAAAACAAAATTTGTAAAGAAAGAAGAAGTAAAGGATGGTGATTCTCTTGGAAATTAAGGAACTTAGAAAATTATCAACAGAAGATATAAAAAAGAAAATAGTTGAAACTAAAGAAGAACTATTTGCAAAGAGAATGAAACATGCTAGTGGTTCTTTAGATAAACCAGTTGAACTTAAAACATTAAGAAGAGACGTAGCAAGAATGAAAACTATTCTTAGAGAAAGAGAACTTGAAGGAGGAGAAAAATAATGGCAGAAAAAAAGCAAGAATTAATTGGAAAAGTTGTTAGTAGTAATAACAATAAAACAATTACTGTTTTAGTAGAAACTGCTAAAAAACATCCTTTATACAAAAAACAAGTTAAATATTCAAAGAAATATGCTGCACATGATGAAGCGAATAAAGCTAAAGTAGGAGATACAGTAAAAATTAGAATGACTAGACCATTATCAAAAACTAAAAGATATGAACTAGTAGAAGTTTTAGTTGATGCTGTTATCCTTTAGGAGGTATTATTATGGTAATGCAAGAAAGTAGACTTAAAGTTGCTGATAATTCTGGAGCTAGAGAACTACTAGTAATTAGAGTTTTGGGTGGTTCAAAAGTTAAAACTGGAAATATTGGTGATGTTGTTGTTGGTACTGTTAAAAAAGCTATTCCTAATAGTCCAATTAAAAAAGGAAAAGTTGTTAAGGCTGTAATTGTTAGAAGTGTTCAAGGTGTTAGAAGAAAAGATGGTTCATACATTAAATTTGATGATAATGCTTGTGTTCTAATAAAAGATGATAAGTCTCCAGTTGGAACTAGAGTACTTGGACCTGTTGCAAGAGAGCTTAGAGAAAAAGATTATATGAAAATTGTTTCTCTTGCTCCCGAAGTGTTATAGGAGGTATATATGAAAGTTAAAGTTGGTGATAATGTTTTAGTTATTGCAGGTGCTGATAAAGGTAAAACTGGTAAAGTAATTAAAACATTAAAGAAAGAATCAAGAGTTGTAGTTGAAGGTGTACATATTGTTAAAAAGCATTGTAAACCTAGAACTGCTGCTGATAAAGGCGGAATTATTGAAGTTGAAGCTCCTATTCATGTTTCTAACGTTAAAGTTTTAAAAGAAGAAAAAAAAGAAGGAAAGAAAGCTTCTAAGAAAGGAAATGAGTAGTTATGAGTAATTTTAAAAAATTATATGATGAAAAAATTGTTTCTGACCTAGTGAAAGAACATAATTATGCTACTGTGATGGCTGTGCCTAAGCTTGAAAAAATTGTTATCAACATGGGTGTTGGTGAAGGTAGTAAAGATGAAAAGTTTATTACAGCTGCTCTTCATGATTTAGAAGCTATAAGTGGTCAAAGACCTGTTGTTACTAAGGCTCGTAAATCAATTGCTGGTTTCAAATTAAGAGAAGGTCAACCAGTTGGAGTTAAAGTAACACTAAGAGGAGAAAATATGTATAATTTCTTCGAAAAATTAGTTAAGATTGGTCTTCCTCGGGTTCGTGACTTCCGTGGAGTTTCTGGTCATGCATTTGATGGTAAAGGAAATTACACTATAGGTATTAAAGAACAACTTATTTTTCCAGAAATAGAATATGATGATGTTGTTAAAGTACGTGGTATGGATATAATTTTTGTAACTACTGCTAAAACAAATGAAGAAGCTAAAAGCTTACTTAAAGGCTTTGGAATGCCTTTTAAGAATTAAGGAGGATTTTATGGCAAAGAAAAGTATGGTTGTAAAAAATCAAAGAACACCAAAATTTTCAACGAGAGCATATACTAGATGTAATCGTTGCGGTAGACCTCATGGTGTACTAAAAAGATATGGTATTTGTAGAATTTGTTTTAGAGAACTAGCTAATGAAGGTAAATTACCTGGTGTTAAAAAATCTAGTTGGTAGAAGGAGGAAAATATGTTTGTACAAGATAAAATAGCTGATATGCTTACTCGTATACGTAATGCTAATCAAATGAAGTATGCAACAGTTGAAGTTATTGGAACAAAGATGACTTTAGGTATTGCAGAAATTCTTAAAGAAGAAGGTTATATAGCTGATTATGTGTATGAAAAGAATACAAATGGTGATAAATTAACTTTAACTCTTAAATATGGTAAGAATAAAGAGAGAGTTATCACTGGACTTAAAAGAATTAGTAAATCTGGTTTGAGAGTTTATGCTAAAGTGGATGAAATTCCTCGAGTTCTAAACGGACTAGGTATTGCTATAATCTCTACTTCTGAAGGTTTAATGACTGGAAAAGAAGCTAAAAAGAGAGGGTTAGGAGGCGAAGTTCTTGCCTATATTTGGTAAGGTATTATGAGTAGAATAGGTGAAAGAAAACTTAGTTTACCTGACGGTGTAACTGTAAGTGTTGATAAAAATAAAGTTACTGTAAAAGGACCAAAAGGAGAGCTAGCTTACGAATTTAGTGAACTTGTAAGTGTTGTAGTTGAAGATAATGCTGTTGTGACTAAAAAGGTTCGTGATAGTAAGAAAGCAAATATGATGCAAGGAACTACAAACTCTCTTATTAACAATATGATTATTGGTGTTTCTAAAGGATATGATAAAGGTTTAGAGGCTGTTGGTGTTGGTTATCGTTTTCAAGTTAGTGGAAATAAAATAACTATTAATGCTGGTTATTCTCATCCAGTTGTTATGGAAGCACCTAGTGATTTAAGTGTTACTAGTGAAAGTAATACAGAAATAACTATTCATGGAATAGATAAACAAAAAGTAACAGAATTTGCGGCTAATGTAAGAAAGGTAAGAGAACCAGAACCATATAAAGGAAAAGGTATCCGTTATAAAGGTGAAAAGATTCGTCGTAAAGAAGGAAAGAAAGCGTCATAGGGAGGAGTAAAGTATGATTAAAAAAGAAGCTAATAATAAAGCACGTATTAGAAGACATGCAAGAGTACGTAAGTCTATAAGTGGTACAACTTTAGTGCCTAGACTTAATGTATTTAGATCTAATAAAGGTATTTATGCTCAAGTAATTGATGATACTACTTCCAAGACTCTTGTAAGTTCTTCAAGTTTAGAATTAAAATTAACATGTGGTGGTAATATAGAAGCTGCCAAAGCTGTTGGCGCTGACCTTGCTGAAAAATGTAAGAAAGCAAAAATAACAAAAGTAGTATTTGACCGTGGTGGTTATAAATATCATGGTCGTGTTAAAGCCCTTGCTGAAGCAGCAAGAGAAGCTGGATTAGAATTTTAGGAGGTAGCATGAGAAAGAATAATCAAAAGACAGAAAAGAAAAATTTGTTAGAAGAAAAAGTTATTTCTATATCTAGAGTTACTAAAGTTACTTCTGGTGGTAGACATTTTCGTTTCTCTGCTACAGTAGCTGTTGGTAATCGTAAAGGTTTAGTAGGAATTGGAAGTGGCAAAGCTAACGAAGTTCCTGAAGCAATTAAGAAAGCATTACAAGCAGCAAATAAAAATGTTTGTAAGGTTGCTTTACAAGATGAAAGAACTATTCCTCATGAAGCAATTGCTAAAGTTGGACGGGCAGTAGTAATGATTAAACCAGCTAAAGAAGGTCGTGGTATCATTGCTGGTGGTGCAGCTCGGGCTGTACTTGAACTTGCTGGAGTTAAGGATATAGTAGCTAAATCTCTTGGAGCAAATACTCAAGTAAATGTTGCTAAAGCAACACTAGAAGCTTTGAAGAGTCAAAGAACTCCTGAACATATTGCTGAGCTTCGTGGTAAGAAAGTTGAGGAATTGTAGGATGAAATTAGAAAATTTACCAAAAACTAAAGAATTAAAGAGTGTTAAAAGAGTTGGTCGTGGACCTGGGTCTGGAATGGGTAAAACTTCTACTCGTGGCCAAAAAGGTCAAAAGTCAAGAAGTGGTTCATCAATTTCTGCATGGTTCCAAGGTGGACAAACTCCTTTATACAGAAGAATTCCGATTAAAGGATTTAATAACAAACGTTTTGAAACTAAATATGCTGTTATTAACTTAAGTGATTTAGATAAATTCTTTAATGATGGAGATGTAGTTACTCCTGAAGTTCTTAAAGAAAGAGGAATAATTAAAAAACAACTTAGTGGTGTTAAAGTACTTGGTAATGGCGAAATTACGAAGAAGTTAACTGTTAAAGCTAGTAGATTTTCTAGTATAGCTGTAACTAAAATAGAAAATGCAGGCGGCAAAGCTGAGGTGATTTAGATGTTTCGTGGTTTTTCCCAATTGTTTAATAAATCAAATAAAGATTTACGTAAAAGAATATATTTGACATTGTTTTGCTTGGGGATATTTTGTTTAGGAACATCTGTTACCATCCCTTGGGCATCTGTTGTGTATGATGAACTTGGTTTTTTAGAAATCTTCAATATCATGAGTGGTGGAGGACTTCGAAGCTTTTCAATATTTGGTCTTGGAGTATCTCCTTACATAACGGCATCAATTATTACACAACTTTTGCAAATGGATATTGTTCCATATTTTAAAGAATTAAAAGACCAAGGATATGTTGGTAGACAAAAGATTAATAAGATTAATAGATATTTGGGTATTATCATTGGATTTTTCCAAGCATATGTATTATGTGTATTTTATATGAATGGTGCTGATATATTTACCCAACTTAAAACTTCTCTTGTTATGACCGCTGGAACAGCATTTTGTTTATGGATGGGTGACCAAATTACTAATAAAGGTATCGGTAATGGTCAATCAATGCTTATTATGGCAGGTATAATATTAAGTATGCCAGGAATATTTAAAGGAGCTTTTGATGGATTTATCACAAGTGGAACTTATGATTCTGCTTTAGGTATTTTCTTCTTCATTCTATTTATTCTGGTTTATCTTCTTATTATTGTGGGTATTATTTGGATTCAACTTGCTGAGAGAAGAATACCTATCCAATATGCCAATAAATCAACAAGTAGTTTAGGAGCAAAGCAAAGCTTTTTGCCAATTAAAATTAATTCGGCCGGAGTTATACCAGTTATCTTTGCTTCAATACTGACAACTATTCCGGCGACAATCGTTGCTTTAATTGGAAAACAAGGAGCAATTGATTTTGTTAATAAATATATCGTTTATACTACTCCTGTTGGCTTTATTATCTATATCGTGTTAATTGTTTTCTTCGGATATTTTTACACCTTTATGATAATGAACCCAGAAGATATGAGTAAGAAACTTAATGAACGAGGTGGTTATATTCCAGGTATTAGACCAGGTGTTGATACAAGTAATTACATAAGTAATTCGATGGGAAAAATTACACTTGTTGGCTCATTTTTCTTAGTTATTCTAGCGGGCATACCAGTAATATTTTCAGGAATATTTAACCTATCTAGTCAAGTTACGATTGGGGGAACTGGAATGTTAATCGTTGTTGGGGTAGCAATTGAAACATATAAACAAATGGAAAGTAGTTTAGTAAGTAGAAGTTATTCTGCGAAAAGAAAGAGATTAAGATGAGAAATATTATTTTTATAGCTCCACCGGCAGCAGGAAAAGGAACGCAAAGTAAACTATTGGTAGATAAATATAACTATGAACATTTATCTACTGGAGATTTATTACGAGAAGCCTCTAGTTCTGGAACTGAGATGGGTAAAGATATTAAAAGTATTATGGATAGCGGAAAGCTTGTTAGTGATGATATAATTGTTAACTTAATTAAAGAGAAATTAACAAGTTTAGATGGAAAGCCATTTATTCTTGATGGTTTTCCTCGTAATCTTAATCAAGCTAAGGCTTTAGAGAAAATTATAGATAATAACTATGAAGTAATATATCTTGATTTAGCGGAAGAAGAAGCTTTAAAAAGAGTACTTGGTAGACTTACATGTGCATGTGGCAAGTCTTATAACAGTATGATTGAGGCATTAAAGCCAAAGATTGATGGTGTTTGTGATAGTTGTAGTCGTCCCCTTGGAAAGAGGGATGATGATAATCATGATGCTTATGTAGTTCGTTATAGGTCTTTTGTGGATAATACGAAACCACTTATTGATTATTATGATAAGAAGAAAATTCTTCATAAAATAGATGTTAATAGAGATGTAAATGAAATATTTACAGATGTAGTAAAGGTAGCTAATAATCATGATTAGTATAAAAAGCGAGCGAGAAATAGATTTAATGAGAGAAGCTGGTAAATATAATGCTTTAACTTTTAAAGAAGTAGAGAAACATTTAAAACCAGGGGTAACAACAAAACATTTAGATAAAATAATTCATGATTTTATTATCAAATGTGGTTGCATTCCATCTTGCTTAGGTTATGAAGGGTATCCGGCGAGTGTATGTATTTCGGTTAATGATGAAGTAGTACATGGTATTCCGGGTAAAAGAGTTTTGCAAGATGGTGATATTGTATCAATTGATTTAGTTTTAGCTTATAAAGGTTACCATGCTGATGCAACAAGAACCTATATAATTGGTGATTGTAGTAAAGAGATAAGAGAGTTTGTGGAAAACACAAAAGAAGCCTTTTATGTCGGAGCGAAAATGGTTAAGCCGGGTGTGCGAATTTGGGAAATTGGAAAAGCAATTGAAGAATATGCAGAAAATCATAACTTAGGTGTAGTTAAAGAATTAGTTGGTCATGGTATTGGTTTAGAAATGCATGAAGAACCGGATGTACCAAATTACAATGATGGAAATATGACTAGATTAAAAGCTGGAATGACTATAGCAATTGAACCAATGCTTAACATGGGAAGTGCTGATGTCTATTTGTGCGATGATGATTGGACAGTGAAGACTTTGGATGGTTTACCATCTGCTCATTATGAAAATACAGTCTTAGTTACAGAAGATGGCTATGAAATATTAACAGGAGATTAAATTTATGGGAAAAAAAGATAAAATTCAAGTAGAAGGGAAAGTAACGGAAGTTTTAAAAGGTGGAGATTACCTTGTAGAACTTAGTAATGGACATACTATACAAGCCTACGTTTCTGGTAAAATGCGTATGAATGTTATTCGTATTTTACCAGGTGATAAAGTTATAGTAGAGCTTTCTCCATACGATTTAACACGTGGGATAATTAAATGGAATAATAGATAGGAGAGGTAAATATGAAGGTAAGAGCATCTGTTAAGAAAATTTGTAAAAAATGTAAAATTATTAGAAGAAAAGGAAAAGTTAGGGTTATTTGTGAAAATCCTAAACATAAACAAGTTCAAGGTTAAGGAGGAAAAATGGCAAGAATTAAGAATATTGAGTTACCAAACGAAAAACATGCTTGTATTGGTCTTACAGCAATTTATGGTATTGGTAGAAAGCTAGCTGAAAGCATTTGTGATGATGCTGGTGTTGCAAGAGATAAAAAAATAAAAGATTTATCTGATGAAGAAATTGCTAAATTACGTAAAGAAGTAGATAAATACGTAGTTGAAGGTGATTTAAGAAGAGATACACAAATGAACATTAAAGCCAAGATGGAAATTAATTGTTATGAGGGTATTAGACATAAAAAAGGTTTACCTGTAAGAGGTCAAAGAACTAGTAGAAATGCTAGAACTCGTAAAGGTAGAGGTAAAGTAGTAGCTAATAAGAAAAAGGCTGGAAAGTAGGAGGATAAATAATGGCATATAATAGAAGAAAAAGAAAAGTTAAGAAGAATATTCCTGAAGCTGTTGCCCATATTCATTCAACTTATAATAATACAATTGTTACAATAAGTGATAAAGATGGTAATGTAATAAGTTGGTCATCTGCAGGAAGAATTGGATATAAAGGTAGTAAGAAAAAGACTCCATTTGCCGCAGGATTAACTAGTGAGGCTGCTGCTGGAGCTGCTGTTGAATCAGGTGTTAAAAAAGTTGATGTATTTGTTAAGGGCCTTGGACCTGGAAGAGAAAATGCAATTAGATCACTTCAAACTGCTGGACTTGAAATTACAAGTATTACTGATGAAACACCTATTCCTCATAATGGTTGTCGTCCACCAAAAAGACCTAGAAATTAATTATAGAAAGGAACGTGTATTATGATTAAATTTGAAAAACCAGACTATAAAATTACGGAATATCAAGAAAGCAATAGTTATGCTAAATTTGAACTAGATCCTTTAGAAAGAGGATTTGGGACAACTATCGGTAATGCCTTAAGAAGAGTACTTTTATCAAGTCTTCCAGGTAGTGCTGTTACTTCAATTAAAATAGATGGAGTACTACATGAGTTTCAAAAAATAGATGGAGTAGTAGAAGATGTAACTTCTATCGTTCTAGCTATTAAAAGACTAGTAGTAAAAAATCACTCTAATGAAGAAAAGATAATTAGAGTAATTAAATCAGAAGAAGGACCTGTTCTTGCTTCAGATATTGAAAAAGATGCAGATATTGAAATTATGAATCCTAATTTAGTTATTTGTAACTTAGTTAGTGGTGGTAAAATAAGTATTGAAATGACTGTTAATAATGGTCGTGGATATTCTTCAAGTGCTGAAAATAAAGCTAAGCTTACAGAAGAAGTTGCTGGTGTTATTGCAATAGATTCTAATTATTCACCAATAGTTAATGTTAAGTATGAAGTACTTGATACTCGTGTTGGTCAAGATGAATCATATGATAAACTTGCAATGGAAATTACTACTAATGGTAGTATGACTCCAGAAGAAGCTATGGCTTTAGGGGCTAAAATACTTATTGAACATTTTAGTATTGTAGCTGATTTAAATTCAATTAGTAATATTGCTGGTATTATGCAAGAAAAGAAAATAGATAATATTACCAAGACACTTGAAACACCAATTGAAGAAGTTGAATTTTCAGTAAGAGCATATAATTGTTTAAAAAGAGCTGGTATTCATACCGTTCAAGATTTAGTTAATAAAAAGGAAAACGAAGTTACTAAGATAAGAAACTTAGGAAAGAAATCATTAAAAGAAGTTCTTGATAAAGTGGAAGAATTAGGGCTTACATTTAAGGAGTAAAAGATGAAATATAGAAAATTAGGAAGAGAAACTAGAATTAGAAGAAGTATTTTAGCTGGTTTAACTAAAGATGTTATTATGAATGGGTCTGTAGTTACAACTGAAGCTAGAGCTAAAGAAGTTAGAAAGTTTGTTGAAAGAATGATAACTTATGCTAAAGATGGTTCTTTAGTTGCTCGTCGTAAAGCTTTGGCTTTCTTGCACAATGATAAAAAGGTTGTATCTAAATTATTTGATGAACTTGCTAAAACTTATGAAACTAGAGATGGTGGTTACACAAGAATTATTAAACTTAAAGAACGTCGGGGAGACGATGCTTTAGAAGTAAAACTTGAACTAGTTTAATAAAAGGGCCGGAGGTTGACTTCGGTTTTTTGTTTACATTAATTTGTCTAGTTATTTTTTGGGGTTATTGCACTTTGTTAATATTTATAGTACTCTGTAATGGGTGATACTTATGAATACTAAAACAATAGTAACAGGCGTTATTGTTATATCTTTATTTGTTTTTGTCTTTATATTTTCATATAGTATAGGAAGAAATAGTAAAGTTTGTAATAGTAATGTAAAAAGTACAATAGAGCGAAGTAGTTTAGAGACTTTGGGAGAAGAACTTTTTTATAGATATAATGTAAGTGATGGAAAAGGCGGTTTAGCACTTTTTGATGATACTTCCATAAATACTAAGTCTTTAGATAATTTAACTATATTACAAGTAGTATATCAAAATATGCCAAAGTATTATGTAACTGAAAATGAAGATGGTAGCACTATGATAAACAAAAATGACTTTTTGAAACTTACAAAAAAGCTTTTTGGAGATATTACAGTAGATGTTCAAGATTTTATCATTGATAATACAAAATGCACTGTATCGGGAAGTTTAATAACTTGCATTAGTGACTTGGAACAGCAAACGAAAACTACTTCTTATGTTACTTATGATGGTGCTAGCTTAGATGGTGATTTACTAGTTTTAAATATAAGTTTTATGAGTTACGAAGAAAAAAATGGCAAAATATATTTTTATAAAGATAAATACCATAATAATCTCATTAGTAATACTGCATATATAGAAAGTGATTTAGATAATATAGATAAGTTATTTAAGTTATATAGTAAGGATAGTCAAAAATATGTAATGAAGTTTAAGCAAGATACTACTGGTAATTATTATTGGGTAGAAACAGAGGTAAAATAATGATTGTTGGAAAGTTTATAGTAAATGGAAAAGTATTTGTAATTACTCGGGTAAATAATAAGTTTTTGGTGGGTAAAAAAGAAAATAGTAAGATTAATTATGATTTATCAAACTTAGATAAAAAGATTGCCCTTAAAGTTCTTGAAGGTATTACTCCACAAGGAAAAGAGAGGTTTATTATTAATACAGCGGTTAATGGAAAAACTTTTGATGTTTATTTCCAAAGAGAAAGTAAAACATATAGTTTTAAGCCACTACCATCTACTTTAGATTTAAGTAAGTTAAATAGAATATTTAATAATCAAAATGAGTTTTGTTTAAGTGGAAATTTTAAGAATAGTAACTTTTATAAAAGACTGGTGAAATTTGGCAAACAAACAGTTGTTGTTGCATTTGTGGCATCTTTAAATCTTGGTCTTGCTACTTCTATTTTAAGTGATGTAAAAACACAATTTATAAATGATAAAGTGAATGTTACTGAGCAAGAAGTAAGTCTTCAAGTGCTTGATAATGCATCATCTATAGAGGATATTATTCCTGATGATTTTACTGATTTAACTAAAGTACAGTTAACTGATGAAATGGTTGATAGTGATAGTCTTCTGTCTGATTTAAGTAACGTAGCAGATGAAGCTTTGGATAATGAAGCGTTAGCTACTGGTGATATATTTGAAGATGCAAATATGGCTCCTGATAATTTTTTGGATGAATTTGAAGGTGGATATGATAATGAAGAAAATTTGGATAGTGATATTAAAATAGGAAATGTGTCTGACTATGCAGATATGTATAAAAGTTTACCAAATATATTAGGAGAAGAAAGACTTAATAAAATAAAGCATTATTTAGATGCAAATCCATATTTAACAGATGCGGAAAAGGAGTTTTTCTTCTCTAACAAAGAATTTCTATCATATGCAAAATTATCTTTAAATGAAGAAGATTTGAAAAGATTTGCTGATTTAAAAATTATTTATCATCCAGAAAGTAATGGATTTATAGAAGGGACGTATAGTGATAAGTCTTATTTTGAAAATGGTACCTTGGTATATGATGATGTTATTGATATATATAATGCCTCAAATTTTGAAGTGTCTTCGGAAGGAGTTTTAAATCATGAATATTCTCATTTTATCGAGTTTTTATCAAGTAATTTTAATGCATCAAAAGTTTCTCCATCTTCATTCTTTATGGAAGGGATAAATACTATTTATACTAATGAATTTTTTGGAGTTCAAAATAAACATGAGGGGTACGATCAATCTAGTTATAATGAGTTTTTAGTTCCTGTGATACATACACTTATGGAAATTGTAGGTACTGAAGTGGTTGAGAAAATATATACCGAAAACTCAATGGATTATGTTGTTGCTGAACTTGAAAAGATTGTACTTGATAAAAATATGATAGATACATTTTTGGATGATACTTATAGTTATGGCCAAATGGAACTATCTAAAGAACGTGGTAGCGAATTACAGGAAGATTTACAAAGAAAGATTATTGAAGAAATTTCCGCGTTTTATGAAGCTAAATATGGTAAAAAAGCTGAAGATGATTTATTAGTTTCTTATTATCTAAATTTTGATAATTTAAATAGTAATTGGTTTGCTGCAGTGGGATTAGAAGAAAATGAAGATAATACGTTTAATATGCGAATGAAAACATTAAAATCTGCACCTTATTATGTAAATCCTAAGTATAATAAAAATCCAAGAAAGTATATATTTGATGCGCCAACTGCTCATCATTTTGAGTATTATACATATGAAAAAGATGATCTATTATCTTATGCCCAGCTTAATGGATGGGATATAGTTGATGGTGATGTTGTAATACCAGAGGGTGTAAAAGTTTCAGAAAATGGTGAATTTCTTGTTCCTTATATTGCTTTTTCTGACTATCAAGAGTTTATAATTGATGATAACAACCGATATATATCAAGAGGGCAAAGTCGGTAGTATAAAAAAATTTTTCTAATCCATAATAATTATGGAGGGAATATATGAAAAACGAAAATTGTGATTGTTGTAAGGATGCAAAGTTTGGAGTTGCTTATATCGATGAAGAAAGTGGCATTCTTTGTAGTAAAATTGATACGGATATGGAACTTCCGAAAGGAAAAAAGGTTTTGGCACCGAAGATCTGTACCAAATGTGGAACAACAGGGTGGAAAACTATTGATAATTAATCATGCTAGGAATAGTGTGATTTTTTTAATTTGCTATAAATATATAAAAAATATTTTAATTATAAGAAATTATATGTTAAAATAGAGTAGTACGAAAGTTGTATAGAAGAGGTGCTGGTTATGGCTAAAGTTATATCACTTGTTAATCAAAAAGGAGGAGTTGGTAAGACTACTACGAGTATTAATCTTTCTGCTGCTTTAGGGAAGCTTGGAAAACGAGTGTTATTAATAGATATGGATCCTCAAAGTAATGCGACCACTGGACTTGGACTTAATTCCAATGATTTTAAGAATGATATTTATGAACTAATTACAGGGAAGTGTGAAGTTAAGAAGGCAATTAAGAAGACAAAGTTTCAAAATCTTTCTATAATCCCATCAACAATTAATTTAGCTGGCGTTGATGTGGAATTTGTGAAGAAAATGCTCGAGGATAAAGAATTTTTGCAAAATATGCAGTTGAAATTGAAGATTGATGAAATAAAAGAGAATTATGATTATATCATTATTGACTGTCAACCATCACTAGGGCTTGGAACAATGAATGCTTTGGTGGCAAGTGATAGTGTTATTATTCCAGTGCAATGTGAATATTTTGCTTTGGAAGGTATTACGCAGCTTTTAAATTCTATTATTATGGTTCAAAATAGTATGAATTCTAGTCTGCGAGTAGAAGGAGTGCTACTTACAATGCTTGATGGTCGTACTAATATAGGTTTAGAAGTTATTGAAGAGATAAGAAAATATTTTAAAGATAAAGTATTTAATACGATAATACCTAGACTTGTTAGATTGGTTGAAGCGCCAAGTCATGGGAAACCTATAAATGAATATGATCCAACAAGTAGAGCTACAGAAGCTTATGCTAATTTAGCAAAGGAAGTGATTAGTAGAGATGGAGAATAAGAAAAAAGCACTTGGAAAAGGACTAGAGCAACTATTTTCTAATAATGTTATTGATTTTGAAAACTTTGAAAATGATGTTATTGAGGAAAGTAAAAATGATGTAACAGAAATTAATATAGATGAAATTAGAAGCAATCCTTATCAACCACGGAAAACATTTGACACAGAGAGTTTAAATGAACTTGCAAAGTCTATCAAAGAATATGGGGTTGTACAACCTATCATAGTTAAAAAAAGTATTAAGGGTTATGAACTTGTTGCTGGAGAACGAAGAACTAAAGCATCGAAGCTTGCGGGGCTTAAGACTATTCCAGCGATTATTAAAAACTTTGATGATGAAGAAATGATGGAAATTGCTTTGATAGAAAATATTCAAAGAGAAGATTTAAATCCAATTGATGAAGCATCAAGTATAAGTAATATAATAAAACTAAAGGGATATACACAAGAAGAATTTGGTAATAAATTTGGAAAAAGCCGTAGTTATGTTACGAATATGCTGGGGCTTTTGAAACTTCCTGATGATGTTAAAAAATATGTTGAGAAAAATACACTTAGTATGTCACATGCAAGGGTTTTAAGTAAAATAGATGATGAAGAAAAGGTAACAGAACTTGCTAAGAAGTGTATTACAGATAACTTAAGTGTTAGAGAACTGGAAAGAATTACGCAAGATGATAAAGTAAGTAGTAATAAAGTGAAAAGTAAAAGTAGTAGTGAGTATAGTCATAAATATCGGATGTATGAAAATATAATTATGGATAATTTAGATACTAAGGTACGAGTTAATAAGAAGAAAATAGAGATATTTTTTGATGGTATGGATGAACTGGAAGAGATACTTACGAAGATGAATATTAAAGTTGGGGATGAATAATGAATAAAGATTTTAATTTGGGAGATCAGGTTGTGATGAAAAAAGAGCATGCTTGTAAGAGTAATTTGTGGCTTATTACAAGAAATGGTGCGGATGTCAAGATTAAGTGCGAAAATTGTGGTCGAGAAGTTATGATGGACCGGCTGGAATTTATACGTAAGCTAAAGAGGGTGATTGTAAATGAAAAGGCTTCAAACTAGAAAGAAAGGGATGCTTCATCCAGTTATGTTTTTGCTTGTTTTAAGTTTTGCTACTATTTTACTTAGTGGAATACTTAGTTTTTTTAACGTTCAATCAACATTTAATCAAGTCTCAAGTATAACTGGAGATTTTCAGGTTACAACTGAAGCAGTTAATTCTTTGTTTAGTTTAAGTGGACTTAAATATATTTTTACAACGACTGTTAATAATTTTGCAAATTTTGCACCGCTTATTCACTTGATTATAATCCTTTTGGGGATTGGTATCATGGTTAAAAGTGGTTTTTTGAAAACTATTATAACTTTGATGACAAAGAAAGCTAAGAAAACAACTGTTACCTTTGTTTTGGTACTTGTATGTATTTTAGCAAGTATTATTGGGGATTTGTCATATATTGTATTTGTTCCGCTTGGAGCACTACTTTTTCTTTATGGAAAGAGAAGTCCAATTATTGGGATAGTTGCAACATTTGCAGCTTTAACATGTGGTAGTGCGCTTAGTTTGTTTTTGACAAGTTATGATTCTAGTTTACTTACTATGACTTTGAATAATGCTCATATTTTAGTGGGAAACTATAGTATATCTTCTTTTGCTTTTGTGCTTGTAAATGTAATCCTTATTATAATACTTGCCTTAGCTATAACAAGTATAACAGAAAATTATGTTGCTAAAAAGGTGCCTAAGTATGAGTTTTTGGAAGAGGATGTTCAAGAAGAACTTGTATTAACAAGAAGAAAGATGAGAGGATTATTATTTGCTTTTTTAGGGGGATTTATTTATCTTATAATCTTTATTTATAATATTATTCCAGGACTTCCTTTTTCGGGTAATTTACTTGATTATACACAGAAGCTTTATATTGATAAATTATTTAGTTATAATTCATTTTTCAGTAATGGGTTTGTGTTTGTTGTAGCTGTGTTCTTCGTTATTTTAGGCCTTTGTTATGGAATTGGGGCTAGAACGATTAAAAATAATAAAGATTTTATTGAAGCGATAGGTTCATCTCTTAATGGAATTGGCAAAATTTTGGTTATGATATTTGCGGCTTCAACATTTATCAATATTTTTAAACATTCAAATATTGGGCCAACTGTGGCTGGTGCATTAACTAATGTAATGCAAAGTTCTACTTTTGCAGGACTTCCTTTGCTACTTTTATTATTTGCAAGTAGTATTGTTATTACTTTGCTGCTTCCAAATGTTTTAAATAGTTGGAATATTGTTTCTGGGGTAGTGCCAATTTTAATGAATGTGGGTATTACACCTGAGTTTACTGAGCTTGTGTTTCGGCTTGGGTCTAGTGTAACTCTTGGCTTAACACCAATATTTGCTTATTTTGTTATATATCTTGCTTATTTAGAAAATTATAGTAGCGATGAAACAGTTTCTCTTGGAGGAGCAATTAAATATCAAGCAGTGTATGCGCTTATAACGGGACTTATATATTTAGCATTTATTATTGCTTGGTTTATACTTAAGTTTCCTCTTGGAGTTGGTTCAGTTGTTGGACTTTAGGGGGGATTTAATTTATGAGTTTGAAAGCTGGTATTGTTGGACTTCCAAATGTGGGAAAGTCAACTTTGTTTAATGCAATTACTAATCAAAATATTTTAGCTGCGAATTATCCGTTTGCAACAATAGAACCAAATGTAGGGACAGTTGTAGTACCGGATAAGAGAATAGATTTTTTAAATGAACTTTATATGCCAAAGTCTTTAGTTCCCACAACATTTGAGTTTATTGATATTGCAGGACTTGCTCCAGGGGCATCAAGTGGAGAGGGACTTGGTAATAAGTTTTTATCCCATATAAGAGAAGTAGATGCAATTGTGGAAGTAGTAAGATGCTTTAGTGATGCTAATATTACACATGTGACTGGAAAAGTAGACCCGATAAGTGATATAGAACTTATTAATATAGAGCTTGTTTTAGCAGATTTAGATGTCGTAAATAAGAGACTAGAGAAGATAAGTAAAAAGGCGATTGCTACTAAAGATAAAGAGATGATGGCGGAAGTTGATGTTCTAAGAAAGTGTCAAGCTAGTTTGGAAGCAAATGTACCACTACGGAGATTACAGTTTACTGAAGATGAAGAAGTACTACTTAAAAACTTTAGTTTTTTAACTATTAAACCAATTATATATGTTGCTAATGTTAATGAAGAAGATGCCGCAGTGCAAGATAATGATTATAGTAAACGGGTTAAAGAATATGCTTCTTCGGAAGGATTTGGCGTAATAGTTATGTGCAGTAAATTAGAGGAAGAGTTATCAAAGCTTGATACTATAGAAAAACAAGTATTTATGGAAGATATAGGTATAAAGTCAAGTGGGCTTGATAAATTGATACTTGCAACGTATAGTTTACTAGGACTTGGAACATTTTTTACGGCAGGTGCTGATGAAGTTCGGGCTTGGACATTTGTTAAAGGAATGAAAGCACCAAAGTGTGCAGGAATTATTCATAGTGATTTTGAGCGCGGATTTATTAGAGCGGAAGTTATGGCTTTTGATGATTTACACAATCTTGGCGATGAACAAGCTGTTAAGGCTGCGGGACGTTTGCAAGTTGTTGGAAAAGAGTATATAATGGAAGACGGAGATATATGTTATTTCCGATTTAATGTATAAGGAAGGAGAAATGAAATTTTGGAAGATAATAAAATGCTTAGTAAATCATTTTTATGGATGTGTATTGGCTTACTTGTAACATTTGTAACAGGATATGGTGTATCTTGTAGCGATACAATGTTATCTAATGTTTTTAGTTCAATGGTTTGGGTATTCATTGTATTGGAATTTATTTTAGTTATCGTATTGTCAGCGTTTATTATGAAAATGAGTCCAACATGGGCGAAGATATTTTTTCTTTTATATTCCTTTGTTAGTGGACTAACATTTTCATCAATCTTTGTTGTTTATGATATGACTTCAATTATGATGGTTTTCTTAGTAGCAGCGATTATTTTTGGGGTTATGGCATTTGTCGGTTATACAACTAATGCTGATTTATCAAAAGTTGGATTTTATGCTATGGTAGCTTTAGTGGCTGTTATAATTGTCTCAATTATTAATATATTCTTAAATAATACAATGTTAGAGTTAATAATTTCTATAGTGTGCATTTTACTATTTTTAGGTATAACTGCATATGATGTCCAAAATATTAAAAGATTGGAAGGTTCTGGGTTACCTGAGGATAATTTAGCTATTTATGGCGCACTTCAATTATACTTAGATTTTATTAATATTTTCTTACATCTTTTATCAATATTTGGAAAAGAGGATAATTAGAGGTAACAATGGATATAAGCATTAAAAGAATTGTAGCATTTGCAATTGATATTGTTATTGTCTCTTTAGTTTTGGTGATTTTAACGTCGGTATTTTCTATAGACCCATATTATGATAAGTATCAAAGTACTTATGATGAGTATTCTGAGCTTGTAAAAAAAGAAAGTGACGTAAGTAAAGATGAACTTATTAATTTAAATTATGATTTATATAAATATCGAACTGTAAATAATGGACTTTCTATAGTTATCTTGGTGCTTTATTTTGGAGTACTACAAATGCTTATGAAAGGGCAAACTTTAGGGAAAAAGATGATGAATATTAAAGTGGTTAGTAATAAAGATAAAAATCTTCATTTTGGCAATTATTTAGTTAGATGTGTGATTTTAAATAATATAATCTTTTTGCTAAGTACGATTATACTTGTTTACGTTACAAGTGGAAAACCTTTTTACTATGCTGTTTATATCATAAGTTTAATGGAGTCACTACTTTATATGATAAATATTTTCTTTATTGTCTTTAAAAGTGATAATAGAGGTATTCATGATATGATTGCGGGGACAAAGGTTACTATGGCAAGTGCCAATTCTTTAAATTAAGGGTTATCAATTTAATCCTTTTTTTTCGTTATTTTCCCTTGAAGTGGGGTAGTATATTTGTTATAATACTTGCGAGGAAGAGAACTTCTCCTTGCTTCATTAGAAGCCGAAATAGACCGTAAGGAGGTGAATGTTGATGACTAAGTATGAAATTATGTTTATTGTTAAAGCTACTATGGATGAAGATATGATAAAAAAGACTTCTGAGGATTTACAAAAGCTTATAAATAATAAACCATCAAAGGTTATCGAATTCAAAGAAATGGGTAGAAAAAAATTAGCTTATCCAATTAAGAAAGAAATAAGTGGATATTACTATGTTATGACTGTAGAAGCTAATCATGAGACTATTTCTGAATTTGACCGTAAAGTTTCTATTAATGAAAATGTATTAAGACATTTAATTATTAAAATTGAAGGAGAATAATTATGAACAAAGTAATATTAACTGGTAGATTTACTAGAGACCCAGAGTCAAGAATGACCCAAAGTAATATGGAGATATCTCGTTTTTCTTTGGCTTGTCAAGGTGAATTTGTTAGCCGTAATGGAGAAAGAGATGTTGAATTTATAAATTGTGTGGCTTTTAATAGATTAGCTACAACAATTAATAAATATTGCCGTAAAGGAAGTTTAGTACTTTGTCAAGGAAGAATTAGAAACAGTAGTTATGATGCCCAAGATGGGACGAAAAGATATACAACTGATGTGGTGATTGATCAACTTGAGTTTTTAGGTAGTAGAAATGATAATGGAGATGCACATAGTGCTCCAGTAAGTAATTCAAGTGCTTATAGTCCGGATGCAAGTGCTAGTGCTCCTGCTAGTGATATTACCGAAGACCCTTATAAAGACTTTGGAGAAGAATTTACTTTAAGTAGTGATGATTTACCATTTTAAAAAGGAGGATAAGTAAAGTGGCAGAATTTTATCGTAAGAAAAAGAAAATATGTCAAATGTGCGCTGGAAAAAGTGTTGATTATAAAGATGTTATGATTATCAATAAATATATTACAGATAAAGGAAAAATTGCTTCAAGAAGAATGAGTGGAGCTTGTTCAAAACATCAAAGACATATTGCTCAACAAATTAAATATGCAAGATTTATGGCTTTAATACCTTATGTAAAATAAGAAGAAGTGATAAACTTGCTTTTTATATGTCCTTAATTATGGTATTATATATATAGGAGAAATGATATGAAACAGGATAAAAAGTTAGGAGTAATATTTGTTGTAATTTTGTTTGTTGGCTTTTTAGGAGTTGTGTTTAACTTTTCTTTGTTAGTTTTAAAAGTAAAAGAAGAAGTTAGGGATAATTATGGAGTGTATCAAAATAAAGAAGAAGTAAATATGCTGGTGAAAATAGAAAATAAACTAGGAAATATAGTTATGGCAGTGGAAAATAAGGTTACTAATTCTTTTCCTTTTTATGCAAGCATTAATACATTTTGTCAAAAATTAAATTATGATATAAATAAATTATTTTATCAAGATGTTCCACTAAAAAAGAATAGTGATGATGAATATGTTTTTTATAATCAGAGAGATAATTTTTATTATATAAAAAATAAGTATAGTGATAATGAGCTTTCTAAAAGATTAGATAAGCAAGTTACATTTTTTAATGAACTTTCTAAAAAAGGTGTAGATGTTTATCTATATGTGCCTACTAGATATGAACTGACAGTACTTCCAAAGAATAATTTAAATTCTTATGTGCAAGAGTTTACAAATAAGCTTGATAAAGATATTAGGGTGCGGGTGATGGATGTTCAAAATGTTCAGGATTATCAAAGGTATTTTTATAAGACTGACCATCACTGGAATATTTATGGGGCTTTGAATGGTTATGAGGATATTATGGATATGCTTGGGAAAGAGCCTTTAAATGATTTAAAGGTAACAGTGCATAAAGAAAGAAAATATTATGGTTCAATGGCAAAGACAGCTTTAAATGACCAGACTTTTGATTATATTTTGGATGTTACAAAAGAAAATACTTGTGATGTGTCAGTTAATGGTGGGAAAGCTTTAAAGGAATTTAAACCACGGTATATAAGACTAGATAGAGCGCAAAAATTTTATGATTATTATGTTCAATATTTTAATGGTCAGTATGGTAATGTAGTTTATAAATGTGCAAATGATAGTCAAGATAAACTACTTATTATGAGTGATTCTTATGCTTGGCAAATAGATTATTTAGTGGCAGATTCTTTTTCGGAAACACATGTTATCAATTTAAGATATGATGAATATAAAGATAAAAAGTTTGATATAATGGGATATATGAAAAAGAATGAAATTTCAAAAGTATTATTTTTGTATGAGGGTGGCTCAACAATTTTTGATCAATATGATTATGATTTTTATGGGAGGCTTAAATAATGGTTTTTTCTAGTATAATATTTTTGTTTGGCTTTTTTCCTTTGTTTTTGCTTTGTTATTTTATTCCTAAGAAAAGGAAGACGAGAAATATTGTTTTACTTTTGTTTTCGCTTCTTTTTTATGGGTATGGAGAGCCGATATATGTATTTTTAATGCTGGCATCTATTTTAGTTAATTATTATTTAGCTTTAATGATAGACAGTAGTAGTAAAAGTAAGTTATATTTAGGTATTAGTGTTTTATTTAATTTAGGGTTATTGTTTTATTTTAAATATTTTGATTTTTTCTTAAGTAATATAAATAATTGGTTTGGATTTAATGTTAAATTTTTAGAGGTCAGTTTGCCGATTGGTATTTCGTTTTACACTTTTCAAATTTTAACTTATGTTATTGATGTTTATAAAAATAAAGTGCCAGTGCAAAAAAGTCTTTTAAATCTTGGTTGTTATGTTAGTGCATTTCCTCAGTTGATTGCAGGGCCAATTGTTCGCTATAGCACTGTTAATGAAGAACTGGAAAATAGAAAAGAGACTTGGGAAGACTTTGGGGCTGGATGTAAAAAATTTATTGTAGGGCTTTTTAAAAAAGTGCTTCTTGCGAATAACATGGCTCTTATTTGTGATACACTTTATGCTGGGGATATAGCTAGTCTAGGTTTTATTGGAACTTTGATTGCAGCGGTATGTTTTACTTTGCAAATATATTTTGATTTTTCTGGTTATAGTGACATGGCCATAGGTATTGGAAGAATGATTGGTTTTCATTATTTAGAAAACTTCAATTATCCATATATAGCTAGGTCTATTACCGATTTTTGGCGCCGGTGGCATATTTCTTTATCATCATTTTTCCGGGATTATGTTTATATTCCCATGGGAGGAAATAGAGTATCAAAGAAAAGATATATTCTTAACCTTTTTGTGGTGTGGTCATTAACAGGCCTTTGGCATGGAGCTAGTTGGAATTTTCTTTTATGGGGCTTGTATTTCTTTGTAATTTTAATTTTGGAAAAAAGTTTTTGGCTTAGTTTTTTAAAGAATAGTAAAGTGATATCTCATGTTTATACGATGATTTTGGTAATTGTTGGTTTTATGATATTTTATTTTACCGATTTAAACTCTTTAGGTATTGCCTTAAGTAATTTAGTGGGTCTAAATGGTCTTGGAAATTTAGATGTGTTTATAACTCATCAGTTATTAACAGTTAAAAATGTTGTAATCTTTATTATTGCTGTTTTGCTAGTTACACCGGTTTTTTCAAAATTTACCGAAAAAATGCCAGTTTTAATTATCCTCTTTCTTGTATCAATTATATCTATGGTTGTTTCTAGTTATAATCCATTTATATATTTTCGTTTTTAAAGTTTAATGTTATAATAGTAGAACTTAGAGGTGAGAAAAATGAAAGTAATATTATTAACTGATGTTAAAGGAAAAGGTAAAAAGAATAGTGTTATTGAAGTAAGTGATGGCTATGCGAATAATTATTTGATAAAAAATAATTTAGCAGTTTTATATACAAAGAAGAGTAAAGAAGTTTTAGAAAGTGAATTAAAAGAAAAAAAGAATAAAGAAGATGAGCTTGTGGATTCTTTAAATGAAATAAAGAAAGTGTTAGAAAATAAAGTGTTAACATTTAAAGTTAAAACTGGGAAAGATGACCGAGTATTTGGAAGTATTTCTAGTAAACAAATACAAGATAAGCTTAAAAGTATGGGGTATGATATTGATAAAAAATGTATTAAAATAAATGATAGTATAAGTAGTTTGGGAAGAACTATGGTAGAAATTAATCTACATAAAAAGGTTAGTTTTAATGTATTTGTAGAGCTAACAAAATAGGGAGGATTTATGGCTAGAGCAATGCCGCAGAATTTAGATGCGGAAATGAGTGTTTTAGGTGTTGCTTTCTTAAATAATTTAGAGGTAAGTAAGATTGTTGAAGAAGTTACTGTGGATATGTTTAGTGATGAGAGAAACAAATATATCTTTACAGCGATTAAGAATTTGCATGAGAGTAAAGTGCCGATTGATATTACAACACTTAAAAATGAACTAGATAAAGATAAAAGACTAAATGCTGTTGGACTTGATTATATTGCTGATGTGATTGATTCTGTTGTGACGAGTGCAAATTTAGATTTCTATATTAAAATAGTAAAAGATTTTTCTGTGCGAAGAAATTTGATTGATACTGCTAGTGAGATAATAAGTAAAACTTATGAAGAAGAAGATGTTAATAGTTTACTTGATAATGCTGAAAAGAATATTTTGAATGTAGTAAGGGCGCGAAGTACTGGTGATTTTGTGCCAATTTCAGAGATTTTGAGAAGAGCTCAAGCGAAACTAGAAGAACTTGCGAAGAATAAAAGGTCTATTACGGGCATTGAAACTGGGTTTCCAGATTTTGATAAGATAACTACTGGTTTGCAAGGGGGAGAAATGATTATTTTGGCTGCTCGTCCAGGGATGGGAAAGACTGCTCTTGCATTAAATATAGCCTCTTATGCTGCGATGCACACGAAAAAAGCTGTTGCTATATTCAATCTTGAAATGTCAGCGGAAATGTTAATTAACAGAATGATATCTTCAGTTGGCCAAATAGATTCTTATAAATTACAGACAGGAAATATGCTGGAAAAAGACTGGAAAAGATATAATGAGGCTTTGTCGCAATTATCTGATACCAATATTTATATTGAAGATAATGCTGGAGTTACTGCGCAAGAAATCAGGGCTAAATGTCGGAGACTTGCAAGTTCTACAGAGGGGCTTGGTCTTGTTGTAATTGACTATTTGCAACTTGTTAGCTCAGGAGCAAGAAGAGTGGAATCCAGACAAGTGGAAGTGTCAGAAATATCTCGGTCACTGAAAACGATGGCACTAGAGTTAGATGTACCAGTTATTGCTTTGTCACAATTATCAAGAAGTGCTGAAAAACGTGAAAGTAATCAACCAATGCTGGCCGATTTGCGGGAATCTGGGTCTTTGGAACAAGATGCGGATATGGTCCTATTTATAAATAGAAAAGATTATTATGAAAAAGCAAAAGATTTTAATCAAAAAATAGTGCCTGCAGAACTTATTATTGCTAAGCATAGAAAAGGGGGACTGGGAACAGTTAACTTACTTTTTGAACTTAGTATGCTTAGTTTTAAGAGTCAATTAAAAGGAAATGGAGAAAATAATGGATAGAAAAAGTATTATAACATCAGTGTTATTATCTTTAATAATTGTTGTTTTATATTTTGTAAGCGTTATTTATAAAACTGATTATGCAAGTGCTTATGATGTTTATGAAGTTTATTTAAATGGGAAAAGTTTAGGCTTTTTGGAAAATAAAGATGACTTATATAATATCATAAATAATGAGCAAAAAAATATTAAAGAAGAATATAGTGTTAGTTATGTGTATCCACCTGATGGACTGGATATAGTTAAAACAACGACTTTTGATGATAACTTTTTAACTGCAGATGAACTATATAATAAAATGGATAAGTCGGATGATTTTACTATTAAGGGTTATATTGTAACAATTAAAGTCCCTGATAAAAAAGATAATTTAGTAATAAATGTAACATCAAGAAAAGTATGGGATGATGCGATAAATAATTTTGTTATGTCTTTTATAAGTGAGGAACAATATAATAATTATGTAAATGGAATAAGAAGTATTTCCGAGATTGGTTCGATAATAAGTAATATGTATTTTAATGAAACTATTACTATTAAAGAAGGATTTATAAACGTTAAAAATAAGATATATACTGATAGTGATGAGCTTAGTCAATATTTACTATTTGGTCCTGATGCAGTGATGGATACTTATAAAGTTGAACTTGGTGATACCATCTCTTCTATAAGTGAAGATAATCAGATTAATTCACAGGAATTTTTGATAGCTAATCCAAAGTATAAAAGTGAAGATGCACTTTTGACAGTGGGAACAGATGTTAATGTTACCTTGATTAATCCGGTTATTACCTTAAAGTATAATGTTTATGAAATTAATGAAAATGAAACTCCGTATAGTTCAGAGACTGTTGTTGATAATACGAAGCCTAGTGATTACTCAGAAGTTACTCGTAGTGGGGTAAGTGAGCTTACACTTGTTCATGACTCTTATGAAGTTGTTAATGGTAATCAGTCAAGTGAAGTAAATATTATTTCTCGGGAAGTCATTAGAGAAATGGTTAAAGAACAAGTTACTGTTGGTAGAAAAATTACAAGACCTAGTGTTAGTGGTAATTATGTATCTGTTTCTGGTTGGGGATATCCAACAAATTATCCATTTATGCTTACTAGTCCGTTTGGATGGAGAAGTCATAAAATGCATTCAGGTGTAGATATTTCTGGAACAGGATTTAGATCACCAGTGTATGCAGTGGCTGATGGTACAGTAGTAGAGGTAAGTTATCGAAGTACAGATGGTAATTTCATTATAATTGATCAAGGTAATAATCTATATACACAATATGCACATTTATATCAACCTAAAGTAAGTGTTGGTCAAACGGTAAGTAAAGGTCAAACCATTGGTGAAATGGGGCAATCTGGTTTAGCATTTGGTGTACATCTTCACTTTGGTGTTAGTGTAGGTTGGCCATTTCATGGTGCATATCAATTCCAAAATCCCCTAAATTATATTAAGTTAAAATGATGAAAATTGCAGTACTCTCTAGTGGATCAAAAGGAAATTGTACTTTTGTAAAAGCAGGAGAGAAAAGATTTTTACTAGATGCTGGAAGAAACTGTAAGTATATTGAAGAAGCACTTATGAAAATAGGGGAAGATATAAAAAGTCTTGATTATGTTCTTATAAGTCATAATCATAAAGATCATGTAAGTGCTTTGAAAGTACTACTTAAGAAAACTGGGGCTAAATTGCTGGTTAGTCCTAAGCTTTTTGCTTCCATTGATGATATAAGTGATTATTCCCATGTGGTAAGTTTTGAAGACAATCTCTTTTTAGATGGCATCGATATAACATCTTTTAAATCTAGTCACGATGCTCCAGATTCTCGAAACTTTATAATTAATGCTGGGGGTGAAAAAATGGCTTATGTAACTGATACTGGCTATGTTAATAACAAATATTTTAAAATGCTTTCTAATCTAGATTATTATCTGTTTGAAAGTAATCATGATATTGAAATGTTACAACATGGCCCTTATCCAGCATGGCTAAAGAAACGGGTGTTATCAGATGAAGGACACTTATCTAATCAATCATGTGCCTTTTACTTAACAAAATTAGTAGGGCCAAAGACTAAAAAAATAGTATTAATTCATTTGAGTGAAACAAACAATTTAGAAAGCTTAGCACTTGAAACCGTAAATAATACTTTTAGTGATTATAATGTAGATTTTAAAGATATAGTTTGTGCAAGACAAAATGAAATTACGGAAGTGATGTAATGATTAAGATACTTTGTGTAGGTAAAATTAAAGAAAGTTATTTAGAAGAGTTAATCAGTGATTATAAAAAAAGAATAAATAAATATATTAAGTTAGAAATTATAGAGCTTAAAGATAATCACAGATATGATAAAGAGATAGAAACGCTAAAGAAAAATATAAAAAGAAGTGATTATAATATAGCTTTAGATTTAAGAGGAAAATCTTTAAATAGTATCGAGTTTTCGCAAATGATATTTAGAACCCTTCCAAGTAACAGTAATATTACCTTTATTATTGGAGGTTCAAATGGACTTTCAACAGATATTATAAGTCTTTGCGATGAAATTATTAGTTTTTCATCTTTAACATTTCCGCATGGACTTTTTCGGGGGATACTACTTGAGCAAATATATCGATCTTGTAAAATAAATAATAATGAAACATATCATAAGTAGGTGAATAATTTGAAAATAAGTGATGTCAAAAAATTAAAATATGGTTATACTCATGCAGGAAAGTTTCATGCAGATGATGTTTTTAGTACTGCTTTTCTTTTGAGTATTAATCCAAATTTTGAAATTAAAAGAGTAAATCATATAGTTGATTGTAACGATGGTATTATTTATGACATTGGTGGGGGAAAATTTGACCACCATATGATTGGGAAAGATGTACGGGAAAATGGTAAGCCATATGCTTCTTTTGGAAAACTTTGGCGAGAGTTTGGCGAAGAAATGTATGGTAAATATGTTTATGAAAAAGTGGATAAAAGACTAATTGAAGAACTTGATTATTCTGATAACACAGGTGCTCAAAATAGTCTTGCTTATGCTATTAGTCTTTTTAATCCTTTTGATTATAGTGATGCTGATAAATGTTTTTGGGAAGCAGTAGAGTTTGCTAAAGTAATACTTGCTAAAGAAATAAAAAAAGAACAAATGCGAGAAAAAGAACTTAAAATAGTTGAAAAAGTATATGAAGAAACGAACGATAAAAGAGTTTTAGTTTTTGATAAACATTTATTTTTTCAAGATTTATTGCCATTTAAAGAAACAATATATGTTATATATCCATCAAATAGAGGTTGTTTTTGCGCGCAAGGAGTTCCAGTTTCTCCTGAGACGACAGAGCTTAAAAAACCATTTCCTAAAGCATGGACAGAAAACTTACCATCATATGTGAAGTTTTGTCATAAAAATTGTTTTTTGATTTCTACTGATACTTTGGAAGAAGTTATTCATGCTTGCCGGGAGGCTTTGAAATGATAGGTAATGACTGGGATACAGAATTAAGCGTTATTTGGCATAGCGCTGGCTTTAAGAATTTTTATAATAAAATTTTAAATGAGTATGATAAAAAGGAAATATATCCGCCAAAAGATTATATTTTTAATGCTTTGAAGCTAACTAGCTTTGAAAGTACCAAAGTTGTTATTGTAGGGCAAGACCCGTATCATGGTGTGGGGGAAGCACATGGCCTCTCATTTTCTGTGCAGAAAGGGATAAAAATTCCGCCATCACTTCAAAATATTTATAAAGAGCTGGAAAGTGATTTAGGTATTAAGCCTAAAGATAACGGTGATTTAACGGGTTGGGCAAAGCAAGGAGTACTTCTTCTTAATGCTGTTTTAACGGTAGAAAAAGATAAAGCAGCAAGTCATCGTAACTTAGGATGGGAGCCATTAACTGATTATATAATTAAAGTGCTTAATACAAAAAAAACATCTGTTGTTTTTATTTTATGGGGGAATTTTGCCAAAGAAAAAGTAAAGCTAATTACTAATCCTAATCATTATATTATTACTAGTCCTCATCCATCTCCATTTTCTGCTTATTCAGGTTTTTTTGGTAGCAAGCCTTTTTCTAAAACTAATGCTTTCTTAGAAAGTAAAGGTCTTACTTCCATCGATTGGTCAAAATAATTTATGTCTTATGTTATTTGGCTTTTTTTTATATGTACTTATTTAGTTTTAATTTTTAATTTTTAAATATTATCGATTTTATGTGATTTATATCTTTGGAAAACAAATTTAGTTCATTTTCATGATTGAATGTTAATCCTTTGTTGTTAATGTGGTATAGGTAACTACTCTCTTCAAAAATAAAAAGGAAATTTTATCAATTGATAGAATTTCCCAAAGATTTATTATCAAGATCATTTATAGTTCGCATCTGCTACTTGTTCTAAAGCTTTTCTTATTAAAATATATTTAACTTCTTGTCAATATAATACATTATAAATAAAAGTGCATTAATTTTAACCTGTTGATCCAGTAGGTCCAGTAGGTCCCTGTGGGATGGTTAAGTTTAAGATATAATTTGGTGCTGTGCCTGTTATTGAAGCATTAGCCTCTGAACCAGGAGCTCCGGTAGTAACGGTTCCGATTGTTAGAGTTGGTGTTTCTCCGTCAGCTCCAGCAGTCCCAGTAGGTCCAGCAGGTCCTTGAATACCTTGTTCACCTTGAGGTCCGGTAGGTCCAGTAGGTCCTTGAATACCTTGTTCGCCTTGAGCCCCAGTAGGTCCAGCAGGCCCTTGAATACCTTGTTC
>CAKOLB010000009.1 GCA_934096125.1 uncultured Bacilli bacterium
GAAATTATAGATAAAATAAAAGAAATATTTATTAATAATAAAGAAAGATATGGTTATCGTAGAATTACATTAGAATTAAAAAATAAAGGTATAAAACAAAGTATGTCAAGAAAAGGAAATAGTATGGATAATGGCATGATGGAAAATTTTTTTGGACTCTTAAAAACAGAAATGTTTTATGACCAAGAAGATAGTTATAAAACATTAGATGATTTAATAAAAGCAATTAATGACTATATTAATTATTATAATTATGATAGAATTAAAGTAAAATTAAAAGGACTGTCTCCTGTGAATTACAGGTTACAATCCTCCAATTAGAAACTATTTATAAACTGTCCAACTTTTGGGGTTCAGTTCAAATGCTCGCGAGTTTTTACTTACTTAATTTATAAAGGTTTATCTCTGGTTTATTTAAAAACCTAAAATGACCATTTTCCGTTCCAATACCACCAGTTATATAAAGGTTTATTCCATCAACATTATAATAACTATTAATATATTTTTTGGCCCATTCTTTTTTTATTACTCCCCCCACAAAAGGAACATTTATCTGACCATGCAGTGAGTGACCAGCTAAAAACACATCAGCATCACTACTTTTAACATAACTAACATAATCAGGAAAGTGTGAAACGACAATATTTAATGCAGTCTCTAAATTATCTTGCATAGTAAGAGCAGAATTTACATTATCTAAGTTAGATAAACCAGTAATTTTAATCGGTTTTACATCCTTGTAAAATAGATACACAGATTCATTATCAAGAACTTTAAAGTCTCCTTCTTCCATAACTTTATAAAACTCATTTAAATTTTTACTATCGTTATCCCCAATAACTGCATATTTATATAGTTTACAATCAATTTTCTTAAAAAGCTTACTTACCTTTTTTATATTCTCTTGGCTTATACTTTTTTTGCTATTAAATATATCTCCATTAAATATTACTACCTCTGGATTTATATCGTTAATCTCTTTTACTACTTTCTCAAGCCTTTTTATATCGCTATCATCACTAATAAGTAAATCACCAAACTGCATTATTTTTAAATTGGTTAAACCATCAGGTAATCCCTCCTTTTTTATCTGCGTTTCTACCACTTTAAACCCACTAGGATTAATTAAAAAAGTATATAATCCTAAAATTACTAAAATACTTATAATACCAATTAATGTTTTTTTCATTTTTCAAGCCTCAATTCTTAATTAAATGATATCATAACTAGTTAAAAAAACAAACAGGAAAATTGAAAATAGGCAAGAGGTATGATAAACTTTAAATGGTAGGTGAAGTACATGCAATGCAAAAAGAGTTTATTGGTGTTAATAATGTGTTTTATTTTTTTAGGTAGTCCTCTCGCTGAGAGTTGTGATTACAAAGAAAGAGCCAAGCTTAATAATGAAGTTGGTAATATTAAGGCAGGTTATGAGATAAAAAAGAGAGTTCTTGACCGAAGTGAGTATGATTTACCTGATTATGTTTTAGGAACCGAAGAAGAAGCAACTTATGAAGAAACCGCTGAATACATAGAGGTAAATATTCTTAATTTAACGGAAAATACTTATTTAGTGGTGCGAAATGGCCAAAGTGATGAAGAAGTAACTTACACTTTTGAGCAAAGTCAAGATGGAAAAATATCATTTAATTACGAAAGTCTAGATACACCAGCAACTTACACTTTTGAAGTTTTAGCAAGTAACAACACTAGTTGTGAAAATACACCTCTTCGAAGCATTACTTTAAAACTTCCAAGATTTAATCAGCTATCAGAATATGCTTTGTGTGATCAAATACCAGATTATTACTTATGCCAAAGATTTGTCAGTTTTGATTATGTTGGAACAAATGACTTTTTAGAAAAGGCTGAAGCAGAAATTGCCAGAAGAAATAAAGAAAGTGTTGCTAAGAAAGAAGCTAAGTGGTATCAAAAGGCATGGAACTTTGTTGTCGAACATAAAGTATATTTTATTAGTGGCACTATCATTTTAGTTATCGCAAGCATCAGTGGAATAACAATATATATAATTAGACGTAGGAGAAATATTATATGAAAAAAAGAGTAGTAATTTTAAGTATTTTATTGTTATTTAGTATGGGGAGTGGTCCTGCTGCAAAGGCGGTTATAGTTAATATTAACTCAGATGGTAAAGCAATAAAAACGGGACTACATATAAATAATAATAAAGGTGTAAGTATTAATAAATATACAGCCTCAATGAGGTGGTATAGTAATTCCACAGAAGTTGCATATTGTGCGGATCCGCAGTATTCTAGATCTAGAATAACGGCATATTATTTAAATAATGAAGAAGTTTTTCGAGAAAATGATCCACACGATGCCGGATTATTAGAAATTTTAAAATTGGGTTATTCTAATTATAACAGCTCATACAGTTTCTGTGTTAAAAGCGGAACTCCAGAAAGCGTAAAAACTAATCCTGGCAAAGACTACTGTGCAACAATTAGTGGTGTTGATTTATATGCAGCAACAAGTATAGCGCTTAGAGCGTATGATCTAGGATTATTTCAAAGAAGTGTAAAGAAAATAAGTTATCAAAAAGGTGGCCCATTAGCAGCAGCACATATAAATATGGGATTAAAATGGGCAAATTATTATCCAGAAGGAGCTGTTAAAGCAACAGAAAAAAAGTGCAAACAAAGTGATCCGATAAAATGTCTTGAAAGTAGCGTTAATAGAAGTTTTACATGGTATCAAAAAAGTGCTAGTGAAGCCATTTACAGTGACGGAAAACTAAATTCAACTTCTTACAATATTTTGTACGGAGCATCTCAATTATTTGTTGCAGGGCTTACCAAAGCTTCTAATGTAGCTCAAAATAAAAGTAGCTCAGGCACTATGGAATTTAAGGAAATTAGTAAGGAAAAAATAAGTCCAACAGAAGAGTACGTGCATCTGACTATTAATGCAAGCTTTCTAGACAAATCTAGTGTTATCGACTTTGATGAGTTGGTGTGTGATAACTGTAAAGGTAATTATAGCTTAAGCAGCCTAGAAATATACAATAAATTAACTAATAGATGGGATACGCTAGGTATTTCCAGTTATAATGCTGGAGAAAATCTATTAACCACTAACTACTTTGATAAAAATGGTAACACTTTTAATGGAACAGCTAAACTAAGGTTTAAAGTAACAAAAAAACTTCAAGAAGGACCTGTTTGTGATGACGGAAAGTATATAATTAAATATAATTATAAAAGTATTGGCAGTGGTTTTACTGGAGGAAGGATAATAACGAGTCAAAGTGAAAGCCAAACTTTCTATTTTATCACCTCATTACCTGGTAATAATAATGGAAATTCATATACTGTTGAAGGAGACTTAACTTGTGCAACTGAAGAAGAAGTAGTTTGTGAAACAAAAATAAAAAATCCAACATGTACTGAAAGTAGCACAGATGCAACGGCAGAAATATCTGAGCCAAGTAATATCAAGAAATGTATAGTAGACAGAAAAGGTAGTAATGGCAAAATAAAAAAAGCTAAAGATATTGCAGGTAACACTTATAACTTAGCTTCTAAAAATGGTGGTGTTGACTCTAACAATCCATACTGTCAAGTTTTCTGTAAAGAAGATTATAGTGAAATTAGATTTCAAGAAAAAGTCCCAAATGTTGTATGTGGCCGGTACTTCAGCATTTCTAGTAATGTTAAAGGAACTAAATCATGCTATACTTCTGGTAAAACGATGTCAACTGCTAGCAATGGTGAAGCAAGTATTGACAAAGAGCAATTTACTACCGATTTAGTAAAGTATCAAGAGCAAATGATTGAATACTACAATGAATATCTAGAATATAAAACAGCTTTAACAACAATTGAAAGTAGAAGTTGGCAATATACAGGATATGATGAAGAATGTGATGAAGATGGTTGTTGGTGTGAAAGTTATGGATGTAGTGGTTATTATAGTAGTTCATCAAATTTAGATGATGTTTTATACGGCTATAACATTACGTGTAATAATTCAACAGGTGAATGCAGATATACCCAAAATAAACGAATAAGTTATTACCATGATAGCGATGGCGGTCGTGATGCTTGGAATTGTCCAGGAAGTTGTTCATCAGGTAGATACGACAGGTTAGAAAAGTATTTGGATAACCTCAAAAGGCAAGCTCAAAATAACATGGAAACAGCATACACCAACTATAAGAATGCCATAAAATGGTATAACTCATGTACCACAGGATGGAAAACTAACTTAAAATTCGACCAAGAAATAGAGTTTGATTATAACGAATTATGGAAAGACAATGAAGCTCACTACACTTATTACAACTTATTAGATGCATCTGATAAGGGTGAAAAAAGTGTTAAGTATTTGCAAGGTAAAACAACTGATACTTTAGATAACACAATCAGCATTTGTACTGGAACTGCCACAGATGAATATGAGTGTACTGGTAATACCTATACTTTCGCTGGTTCAATTGATGGAAAACCAGATAACTATGGGTATAACGCTCAATATGGTAGCATCTTCAAAAATAAAATTTATACAATTTGTAATACTTCTGGCTGTATTCAAGATACAAGAAACATATCTGAGGCAAGTTTTGTTAAAAAAACTCAAACTAAGGAAAGAGAATACGAAACACCAACTGCCTTCTATCAACTAGAGGCTAATGGAAAAATCACCGTCAAAAGTGGTTATACAGGCAACAAACTTCAACTAGAAGCACTGCAAAATAAACTGCCAGTATCTACTAAAAATGTTGGCGCCGGAGTATTTAAAATGATGCTTACTGGTTTAGGGGAGTACTATGATACTGGAAATGTTGGAAGACTTATTGATTATGGAACGGGCAATGACAAAACTGTGGCTAAAGCTTTAGAGAAAAAAGGAAGCTTTGATGGAAATTACAAATGCAATTACGAATCATTGTGTACTCCTGATGATTGTCCTGATTGTAAACCAAGTTGTTATGGTCAAAACTATAAGGATTATACAAGTAACTTAGATGAAGAGAAAACCTATGGCGGTGATGAAAGCAATTGTCAAAATAATAAAGTTTTATATTCCACGGGATATGTTACAGATAGCAGTTCTTTAAATACTACTACTAGTACTGTACTTAAGTTTGATTTACCAAGTGATGCAACGAATGTTTCAATAACTAGCAAATCTTATTTTGGCAATAATTTAGTGGATTATAGGCAGTATTTAAATATGAGGTATAAAAATGATGAAGATGCAGATGGCAACACCAAAAGTGTCGATATCCCTGATGAACAAACATTTAAAAAATCATCTCTTAACTCATCTAACTTTGAATTCACTGTTTCAGAGCCAGTTAAGAAAAATAACAAGTGGCAAGTAACTATTACAACAACATACTACAATCATGATAATGTTACACCATTCTTTGCTAAGGAAAGTAGTGTTAATCAAAATGTCTACTTTACACCAAAGAAATTTGAAATAAGTTATGAAAGCCAAAGTGAGTGCAATAATGATACTCCAAACGATTGGCGAGATTACGTGTGTGAAATACCTGATTCTCCTGAATGCGAAGGCGACGGATGTACACCTGATTGTATAAACTGTATTATAAATGAAAGTAAACTTAATTTAAATGTAAAAAACATATCGTTAACTAATGTTAAAAGTGTTAAAAGAAATTTTGGTTATAATTGGTTGACAAAAACAGAGTTATCAAAATATTCCTCAAAAATTCAAAATCAATTAAATGTTATTTCTAATAAAGCCTCTATTACTATTAATGAAATAGAGAAGAATAATGAAATGGTTTATGATAGTAGCAAAAATACTACTAGTTCTAACTTAGCCTTTAGTATTAAACTTACGCCTACAGTTTTAAATGAAATTAAAAGTTATAACCGCAAGGAAGAAAACAAAGGTGGGTATGGCAATGACTCACTAACATGCTATGATGCAACTATTAGTGGTACAACTTATAAAAATATCTACTGCTATAGTGAACTAATTGATGACTTAGTAAAAAATCATAAAGACTTAATAGTTGGTGCAGATAAAAGAAATTCATCAAATAATAAAAATGATGCTAATAAACTTGGCTATTGGACTCTTTATCCAAATTATACCCAAAATAAAAATGGACTAGGTGGTCCATCATGGAAATAGATTATTTGAAAAATTACTAACAAATTGTTGGTAATTTTTTTTGTGCTTAAGGCCCTACAATTAGGAATTGAAAAAAGTTTTGTCATATGGTAAACTTAATACTAGGATGGTGTCGGAAAATGATTAATATGAAAAAACTTGCAGTAGCAACATCTCTTTTTCTTTTCACACTTCCGGTCTATGCCGCGACCTGTGATTACAAGGAAAGAGCCAGTTTAAATAGTGAAGTTGCCAATGTTAAAGCAAACTATGAAATAAAAGAAAGAACGCTTGATCCAAATGAGTATAGCATTCCTGATGAAATAATAGGAACAGATGAAGAAGCAACTTACGTGGCTAAAGAAGATTATATTGAAGTTAGTATATTAAATCTATCAGAGAATATGTATCTTGAAATTACCAATAACAAAAACGATGAAAAACTAACTTACACTTATGCAAATACCCAAGATGGTAGTATAATCTTTAATCGCTATGAAATTGGAGAATTAATAACATACACAATTAAGGTTTATGCCAGTAGTAGTACAGGATGCGAAGGTACAGCTTTGAAAACATTATATTTAGCATTGCCTAGATTTAATGATTACTCAACGACTTCCATATGTGAAAAATTAAAAGATAATAGCTTATGTGAAAAATATGTTATGTATGACAAAATAGAATATGATGATTTTTATAAGAGAGTAAGTAGTGCATATGACGGTAAGCTTGATAATAAAAAAGTGAGTGATAATAAAGAAGAAAGTTGGTTAGCAAAACATAAAGAATTGTTAATTAGTGGAGGGGTTATCTTGGTTGTGGCAATAGGCGGAGCAACATATGTAATAATTAAAAAACGCAGGAGAGGTATTTTATGAGAAAAGGTTTAAAAGTATTTATTAGTTTATTAGTAGCGCTAACATTTATGTGTAATGTAGGTGCAGAAACATTTGACAAAGGAACATCTTTTACTAAGTCAAAAGATGGAAAAATATCTGTTGATGGTTTAAGCTATAGTGGTAAACAATATTCAATTATGACTTATCACTATACAGCTTCCAAAAATGGTAAATCTTATACAGGTTACTGTTTAGACCCTAACATGAAAGGCTTAAAAGATGGTTATGTTGTAGATAGACTTTTAGGAGACTCATCAAAAGCTCCAATAGTTCAAGCTATGGATGCTGGTATAATGGAAATTTTAAAATTAGGTTTTAGCCAAGAAAATCAAAATTATACATTTACTCTTCCTAATAAATCAACAGCAACATTAAATGGTGATAATTTATATGCCGCAACAAGTATAGCGCTTAGAGCCTTTACTTTAGGTTTAACACCATGGGGTGGAGGAACATCAACATATTCTGGAGGAGTAAACTTAGCTTCGGCTCATGTTAGTTTAGGTAATAGTTGGACGGCATATTATGGTAATTATTATAAAAATATAACTAAGAAAAACTGTGGAACTGACCCAGGAAAAGTAAAATCTTGTATTCAAAAATCAATAAAAAGTGCTTATAGCTGGTATGATCAAAACACTGCATTTGAATATGCTAAATCAGGAATTTCTTATAATGTAATTTATGGAGCTCAAAGTTTATTTGTCGCTGGACTAAAAGCTGCCAATGATGTTGCAGTTAATGGTTCACAAGTACCAAGTATTAAAGCTACATTAAATCAAGCAAGTAAAAAAGGTAGTACAAATGAAGAATATGTAACAGCAACAATTAAAGTTGAAAATTTAGATGTAACTAGTGGTTATATGAAAAATCTAAATGTTTACTGTCCGGATTGTGCTGGCAAAGGTATAACTATCGGAGCTATTGAAGTTAAAGTTGGAAATGACTACAAACAAATAGCAATGGCTGATAATATCGCTGATTATTTAGAAACGAAAGATAACAAAAAAAGTGGAACAATCACTTTAAGGTTCTTAGTTAGTAAAACAGCTCAAGATGATGACTGTGAAGATGTAAGCTATGAACTAAGATATAATTATTATGACCCGACAAAAGCTTATAAAGGAGCAATTCTTAAAAATCCAAACAACACTAAAGCTCAAAGATTTGTTATAATAGATAAACTAGGCGACGGAGACATGGAATATGACTATGTTAAAGGAACACTTAAATGTGGAGAAGAAACATGTCAAACAGAATTAGAAACTCCAATTTGTAGCACTGATGAAAATGATGCAGTTGCTAAAGTAAAAGCTCCAAGTGATATCAAAAAGTGTATAATTGACAAAAAAGATGACGCTGGTAATAGTTATCAATTAACACAAGTAAATAATGGAGTTGACAACAGTTATTGTAAAACATTCTGTAAAGAAGACTATGCTGAAATCAAATTAAGTCCAATTAAAGAAGACGTTGTTTGTGGAGGATATTTCCAACTTACAAGTCATGTTCAAGGCTCTAAAGATTGTTACACTGGTGGCAAAGGCTCAGCAAATGGTGATAAGAGTATTAATAAAGAACAATATATTAAAGATATAATTGAAGCTCAAAACAAGATGATTGAAGCAAGAGACCTATATCTAAAAGCAGTAGCTGCTGAAAAAGCTGAGATGAAAAGTAGTGATGATTGTTCAGACTGCTGTGGTACGGCAACAAGCTACTATAAATCTGGAACATACACTGGCGTATCTGTCGATGAAGAAGATAACGAGGGAAGAGTAACTAAAAAAGATGAAGAAAAATCATTTAGTTATACATCATCTTGTAGTTGTAGTTGTTCAACTAGTGAAGATGGAACTTGTAGCGGTAGCTGCTCAAGTGGTAGCGCAAGTGCTGTTAATGACCAAATCGCTGCTGATAAGAAAAAAGCAACTGAAGACTTAACTACGTGGTATAACAAATATAAAAAGATAATTAGTGATTATAACTCATGTACAACAGGCTGGATTAATGATTACAAATTTGACCAAAAGATAAAATATTATTACAATGAATATCGGAAAGCTGATAATTCAACTTACACAAACTATTATGAAATGGCTGAAAAACAAAATAAGGACTATGTATACCTAGAAGGTAAAGGTGAAACTGAAATTAGTAATACTATCGAAATATGTACTGGTTCAACTGATACTTCATACAACTGTATAGCTGGTGATAAGATAAGTTATGACGGTAATGTTGAAGATACCAAAAAGGATGAATATGGTTATAGTGAGTCATATAAAGAAGCTTTTCTAGACAAAAACTTTACAATATGTAATACAACTGGTTGTGCAAATGAAGTAAGACAAATTTCCAGAGCAAGCTTTGTTAAAAAGTCTGTTGCAAAAAAAGAAGACTATATAACTCCAAGTGTCTTCTATCAAGTAGCAGCCAATGGCCGAATTGTTATCAAAGATGGATACAAAGGAAATAAGTTGCAACTTGAAGAAATTGAAAATGGTCTACCAATATCTAACCGTGCTGTTGGAGGTGGAATTTACAAATTAATGCTTGAAAATCTAGGTCAGTTCTATAATGCTAAAAATAAACTTGGAAGACTATTTGATTTTGGTGGCAAAAATGAAACATCAAGTGTTGCATATGCACTAAAAGAAAAAGGTATCTATGAATATACTGGAGAGTATACTTGTAACTATAAATCTCCATGTCGTCCAGATGATTGTCCAGACTGTACATTTGACTGTGTTGGCGACAACTGCAGCTGGGAAGAATGTCCCGATTGTGTACCAGAATGTATAAACTGTATAATCAATGAAGGAGAACTTAACCTAAACGTTAAAACAATCTCGACAACCAAATTCAACTCAGTTAAGAGAAAATATGGTTACAACTGGATTACATCAAGTAACATTGCTAAATTAGATTTACTTAATAAAAAGGCTGATAAAACAGTTAAAGAAATAGAAAAAATTAATGAAATGGTTTATAACAATGAGAAAACTGCTGATGGTTCATCATCACTAGCATTTAGTATCAAACTTACACCAGAAATCATTAAAGAAATTAAAAACTATAATAAAAAAGAAGAAAATAAGGGTGGATATACAAATGACTCTTTAACATGTTATGACTATACTAGTGATACTGGAACATATAAAAATATTTATTGTTACAGTGATTACCTAGATGAACTTATTAAAAATCATAAAGATGAAATAACTGGTATAGATAACAGACTTGATGCAAGTAGTGATAGAAGTAATAACACAACATCAAGCAAATACTGGCAAACATGGGATGGATACACTTATGATAAAAATGTCATTGGTGGACCATCTTGGAAATAAGAGGTGAATAGAATATGAAAAATGCTTTTTGGGGATACTGGCTAATATTACTTGGTATATTTATCGTTGTAATTATGCTCTTAGTCCAAAACTTAACAACAACGCAAACCCAAGACTATTACTTAGTCAAAGAAATTACTGAAGCCTCTTTAATAGATGCTGTTGACTATTCATATTACCGAACTTATGGAGAAATAAAAATTAACAAAGAAAAGTTCTATGAATCATTTATCCGCCGTTTTGCGGAAACAGCATCTCTAAGCACTACTTATACAGTTAGTTTCTATGGAGTTTACGAAGCACCTCCAAAGGCTAGTGTGGAAATTAAAAGTAAGTCAAGTGGCTTTACTGTTATGGGTGATGCTACAACCACAGATATGGTGGAAAGAATTGATGCTATCTTGGAAGGTAACACATTAAAAGACGAATAAAAAGGAGGAAGAAATGTTTAAGAAATTCTTTACTAATAAATCGACAGTAACTATTTTTGGAGTTGCCTTAAGTATTGTTATTTTAGTAGGGTTTTATATGTACAGGGTTAATACCAATGTCAATCCTACAAAAATACCAGTAGCTAAAAGAGATATAGCTGCAACTGAAGAAATAACAAAAGATGATATCGAGTATGTAAATGTTAGTAGTTCCTTTTTGGAAACTGCTGATGTTGTCCAAACTGCTGATGGCTTAAAGAACAAATATGTAGCAGTTGGAACATCTATTTCTAAGGGAGGAATGTTTTACAGTAGTCAAGTAGTTGAAAAAAAAGAATTACCTAATGCTATCTTTGATGAAATTCCTGATGGTTATACTATCTATCAGCTCGCTGTAGATAATGAAAGTACTTATGCTAATTCAATCTTCCCAGGAGATAAAATAGATTTATGGATGAAAACAGAACAAGATAATCTACTTGTCTTTGGTGATTTTATTTCCAATATTGAAGTATTAGCAGTTCGGGATAGTGAAGGTAATAATGTATTTGATGTTACAAGTGGAAGAACACCAGCATGGCTTCTTTTCGCTGTTCCAACTGAAATGTATCGCTATTTAAAAGTAGCTGAATACATCAGTGGTATTTCTATTATTCCTGTTCCTAAAAATAATCTATACACAGCAGATAAAGGTTCAACTGAATATGCTAGTGACCAATTAAAGGAAATAATAGAAAGCCAATCTATGGAAATGTGAGGTAGATTATGGAAACGATAATAAAAAAAATAAAAGGAATATTTTTAAATCGTAATACTACAACTATTTTGGCAGTTTTTGCGGGAGTAATAGCCTTATGGATGGTTTACAGCATTACTTTAGATAAAGCTGTAAAACCAATTCAAGTACCAGTAGCTAACAAAGACTTAATCGCTGGCACTCAAATATCATCAGAAGACTTTGATTTAGTAGAAATAAATAATGCAGCTTTAAGTAAGACTTCCGTTATCACAGATATTGGTCAAATCACTGGCTTTTACGTAAACAACGGAACATCTATACCTAAAGGTGGCTTATTTTACTCATCCAAAGTAGTAGATAAAGATAAATTAATTGAAAGAGATTTGGAAACAATTCCTGAAAATTACACCATGTACTGGCTTAAAGTTAATAACTCAAGTACATATGCCAATTCAATATATCCGGGTGATAAAATAGATTTATGGCTAGAAACTAAAGTTGATGGTATGACTGTTTATGAACCATTTATCACCAGTATTGAAGTTTTAAGTGTTAAAGACTCTAGTGGTAAAAATGTATTTGATGGTTCTGGTAAGAAAGAGCCACAGTGGATAGCTTTCGCTGTTAAAACTGAAATGTATACTTATCTATCTAAGATATCAAGCTTAGGAATGGAATTAAATCCTGTTCCAAAGAACAAAATGTATACTGAAGAAAATGCCGAGGTTGCTTATGCTAATGAAAATTTAAAAGCTTATATAGATTCATTATCAGTTCAAGTAACTCAAAACACGGCAGATAGTACTGCTGCAGCAGAAAAAACTAATGATAATCAAGAAAATTAAAAGAGGTGACAAATAGTGAATGATGCAATATTTTCACAAATAGATTTTGGACCTTTAAAAGAGTTTTTGGAAGAAGATAACATTACCGACGTATCCTATTCAAATGGTGGTCAGGTATGGCTAAAAACTCTTGATAAAGGTGTCTATCGTGTAGAAAGACCAGAAATAAATAATGCTTTAATGGAAAAGCTAGCTTTCCAATGTTCTAATGTTATGGGAAAAACTTTCAACATGGCTCAGCCTTTCTTGGATGCTGAGTCTGCAGAACTTCGTCTTAACTTTGTTCATGAATCTATTGCCACTAATGGTATATGTTGTGTTATCAGAAAGACGCCTGCCAAAATCCGTCTTAACAAAGATAAATTAATCAATGAAAAATATGTTACTGAAGATTTACATGATTTCTTAATGACATGTGTTGAGGGCCACTGTAACATTATTGTTAGTGGAGAAACTGGTTCTGGTAAAACTGAGCTTGTTAAATACTTAGCAAGCCATACCAAAGAAAATGAAAAGATAATAACTATTGAAGATACCCTAGAACTTCACTTAGACAAAATCTTTCCCCACCGAGATATTGTTGCCATGAAAACTAATAATATCGCCTCTTATAGTGATGTCTTAGTAACATGTATGCGGCAAAACCCAAGATGGATTTTACTATCCGAAGTTCGTTCTGCCGAAGCCGTTACAGCTGTTCGAAACTCAATTTCATCAGGGCATAACATCATATCAACTATTCACTCTGACCGAGCTTTTAATATCCCAATGCGGATGTATAGTTTGCTAGAAAGTAGCCAAGATATTGAGCAGTTTTTAAAATCTATTCATAGATATGTCCAAATTGGTATCCATGTTAAAGGTTACATGAGTAAAGAACTAGGAAGATTTCAAAGAGAAATAATCGAAGTAGTAGAATTTTATGTTGATGAAAATAATGAAGCTAAAACAAACATTATCTTTAAAAAAAGTCTTGACGGAAAATACAGTTTTAAAAATCCAACTAAGTATTTAATAGATTACCTAGGTGTTCAAGGTGTTAGATTAAAAGATGATTATTTTGCTAAATCAATTCAAGAAGAAAAAGTAGATAATTTAAATGAAATAGAAAGTTTATAGAAAGGAAGTGTCCATGTGAAATACTTGCTAGAGCTTATAATATTACTTATAATCGCTGCCATAGTCTTAATTGTCAGAAGAAATCCAGGAGAACAGGCTTATAAGTTCATATCAAGTGGAGTTAGTAATGCCTACAATAAGTATGCTCCATATTCTTTTAAGATGGTTAGAGAAAAAGCTATTGAATTAGGTCAAGAATTTACACCTAGACAGTACATGACTCAAGCTATATTACTCGGAGGTATCGGTGCTATCATTGGCTACTTCTACTTCTATAGTATTCTTTGCGCTATCATTTATGGAGGCGTGGCAATCGCAGCAATTCCTTATCTAACTTATCTAAGACTTCAAAGAGTATACAGCGAATATATCTTTGAACAAATTCAAACTTATACAACCAATGTCATCATGGAATTTAATACAACCCAAAGTTTTGTTAAGTCACTTGAGGGCGTACGCGACTCCGGAATTTTGGAAGAACCAGTCTTAAGTGATGTTAAAAAGATGATTGATATGTCTTACCAAAATGGAACAATTGATGAATCTATCGAGTATTTTAACAGCAAATACCCATATTATATGGTTAAAAACATGCATCAATTATTCCTTCAAATAACTAAAGAAGGTGCTAGAGACTCTGGACAATCTTTAGAAAATATGTCAATGGATATCGATGCCTTAGTTGAAGGTGTATATAGAGACCAAATGGATAGAAAAAACTTCCATGGTCGTTTCTTAAGATTTGGTTTTATTCTTTACATGTTAGTAATAGTTTTAAGATATATGCTTGGTGAAGAAAACTATATCGAAATGCTAGATATATGGTATGTCCAAGTAATACTACACTGTATTGCCATTATTAATGCTTACTTTCTTATGAGTGGAGAAAAGTATTATAACGAAGATGTGGGGGTAGAATAATGCAAATAGAAATAATATTAATCGCCGTTATAGTCTTTGCCATTATGACAATAACGGGCCAAATAAATGTCAACCAAATGATTAGTGATAATCAAACAATCTTCATGAAACTTAAAGAAAGTGATTGGGACTTTTATGTCAGAGCCAAATATGGTAATTACGCTAATGCAGACATTTTATTTAATAAAAGAGTTAAAAATGCCTTACTTGTTATGGTACTAGTATTTTTCTTCTTTCTAAAAGATTTAAATGCGGTTAAAGTCTTGGTTGTTTTCTTAATAGGGCTTGTCATATTTAAAATGCCTTATAGTGATATTAAAAGATATTATAACAATCATATGCATGAAATTGATGCTATGCTTCCTCATTATTTGAAGAGCTTAGAAATATTAATTCAGCACTACACAGTTCCTGTAGCAATCGGTAAGTCTATGGCTGAAGCTCCAGAAATATTTAAAGAGGGACTAGAAGAAATGATTAATGCTATCAACTCAGGTGATGACTCTATCGAGCCTTACATGGCTTTCGCAAGGAAATATCCTGTGCGTGACTCCATGCGAATGATGCGTCTTTTATATCGTCTAAGTTTAGGACGCCAAGAAAGAAAGCAAGAACAAATACTAGCATTCTCTAGGTCAATATCTAACTTGCAACAAAAGGCCAGAGAAACAAGATATAAAAACCGTCTAGAAAAGATGGAAAATAAAACTATGAGCATGTTAATATCGACAGGTTTTGGCCTAATGATTTTGCTTGTTTTGGCAGTTATCCAACTTATGGACATCTAATGTGTAAATTCTGTGAAATTTAGGTTTGCCATTATTTCCATTATAGGGTATAATTAAATTACAATAAAGGAGGTAAGAATTAATGAAAGAAGCAACTGGAGAACTAAATATGACAGTTGTTACTGTTGTTGCCATTGCTGCTGTAGCTGCATTCTTCTATGCATTTATATGGCCATCAATTAAAACGACTATTTCAGCTCAAAGTGTTTGTGCTAATGGTCAAAACTATACTACAGGAGATGCTGGAAAAGCTGGTTATATTAAATGTGATTCAGCTGATAACAATGGACAATACAAATGTACATTTACAACTGAAAAAAATGGGAAAGCAACTACTGATACAGTAACATGCAAGACTAAATAATAAAGGAGAAAAAATATGAAAGAGGCTACAGGAGAATTAAATATGACTGTTATAGTAGTTATATCAGTTGGTATCTTGTCAGCCTTTTTTTTCAGCTTTATTTGGCCGATGATTAATAGTAATTTTCAAGCCACAGCTCAGTGCAATAAAGCAGTTTGTGATTGCTCTGAAAGCGGTCGTAGTTGGGCAAAATCCAAAACTGGTAACAAGAACTTTTGTAAGTGTGCTCAAACTAAAGAAAAATTAGGTAGTAGCGAGACATTTACATGTCCATTTAAAGGGTAGGTGAAAAAAATTGAGAGAAGCAATTGGTGTATCATCAATATTTCAAATAGTAATTTTATTTATTTTAGTTTTTACAGCAATTATGGCTTTAACAATTAATAATTCTAATGCCTTTGGAGTAAAAAATGAAATAATAAAAGCTATTGAAGAAAATAATGGCAAATATTTAGATGAAAAAAAAGGGTTAAGTAAAGATATCAGAAATGCTTTAGCAGATGCTGGATATCGTACTACTGGAAAATGCGAAGCAGGCTATAGTGGCTTTGATAGACAAGGAGACCCCGTTACAAGTGGAAGTAGAGCATCAATATGTATTAAAGAAGTAAATGCAACTGATGATTTAGATAATTACTTAAGTGGTAATGATGGCCGCGACGATAGCTTAAATATTGGTGATGCTATAGCAACAGGAGATTTCATCACAGGTAAATACTATCAAGTAGTAGTTTTCTTCCAAATGGATATTCCCGTTGTCAATACTGTTGCTAATTTCCAAACTAAAGGAGAAACAAAGATAATATATACAGCATAAAGAAGGTGAAAAAAATTGAGAGAAGTTACAGGTTCAACATGGACATTTCAAATAATGATAATTTTTATCTTCATTTTTTCATGTTTTCTAATGCTATCGTTAAGTTATTCTAAAGTATACACAATTAAAAATAGAAGCTTAACTATCATTGAAAAGTATGAAGGAATAAATACAACTTCTGCTGATTTAATTAATTCTTTTGTTTTAGATAAAGGTTATAAAACAACCGGAGCTTGTGAAACAAATTGGTATGGTGCTGTAAATTTAAATGGAGCTTACGAAAAAGCCAAAGGTAATAAATCATATTACTATTGTTTTAGGGAAGTCAAATCTGCTAATAAAAAAGTATATTATGAAATAAAGTTCTTTTTTAAGTTTAATTTACCCTTTATTGGTGATATAATAACATATAGTATTAAAGGAGAAACAAATGCTTTCAGAGGCAGTGAAGACCGAATTACTAATTAAGGAGGAAAAATATGAATGTTATAATATCTAATAAATATCAATCACTTCTAGCTAGTTTAAATATTGATGTTATCAAAAGTATAAATGGGGAATTTACTGTTGATGAGTTAATTGCCCAATTTTCTAACTTTTATTATAATAAGATGATAATTGATATTACAGCAATTAAAAACTACAAAGATATTAGTGTCATGCAAAATCTATCAGTTAATTTTGATATGTCCAAAGTTATATTATTAATCGATGACTCAAGTGAAGCTAACTCTCCTATGTATATTTCTCAATTAATATCTATGGGAATATATAACTTTACAAATGATGTTAACACTATAGCTTTTTTAATAGATAATCCTAATACTTATAAGGATGTTGCCAATTTCCATAATGTTGGTGGCTTTAAAAAGCCGGCCTTAAATGAAAATGCCGTAGATAATACAAAAGGAAAAATGGGCAGAAAGATAATTGGGGTTAAGAATATTACTGACCATGCTGGAGCAACAACTTTAGTATATCTTTTAAAAAAACATCTAGAAAAAAATTATAAGGTTAAAGCTGTCGAACTTGATAAGAGTGATTTTATGTATTTAAATGATAGTAGTCTTGATAGTATCTCTAGTATATCTATAACGGACTATTTACAAAAAAATGGCAATGCTGACATAATTTTAGTGGATATTAATGATGCTGATGTTGAAGATTCTTGTCAAGATATGATCTATCTAATCGAACCTGGTTTAATTCAATTAAATAAACTAATTAGAAAAGATAATAAAATATTTGAAAAATTACAAAGTAAAAAAATAGTTTTAAATAGAAGTGTTTTAAATGACAAAGATGTTGAGGACTTTGAAAAAGAAAGTGGAAGTAAAGTGTTCTATAACTTGCCATGTTTAGATGATAAGCTTGATAATCAAGCGATTATTAATGCATTCTTATTAGCCTTAGGTTTTAGTAGAATGGAAAGTGGAAGTGCCTCAGGTATCTTTAGTATTTTTAAGTAAGTAGGGTGGTATAATGAGTTTTTGTAGCAAGACAGCAGCGATATGGCAAATGGTAGGAAAAATAATAGTAATAGTAAAAATAACTGTTCCATTAATTTTAATAATTCTTGGGATGATTGATTTTTTTAAAGCGATAACTTCCAGTGATGATAAGGCTATTAGTAAAAGTGTTCGAAGTCTTGTAACTAAAGTACTTGCCGGAATATTAATATTTTTTGTTCCCACTTTAGTAAATGTTGCTTTCTCTTTAATAGGAGCATTTAAAAGTGATTTAAAAAAAGATTATGATACTTGCCGGGTTTGTTTATTAAATCCTGATAAGTGTGACGTTACATATAAGCCATTTAACTAAAATAGATGTCATATGCATATATATTAAGGGTAAATAGATTGACTTTAATGGCAACTTAATGTAAAATAAAGTTATAAAGGGAGGAATATGTTATGAACGATGATTTTTCACCAGTTGCATTAAATTTCTGTAATGATGCAGCGGAAATATGGTATACAGTGGGAATGTTTTTGTTGGTTTTCAAAATAGTTATTCCGTTAATACTTATAATATTAGGTATGATAGATTTAGGAAAAGCTGTTATATCTAGTGATGAAAAAGCAGTATCTAAATCTGCTAAATCACTTTTAAATCGTGTTATAGCTGGTGTATGTATTTTCTTTATACCGACACTAATTGGTGTAATATTCAATGTAGTAGGAAACTTTACTGCTGTAAAAGACCAATATGATACATGTGCTGCATGTATAACAAAACCTAATAAAGACGTATGTAAAAATGCTATAAATAACAGTGGTAAAACTACTAAGTAGAAGAAATTGAATAAGACTATAATGTAAAGTTATGGTCTTTTTATTTAACATATTTTATTATTAGATAGCAAACCAAACATTTAGTATCTATAAGATAAAAAACGGCATAATCATCTTATGTCGTTTTTCATATAGATAAGTTTACTCCAAAATAAAACTGCCATTAGGCAGCTCTATCTTCATATATACCAGTGTATTCATAACCAGCTAAGCTAGTTTCTTTACTCCAAGTATATGTTGGAATTCTATGCATCCAAGTAGTTGTTGTGTTTTCACCAGTCTTAGTATAACCAGTCTTAGAAGATTCTGTTACACCATTTATACAAACGTTACGATTTGTATATAGAACTTTAAATTTAATTGGTATTAAGTAAACACTATAATTAACATTACTTGCTTTATAAGGAGTAACACCATTATGGTTGTAATAATTGATTGTTACAGTAGCTCTATAAACACCACCAGATTGATATATACCTGATACATCAAATCCAAAGTTATTTTGTTTTAATGAACTATTTTTAAATACGTTAGCATCAGTTAGTGGAACATTAGCAGGTACATTGTTATTTGTCATTTGTAACACTCCCCGAGTATTGATGTATGCTTGATAATCTGTAGTAGAATTACTGAAGTAAGATTTACTAGAGTTATCAATTGCTACATCAGTTATGTTAGTTGGTAGATCTTTGAATTGAATTTCATAAGTTTTTGTACCAGCAACACTTTGGTCGTGAACATAACTTGTACTATAGTATTGTTTTTCTTCATCTTTACAGAAGTTATAAGTAGTTACAGTCTTTTGTTTATTTTCTGCACCAGCTGCATTTGATTTACCTTCAGACCATTCAGACCACTTTTTATATTTGTAATATCTAACCTTTTCACTAGGTTTAGTATCATTATTATTGTTATTATTATTGTTATTATTATTATTGTTATTGTTGTTATTATTATTTGTATTATTACAATTTGTTTGACAACAAGAACTTGTACAACTAATTTTTACATTAACAGTAGTAGTTACAGTAGTAGTTGTTGAACTAGTAGTTGTACTAGAACTTGAGCTTGAACCACCATTACTAGTTGTTGTTGTATAAGATGTTCCAGCACTATTTGTACCAGTAGATCTTTTACTTGTTGTAGATTGATTACCGTTATTGTTTGTATCAGTAGTAGAATCAACTACAACATCAGAATTAGTTGTTTCTCCATTATTACAAGTACCATTTTGACTACAAGTAGCTTGGTCTTCAATAGTCGTTACAATAAAGTCTGATTTTTCTCCACAAGTTAAGCTAACCTTTAATGCATAATTTCCATCTGCTGTTTTTGTTGCTTGAACATAACTTGAATCAGTATCACAAGTCTTACCATCTTCACTAAAATCAATTAGTAATTTTTGATTAACCATTTGTGATAATGATATCTTTTCTGTTCCTCCAACAGTAGCCGGCAATTTTGATGGTGTAAAATATTCAAATGCCGCACTCTTCATAGCTGTTATATTAGTAATATATTCTGTATTACCACCAGCTAGTGTTGTACTCTTACCAGAAACTTTATTACCAGTTACTCTGATAAATATCCATCCTGATAAAAATACGATAACTGCAAGAATCACAATTTTAATTGCTAGTGACCCCCAGTCAATACTTAAGCGTCTATTTCCTTCTTCGTACATATTTCGTACCCCCTTTACATTGGAAAATTTTCTTCTCCGCTAAGACGCCTATACTTTATCATATTTACCTAGTTTTGTCAATTATTTTTGAATGCTATTTACACACTATGTCAAGCTTTAAATTAACAAGCGAAAATATCTCAAAGAAGCGTTGACAAAAAACAAATGTTTGTTGTAAATTATTAGATGTATTATTTTCATGCGTTTGTGTTAAAATACTAAAGAAATAGAGGTGCATCATGGAAGCAGATAAAATAGTGATAAAAGGGGCTAGGGAAAATAATTTAAAGAATATTGATATTGAAATCCCTAAAAATAAACTGGTTGTTATGACAGGAGTTTCAGGTAGTGGAAAAAGTAGTTTAGCTTTTGATACGATATATGCTGAGGGGCAAAGAAGATATGTTGAAAGTTTATCAGCTTATGCTCGGCAATTTATCGGGGTAAACGATAAGCCAGATGTGGATTCTATCACAGGGTTAAGTCCAGCTATATCTATTGACCAAAAATCAACTAACAAAAACCCTCGCTCTACCGTTGGAACTATTACAGAGATATACGATTATCTAAGGCTTTTGTTTGCCCGTATAGGTCGTCCATATTGCCCAAATCATCATATTCCTATCAAGAGTCAAAGTATTGAAGAGATGACAAATAAAATCATGGAGTATGCTGGTAAAAAGGTTGAAATTTTATCTCCAATTGTTCACGGAGAAAAGGGAACACATAAAGAGCTATTTGATGAACTGCGTAAAGAGGGCTTTGCCAAGGTTCGAGTTAATGGGGAAATTAAAAGATTGGATGAAGATATAAAACTCGAAAAAAATATTAAGGATAATATCGATATAGTAATAGATAAAATAACTGTTTGCGATGATGAGTATAGTCGGATATTTGAAGCTGTTGAAACATCTACTCAAAAAGCTGAGGGAAAAATTTTGATTTTAGTAGATGATGAAGAAATATTTATGAGTGAGAAATATGCTTGTAATATATGTAATTATTCAATTGGAGAGTTAGAGCCTAGAATGTTTTCTTTTAATGCTCCATATGGTGCTTGCCCTGTTTGTAAAGGTCTAGGGACAACGATGCATATCAGCCGAGAACTATTAATTCCTGATAAAAATAAGTCTATCTTCGAAGGTGGTATTAATGCCCTTAGTATGGATTCTACCACGTATTTTACCCAAATTGATACAGTTTGCAGGGCTTATAATATTGATATGTATGCTCCAATTAAGACTGTGGAAGAAGAAAAGCTTAACTATATTTTATACGGTAGTAAAGATGTTTTAGAATTTAACTATTTATCTAAAAATGGTAATACTAGGACTACTAGAAGTACTTTTGAAGGTGTTATACCTCAACTTGAAAGACGATATGTAGAAACTAAAAGTGGTTGGATAAGAGAGTGGCTTCAAGGGTATATGGTTGAAACTGAGTGTCCAGAGTGTAAAGGAAAAAGACTTCAAAAATCTATTCTGTCTATATATATTAAGGATAAGAATATTTTTGATATGACTGATATGTCTATTATCGAGTTATTAAATTTTGTTAAAGGCTTAAAACTAAATAATGAAGAAAAAGAGATAAGTAACTTAATATTAAGAGAAATTATTTCTCGGCTGGAATTTTTAAATAATGTAGGCTTATCTTACCTTACTCTAACCAGAAGTGCTGGAACCTTATCTGGAGGAGAAGCCCAAAGAATTAGACTAGCAACACAAATTGGCTCTAAACTATCAGGCGTTTTATATGTTTTAGATGAACCTAGTATTGGACTTCATCAAAAAGATAATGAAAGACTTATTAACTCTCTTAAAGAGATGCGGGATTTAAAAAACTCGTTAATTGTTGTTGAACATGATACAGATACTATGCTTGCTGCGGATTATCTAGTTGACATAGGTCCAGGCGCTGGAGAAAATGGTGGCTATATTATGGCTGCCGGAACTCCTGAGGAAGTTATGAAAAATCCTAACAGTTTAACAGGTAAGTACCTAAGTGGTAAACTTAAAATTGAAGTTCCTAAAAAAAGACGAAAAGGAAATGGTTTAAAACTTAGCATTAAAGGAGCTAAAGAAAATAATTTAAAAAATATAAATGTTGATATTCCATTAAATAAGTTTGTTGTAGTCACTGGTGTATCTGGCTCTGGTAAGTCATCATTAATTAATGAAATTTTATATAAAAAACTGGCTAGTACTATTTATAAAAGTAAAGTTATACCTGGTAAACATAAAGAAATAAAGGGGCTTGAAAACATTGATAAAGTTATTCAAATTACGCAAGATGCAATAGGAAGAACGCCAAGGAGTAATCCAGCAACTTATGTTGGGGTATTTGATGACATCAGAGATTTATTTGCAACTACTAAAGAAGCTAAACTACGTGGCTATGATAAGTCTAGATTTTCTTTCAATGTCAAAGGTGGTAGATGTGAAAACTGCTGGGGAGATGGTGTTAAAAAAATTGAAATGCATTTTCTTGCCGATGTTTATGTGCCGTGTGATGTATGTAAAGGAAAAAGATATAACCGAGAAACTTTAGAGATTAAATATAAAGGAAAAAATATTAGCGAAGTCCTTGATATGCGAGTAAGTGAAGCTTTAGAGTTCTTTGCAAATGTTCCAAAAATAGCTAATAAATTAAAAGTTATGGAAGATGTCGGTCTTTCTTATATCAAACTTGGTCAGTCTGCTCCAACCTTATCTGGTGGGGAAGCTGGAAGAGTAAAGCTTGCTAAAGAACTTCAAAAAAAGCCAACTGGAAAGTCACTATTCATATTAGATGAACCAACCACTGGTTTACACATTGATGACATCAAAAAACTGTTAACTATTTTGGAAAGAATTGTTGATAATGGAGATACAGTTTTAGTTATTGAACATAATCTAGATGTAATAAAAGTGGCCGACTATATCATTGACCTTGGACCAGATGGTGGTAAAAATGGCGGTAAAGTTGTTGTAACAGGTACTCCTGAAAAAGTAGCTGAATGTCAAGAATCGTATACTGGAGAATTTTTAGCTAAAATATTGAAATAAGCCTCTAAGTCTTGATATAATATTGGAAGGAGGCTAAAAAATGGATAGATACATTTTTAAAATCGGCACATTTAGTATAGAGTGGTACTCAGTGCTTATCATAATTGGTGCCATGCTTGGTATTACCATGATTTTAAAGGAGGCTAAAAGATATAAATATAATACCGATTTCGTTTTCAATCTTTGTTTTTGGACAATTATTGGTGGTATTGTTGGCGCTCGCATTTATTACTGTTTATTCAATATGAATTTATATACAAGTATTTGGGATGTCTTTAAAATATGGGAAGGCGGATTAGCTATCCACGGGGGAATAATTGCTGGTCTTTTAATCATAATATTATATTGTCGGAAGTATTCGGTGCGCCCAATTAGAATTCTAGATTTCATTGTTCCCGCTTTATTTCTTGCTCAAAGTATTGGCCGGTGGGGAAATTTCTTCAACAGTGAAGCTCATGGCCCCGCTACAACTCTTAGTCATCTTCAAAGTTTGCATATTCCCGATTTTATTATTAATGGTATGAATATTAATGGTACGTATTATATTCCAACCTTTCTATATGAATCTCTTTGGTGTTTTCTGGGCTTTATACTAATTTTAATAATTCGTCGCCTAAGGACAACTAAAGTCGGACAACCAGTTGCCTTTTATCTTTTATGGTATGGTCTTGGCCGGTTTTATATCGAAACGATGCGAACAGATTCCTTAATGATTGGGGGCTTTAAAATGGCCCAAATTGTCTCAATCATTATGATTATCATTGGTTTAGTTATCGCCATGATTACATCTAAAAAAGGAAGATATGAAGATTTATATAACCAAGATGAGGACAAAATAGTACGTTTTTAAGGAGGCACTATGTACGATGTAATTATAATAGGAATGGGTATAAGTGGTATTACCGCAGGAATTTATGCTAAACGAAAAAATAAAAAAGTTTTACTACTTGATAAAGGAATGCCAGGGGGACTACTTAATAACATTGATAAAATAAGTAACTATCCAGGGCTTATTGATATCAAGGGGCCAGAGTTTGCGCAAATTTTGGAAAAACAAGTGCAAAGTTTAAATATTGAAACCAGATATGAAGAAGTAAAAAGTGTTATGCTTGATAAAAGTGTTAAAGAAGTTGTAACAAGCTTGGGAACTTATAAAGCCAAAAAGATAATTCTGGCCATGGGTAGAAAACCTAAGTATCTTGGACTAGATAATGAAAAAGATTTACTTGGCCGAGGTTTGTCAACTTGTGCAATGTGTGATGCCTACTTTTACAAAGATTTACCTGTTGCAGTTGTGGGCGCTGGTAATAGTGCACTGCAAGAAGCATTATATCTTCAAAATATCGCAAGTAAAGTGTATCTAATTGACCGAAAAAACATTTTTAAAGCTGATGAAGAGTTAGTGGAAAAAGTGAAGAAAAGTTCTAAAATCAATATTATTTATAATGCTAATATCAAAAAAATAAATGAAGAAGATGGCAAAATTTTATCTATAACATTGGATAATGCTGAAACAATAAATGTAAGTGGCGTCTTTATATATATTGGTTATCAGCCAGATACTGCAATTTTACCAAAGGAAATTTTGGATGAAAATAATTATGTAAAAGTAAATAGTTGTTTAGAAACTCCACTAAAAGATGTTTATGCTATTGGTGATATTATCAAAAAAGATACTTATCAGCTAGTTACAGCAGCAGCAGATGGTGCAAGGGTAATTAATAACATGAAATCTTAAAGAGGAAAACATGACTTTTTTTCTCTACCAATTTCTGATAAAATAGTTATGTGGGAAAGTGGTAGCATGAAAAAAAATAGTGATATTTTTGTTTTATCATTCTTACTAATAATCTTACTACTTGTAGTAAGTGCTTTTTTGTTGAATGATTTTTTAGAAGAAACAGATACGCAAAATAAAACCTATCCCCTAACCATTTACAAAATAAGTGAAAGTGGATATGAGCTAGATGATGTAAAAGATAGTTCCAAAGAGATATATTTTTTATACCATAGTAGTGGTAGTTATATTTTAAAAAGAATAAATAAAGAAACTGGTAAAGAAAAAAACACTTCAGTAAATACAACTAGTACATGCTCACTAAAAAGCGAAAGTAAAAATATTTATATCGCATGCAAAGAAGAAAATAGTTTAAGTATTTATAATGAAGAGTTTGTTTTACAAAAAGAAAGTAGCATCACTTCTAAATATGACTATGCCTTAAATAGAAAAGATGGCTATAGCATTTATCAAAGTATTAATGTTAGCTATCCGGTTGTTTTATCTGCTAGATGTACATCCAACTGCTATTTAATTAGGCAAAATGATTTAACTGGCAATATCGCTTTATATAAAGAAAGTTCGCTTCTTGAGGACAATATAAAAAGTTATCAAGAATATGAAGAAGGCTTTTTAACTCACGATACTAAAAATCTCAATGTTTATAACGTTAATAATTTTGAACTTAAAGCTTTTAGCATTGCTAACCTAGATATAAGTGGCAAAAATATAGCTCTTGGTAAAAGTTTCAATATTTATGTTGCAAATGATAAAGTTATCGACGTTTATAACTTATATTCTCAAAATAAAAATAACAGTATCAATATTAAAGCTGTCGAGGGAAAACTCCAAAGTATGTCAGTTTATGGCAATTACTTAAGTCTTGTTGCTGGTGATAAACTTTATATCTATGATGTAACTGCTTTAGAACAGGATAATAACGAGAATAAAAATTATTATGAAAATGATTTAGTAAAGGATAAAGTAGATAAATATTATAATGAATATAAAGTGAAAATAAATATAGAAGATGACCCAAGTACTTTAAATTCCAAGTATAAGATAACAAAGGTCACAAGTTATAGTGATTTGGCAAATGCTTTAAGTTATCTAGAAGATTATTTTACTATATTTAATAAAACGTTTTTCTCACGCTTTGGAGAAAATGGAAGTGATGGACTGGAAATATATTTTGCTAAAAATATTTATGGAATAACTAGTGGCTATAACAATACTAATGTTGTTGGTTTATCATTTCAAAAAAATAATAAATATATCCTTGTTATAAGTACATCATCCGATGAAAATGTTTTAAATATTTTAGCTCACGAAACGATGCATGCCATTGATAACTATTTAAGTGTTAGAAATGTTAATTTTAAATACTGGAATAACTTCAATCCTCCTGGGTTTAACTACTCTAGCATCTATTACATCAATGAAGTATATAGTGATACTTTAAATAACAACAAAGACTATGACAGCATTTATTTTATCGATAATTATGCTAGAAGTAGCGCTCTAGAAGATAGAGCTCGGATATTTGAGTACATATGCCGTGGTGAAAACTTTGAACAGTATCCTAATTTAAATGGCAAAGTAACTTACTTAAAAAAAGTTCTTATTCAAAATTTTCCTGAGCTTCAAAATATCTCTATTTTTGTCCCTTAAGTATTGACAAATGTTTAAACTTTGTATATTGTAAGTATGGAGGAATTGGGTATGGAAAGTAGATTGCAGCAATGGGGGAATTCAAGCGGCATCAGAATTCCTAAAGCTTATTTAGAAGATTTAGATTTAAAGTCAGGCGATAAAGTGAATATCGAAAGTGATAAAGGGAAAATAATTATTACCAAAGTAAAAGAGAAAATATCACTAAAAGAGAGAATTGATAAGTATAATGGTTTAAATCTATGTGATGATTTTAAATGGGATGCCGCGAAAGGAAAGGAACTATGGTAAATTACGTCCCAGAAGATGGAGATATCGTAAATATTGATTTAAGTCCTGTAAAAGGACATGAACAAGATGGAATGCGACCGGCGATAGTTATCAGCAATAAAGTCTTTAATAGCTTTACGAAGATGGCTATAGTTTGTCCTCTATCTAGTAACACAAAGGATTTTCCAACTCATTACATTTTAGAAAAATCGAAAAAAATTACCGGAGCAGTCCTTTGTGAACATATACGTAGTATTGATTATGAAAAAAGAAATGTAAAGTTTATTGAGAAAAGTCATAAGAGTGATTTGGAAAATATTATGGCTTTGCTGGCAAGTTTTATTTAAAAGGAGATGAAATATAATGCGGGTCAGAACAAGATTTGCACCTAGTCCAACAGGATATATGCATATTGGAAATTTAAGAACAGCAATATTTGCTTATTTATTAGCTAAAAAATATGATGGAGATTTTATTTTAAGAATTGAAGATACAGATGCCTCAAGAAAAGTTGAAGGAGCAATTGAGTTTATTTATGATACACTTAAGATTTGTGGGTTTGAAATAGATGAAGGTCCTATGAATGATAAAGGTTATGGTCCTTATATCCAAAGTGAAAGAAAAGCACTTTATGAAAAATATGCTGAAAAATTAATAGAGATAGATAAAGCTTATTATTGTTTTTGTAGTGAAGAAGAATTAAGTAGCATGCGAGAAAAGGCTGAAAAAAGAGGTAAACCATTTTTATATGATGGTAGATGTATGCATCTTGGTGCCGAAAAAATTAAAGAAAATTTAGCAAATAATATGCCTTATGTAATTAGACAAAAGATGCCAAAGGTTGGTCAAACTATCATTGAAGATGAAATATATGGCAAGATAAAAATTGATAATAGCATTTTAGATGACCAAATTTTACTTAAAAGTGATAAAATGCCAACTTATAACTTTGCCAATGTAGTAGATGACCATTTAATGGAAATTACACACGTTATAAGAGGAAAAGAATACCTAGACCAAACTGCTAAATATAATTTACTTTATGAAGCTTTTGGCTGGGATAAACCGAAGTATATTCATGTTGCTATGGTTCTTGGGGAAGATGGCAGCAAGCTTTCCAAAAGAAATGGGGATGCTTCTTTCATGGACCTTTATGATGAGGGATATATGCCAGAAGCTATCGTTAACTATTTAAGCTTGCTTGGTTGGAGCCCTGAAGAAAACCGAGAAATTTTCAGTATGGATGAGCTTATCAAAAACTTTAATGAAAAACGAATTAGTAAATCATCTAGTCAGTATGACCTAAAAAAATTGAAGTGGTTTAATCATCATTATATTGAAAACTTAAGCGATGAAGATTATTTAAACTGGGTAAAAAAATACTTTACATATGATGTTCAAGGTAAAAGTGACAAATGGTTAGATACTTTACTTCTTGTTTACAAAACACATATAAGTTATGGAAAAGAGATAAATGAAGTTGTCAAAGAAGTATTAGAATTACCTAGTGAAAAAGATGCTGAAATAAAGGAATTTATGTCAAGTGATGCATCGATTAAAAATACAATTTCTATCTTTAAAGAAGAGATAGAAAAAACTGAAAACTGGGAAGTTGAAAGTTTAAAAGAAGTCATAAATAATGTCAAAGAAAAAGCAGCTGTTAAAGGTAAGATGCTTTATATGCCTCTTCGGATAGTTGCAAGCGGCCGGATGCATGGACCAGACTTACCAGAAGTTTTATACTTAATAGGTAAAGATAAAGTTCTAGAAAGGATTAGCAGTGAAGAAAGTAATATGGAATATTAGTGCTATTATTCTTCTTGCAGTTTTACTTTTTGGCATCTATAAATTCTTTTTCGATTGCCACCGCTACATATCGCATTTTGATAGAGAATTTACTTTAGAGGTAAATGACTATGCCAAGATTGCCGATGAAGCTTATGTTAAACTTTTAAGTATTAAGAAAAATGAGTGTCAAGAAAAAGTAGGCTGTGAAAGAGAAGGGCAAACAGTTGCCAAACTACTAGTGGTAAATCATCACCGCATTACATATGTTTCATTAGGAACTTTAGCAGATAAGGAAAAAGAGTTAACAAAGTTAAAATATAAAATTAGGTTAGTAAAGATTGAAAATGGAAAAGCAACACTGAAGTTAAGTGAAGAGTAAAGGAGAAGTACCGATGCAAATATATAATACTTTATCAAGGAAAATAGAAGAGTTTATCCCTTGGGATAAAGAAAGAGTAAGTTTTTATACTTGTGGCCCAACTGTATATCACTATGCTCATATAGGTAACATTAGAAACTATATTGGTCATGACGTTCTTGATAAGACTTTAAGATATCTTGGTTACAATGTTTATCGTGTTATGAACATAACAGATGTTGGTCACTTAACTAGTGACTCTGACTCTGGTGATGATAAAATGGTGAAAAGCGCTAGACAAGAGCATAAAACTGTCATGGATATTGCTAGATTTTATACCGATGCTTTTTTTCGCGACTATGACGCTGTTGGAAATAGAATGCCTGATGTGCTAACTCCGGCAACAGCGAATATCAACGAATATATCAAAATTACCGAAGAGCTTTTAAAAAAAGGATATGCTTACCAAAGTGGAGGAAATATCTACTTTGATACAAGCAAGCTAAAAGATTATTATCAGCTTACCAATCACAAAATTGATGAGATGGTAGTTGGGGCAAGAGCTGGAGTTGAAGAGGATAAGAATAAGAAAAATCAAGCGGACTTTGTTCTTTGGTTTACTAAATCCAAATTTACCGACCAAGAGTTAAAGTGGGATAGCCCTTGGGGCCTTGGCTATCCAGGTTGGCATATTGAGTGTACGGGAATATCCATTAAGTATATTGGAGAATACCTTGATATCCATGGCGGAGGAGTTGATAACATCTTCCCACATCACACCAACGAAATTGCTCAAAGTGAAAGTTATCTTGGCCATAAATGGTGTAAATACTGGTTTCATAATGAACATTTAAATGATGAATGTGGCAAAATAAGCAAAAGTAAAGGAACAATTTTAACTATTAGTCTTTTAAAAGAAAAAGGCTATAACCCTTTAAGTTTTCGTTATATGTGTCTGGCAAGTCACTATCGACGGCAACTAACTTTTTCTTACAATTCATTAGATACGGCAGAAAGTGCTTATATCAAACTTAAAAACAAGACAAGAAGTTTAAAGTATGATGATAACTATAACGATGAAAGTTATAATAAATATAATGATGCTTTTAAAAAAGCCCTGGAAGATGACTTAAATACTGCCAATGCCCTAACAGTTTTATATGATTTACTAAAAAGTGATGAGAGTAATGGAACAAAATATAAACTAGTTAGTGACTTTGATAAAGTTTTAAGTTTAGATTTAATAGATAAGGGAAAGAAAACGCTAGAAAATGAAGAGCAAATATTAAATCTAATCGATTTAAGAGATGAAGCTAAAAAAAATAAGAATTATACTGAAGCAGATAGAATCAGGGAAGAACTTTTAAAACAAAACATTCGTCTTAAAGATACGAAAGATGGAACAATTTACGAAGTGATAAATTAAAAAGGCTGAAGGAAATATATGATTTTCCTCCAGTCTTTTTGTAATAATAAAATCTTATGGTACTAGTTTAAAGGCTAGTAAAACTCCAGTGACTATGGTAATAATAATTATTAAAACGGTATTTGTGTAACCTAAAAATGGTTCATCATCTTCATCGGCTCTTGGGATATTGCCATTTATTCTTACTAAACTATTACTTCTTCCACCTTTACTCGTACTATCATAAAACGCAAGTAAAAATGTATCGGTTGGATGCTCAGAAAGCAAGTTTTTAACACTGTTTAAAACAATATGTTTTCTGGCCGTATCACGAGTTTTAGCCCAGTTTTTTTCTTGCTCTGATACTTCCATACTACTAAGCTGCTTTAAAATACTTTTTTCTTTATCTATTACATCTCCATTATCCAAATAAAACCTGTTTGCTAAATACAAATAAATATCTTGGGGCAAAAATGCAAAAACTAACGGATTAACTTTATTTAAATCATCAAGGCTAACACGCACATTGTATCCCATTAAACTTAAATTTCCATTTATATTATCATATGTAAAATACTTTAAATTTGGATATTTATCTTGAAATTCTGTAAATGTATTCATTTTTTCAGGCTCCTATTATGTTTAAATTTTATCAAAAATACTTATAACTATCAATAGTGAAATTTTTAAAAATATTCCAAATTTGGAAGAAAACTAAATAAATTTATGGATAAATGCTATAAATTTCCCTAGTTTGACAGTTGTTAGATAAAATTTGCTACTAGATACCATAAAATCTAGCTTTTTTAAATTTTTTACTTGCG
>CAKOLB010000010.1 GCA_934096125.1 uncultured Bacilli bacterium
AAATTAAACCCCCGTCAGCCCTTTAAATATAAGGGTTTCGGAGGTTTTTTTATTCAACAACTGTCAAAGTCAGGATTATACCAAACATATAATACTTTTGCAATTAAAAATTAGGAGCTATTTGGCCCCTAACTTTCGACTTTGACACTAACTATTTTACTAACTCCAGATTCTTGCATTGTAATGCCATAAAGAGAATCGGCATATTCCATCATCTTTTTTTTATGGGTAATGACAATAAACTGACTTTTCTTTTTTTCACTATTTAAGTATGAGCCAAACATATCGACATTTACCTCATCTAAAGCGGCTTCAGCTTCATCTAAAATAACAAATGGAGATGGCCGGACTTCCAACATAGCGAAAAGTAAACAGATAGCTGTTAAAGCTTTTTCCCCGCCACTTAAAGATGTAGGAGAATTTATTTTTTTACCAGGTGGGATAGCAACTATATCTACACCTGTTGTTAACATATCATCTGGCTCACTTAACACAAGTTCTCCGGTTCCACCTTTAAACATAAGTTTAAATATTTTGCCAAATTCTTTTTGAATACTTGCGAATGATGAAGAAAACTTCTCTTTCATAATTTCATCCATCTCTTTGATAATACTATTTAATTCTTCGCAAGCACTTTCTAAATCATTTTTTTGATTTAATAAAAACTCATATCTTTTGTTTACTCTGGTGTATTCTTCGATGGAACCAAGGTTGACACTTCCTTGCTTTTTAAGTTCATTTTTTAAACTAACAACTTTTTCCCGAGCAATTTCAGAATCTAAATTAAGATTATAACTAGCAAGAGCAGCTTCATAAGTTAGACTGTATTCATTATTTAAATCAGATAGTAAATTATCAAGTTTTACTTCCAGTTTTCCCATCGTTACTTCTTTAGTTTTCAACTCGTTGTTTAAAGTATTATAGGCATTGCTACTATCTCTAATTTCTTTTTCAACCATGATGATTTCATCACTAACTTTATTTTTCTTATCAAGAATTTTTTGTAAATCTTTTTCAGTGTTTTCCTTTTCTTTTTCTAAAGCCGTTATCTCTTCTATAAGAGCTACTATTACGCTTTCAAGTTTATTACTTTGCAGATTTTCCATGCCCTCAAGCTCACTTACCACATTTTTATGTTCATCAATAAGCCGGCTGAGTGTTGTTTTTTTATTGAAAAGCTCATCGTTAAGCAAGATTATATATTTATTTAAAACATTTTCTCTTTCTTCGGCTTCTTCTTTGGCATCAATAATTTGCTTGTTTTCTTCTTGCAAACTTTCTAAAGTAAGTTTTAACTTTTCCTCTTCGATTTTTAAATTATTTAACTCACCCTTTTCTTGAAGCATGCTGTTTTTACGACTTGTTCCGCCGGTAATTGAGCCACCGATGTGACTTACCTCTCCATCTAGAGAAACAATTTTATAACGATAATCGATAAGCCTTGCTACAACATTTAAAGTACGAGTGGTATCAACAACTAAGACACTTCCAAGGAGATTTTGGATAACGTTACTATATTTATTATCGTAACTAACAAGGTCACTTAATACTCCAATAAAACCTTTGATGCCTTGAATTGAATTATAAACATCACTATTTACATTTTTACCTTTAATAATGTTTAAAGGATAAAATGTTGCTCGGCCTAGCTTTCTTTCTTTTAGGAACTGAATTGCTTCAAGAGCAACATCCTCATTTTCCACGATTATATAATTACTACTTGCTCCAAGGGCAATGTCTAAAGAAACTGCATACTTATCAGGAGCGTTTATCACCTTGCCAACTGTACCACATACGCCTTTTAAACGAGGGTTATTAATGATATTGCGGACAGATGATGGAGAACTAGTAGCACTCATTATATTATTTTCGAGTATTTCAATTTTATTTTGTAAAATAAATAACTTCTTACTAGTTTCATTTAAAGTATTTTCACTCGTACTTTTCTTCACCTTTAAAACTAAAAGTTTATTTTGAACATCGGAAATTTTTTCCCTTTCCCCATTTATGCTTTGCTCAATATCATCAACATCACGTGATGCTGCTTCGATATTTTTAGTAAGACGAAGCTCTTCACTTTTTAATTTTAATAAGTTATCACTAATTTTGCTAGAGTTTGTCTCATACTTTTGTCTTTCCAAAGTTAGCTTTTTCTCCCCAACTTTATCGCTTAAGTTTTCAGTAATTTTTAAAAGACTGTTTCTTTTAGTATTTGCTTTTTCTTCTAAATTTATACATTCTAATTTTAAAGTTTCTAAGTGACTTGCAAGTTTGCTATTTTGTAAAGTTAACAATTTTTCTTTTAACAAGTTTACTTCAGATTGAATGCGACTGTGCTCAAGATTTAAGTCCGTTATATCTTGGGCAATTAAAGCAATATCGATATTTTCTAAATCCTTTTTTATCTCTAAATACTTTTTGGCAATAATACTTTGCTTCTGCAAAGGCTCTACTGTTTTTTTTAGTTCATCAATAACAAGACGAACACTTACTAAATTATCTTCGGTTTTTTCTAGTTTTTTTAGAGCCTCTTCTTTTCTTTTTTTATATTTTACTACTCCAGCGGCACTTTCAAAAATATTTCTTCTCTCACTTGGCTTGGAATTAACAATATCAGTGACATTACCTTGACTTATGATGTTGTAAGCTCCAGAGCCTGCGCCAGAATCTATAAAAAGATCCGTTACATCTTTAAGTCGCACTCTGGCATTGTTTATGTAATACTCATTTTCACCTGTTGAATAAACAAGTCTTTTAATCTCAACTTCTTTGAAATCGCTTTTTAAGTAGCCATCTGAGTTGTCAAAAACTAAAGCTACCATCGCTCTTTTAGACGGGTCACGGGAATCACTTCCTGAAAAAATACAATCAGTCATGCTACTACCACTACGCAAAGACTTAACGGACTGCTCTCCTAAAACCCAACGAACCGCATCAACTATATTACTCTTACCACTTCCATTTGGACCAACAATACCTGTAATACCAGGATTAATTACTAAGTCAATCTTATCAGCAAACGATTTAAACCCTTGTGCTCTTATACTTTTTAAATACATGCTTTTCACCTAACACTTTTGTTTAAAGCGTCTAAAGCGGCATGTTGCTCTGCTTCTTTTTTGCTTTTTCCAGTGCCCTTTCCATATACAATATCATCTATCTTTACTATCACATCAAATGTTTTATTATGTGCTTTGCCATATTCGTTTACAACTTCGTAAACTACTGACTTTCGGCCAGTTTGGACAATCTCTTGCAGTTTCGTTTTATAATCAGTATTGAAATCATCGCCATTTTTGATATGGGGAATAATTATGGAATCAAGATACTTTTTGACTATCTCATAACCTTGGTCTAAGTAGACAGCCGCAGCAACAGCTTCAAAGACATCGGCTATTATCGTATCATTTAAATTACTGGCTTGACCGTGACCGAGCCGAATGCATTTATCCATCCCCATTTTTTTGGCATAAGTGGCTAAAGCTTTTTCACACACATAATTGGACCTGATTTTAGTCATCATACCCTCGTTATTATTCGTAAAAGTATATAAGTAGTCGCTTGTCACAAGTTCTAAAACAGCATCGCCCAAAAATTCAAGGCGTTCATAGTTGTCGCAATCATGCTCGTTTGAGTAACTACTGTGAGTTAAAGCGGTCTTTAAAAGTCTTTCATTCTTAATATATATGCCTCTTTTTTCTAAAAAATCCATTATTATCAAATCCCATCGTATTGATTATACCAAATTTTTACTTGTTTGAAAACATTTACAAAATATTAAAATTATAGTAAAATTTGATAAAGGTGATGGATGGTGAGAAAAATATTAATATATTTAATTAGAGCCTACCAAATAACACCACTTCATGCCCATAGTATGTGTCGCTATACTCCCACTTGTAGTAATTATGCAGTGGCAGCAATTGAGACTTATGGTGCATGGAAAGGAATAATTTTAAGTATAAAAAGGATTTTAAGATGTAGACCTTTTGGAGGATGCGGATACGATCCTTTGGAGAAAGAGGGAAAAAGATGAAAAAAATTATTTTGTTAACGTTTGCACTTTTGTTACTTACTGGTTGTGATTTGCAGAAAGATAATTTAGAAGATGCCAAAATATATACAACTATTTATCCAATTAAATATTTAACTGAGAAGCTTTATAGTAATCAGGCAACTATTGAAAGTATTTATCCCGCGGGAGCAGATGTTAATACTTATAAGTTAACGAAAAAGCAAATCAAAGAGTATGCTAAAGCTGATTTATTTATTTATAACGGACTTAGCTCGGAGAAAAATATTACGAAAAATTTAATTAATGAAAATAAAAATTTACTGATTATAGATGTTGCTGGTGGGCTTTCTTACAATTATGATATCAAGGAGCTATGGCTTAGTCCGAATAATTATTTGATGTTTGCTAAAAATATTAAAGACTACCTAAAAGAATACTTATCAAGCAAAATTATTGCTGATGAACTTGCAAAAAACTATGATGAGCTGGCGGAAAAACTTTCGCTTATGGATGCTGATTTGCGAGAAATTGGTAAAAAGGCCAGTCAAAGTGGTACTAATACTTTGGTGGTTAGTGATAACGTTTTTAGATTTTTAGAAAATTATGGATTTAATATTGTTTCCCTCGATGAAAAAACTTTAACCGAAACTTCTCGTAGTTCTATTGCAAGTAGTTTTAAGAAAGGAACTTATAAATATATCCTTGTTTTAGATAATAATTATACTGATAACATTAATAATATCATTAAAGAATATGAAGCAAAAGCAGTTGATGTAAACTCTATGACTAATATTAGCAGTACAGATGATACAAATGATTATCTTACTGTTATGCAAGAGTTTATCGATAACATTAGAAATATATGTATTGTCGATTGACAAAGCACTACTTTTATATTAAAATATAGAAGTAGCTTACGGAGTAGTACTCAAGAGGCTGAAGAGGGATCCCTGCTAAGGATTTAGGTCGGCGAATGCTGGCGCGAAGGTTCAAATCCTTTCTACTCCGCCAATAAGTTTAGTAACTTCTATTTAGAAGTTTTTTTTATGGGATAAATTTTTTCTACTATCAAACTACTAGTGTATTGTTTAGCCAGCTTTAAATTCGCCTCTGTTCTAATAGTGTATAAGCTAAATGGAATTTTATGTTCTAAAAGTTTTTGATAAATGGTATGGTTAAAATTGAGTAAAGAATAACTGATGAAATCGGGATGATAGATAGATAAAAATCTTAGATTGTAAAAATAATTTTTTAGTGCTTTAGGCCAGTATTTTGGATAATGACCAATTAAAAGACCACACTTGGTATTGGGGCTTAGCCTTTTATAATAAATTGGTATTAAGGGATGAAATGATTTGATTGAATAGTTATATTTATAGTTACGTAAAATTAAAGCAGTTTTCCTTGTGGTTTCAAAGATGGCATGGTAATACTTTATTTCAATATCTAAATAAACCTGCCCATCAACAAGTTTTAAAACATCTTCTAATAAAGGAATGTCGTATTTAGCTAGTTTTTGAAAAGTTAAATCTTTTATTTTGGCATCAATGTTATGGAGCCTTTTTAAAGTTTCGTCATGATAAACTACAACCCTTTTATCTTTTGAAAGTTGAACATCCAGCTCGATATCCAGTTTTTCGTCGATGGCTCTTTGAAAAGCTTCAATGGTATTTTCTTTTACTTTTTCATTCCATAGGCCCCGATGTGCTATAATATTAATCACGTATAATCACCATATATAATATATCACATTTTGGGATGTTTTTGATTAATAATGTCTTTTTATTTTTGTTTTTTACTACATAAAAAAAGCACTAGTGACTAGTACTTTGGTTTGCTTATTGGTGACCCGTACGGGATTTGAACCCATGTATGCATGCGTGAAAGGCATGTGTGTTAAACCACTTCACCAACGGGCCATTTTTTAATGGTGGGCTTGGGGGGACTTGAACCTCCGACCTCACGCTTATCAGGCGTGCGCTCTAACCAGCTGAGCTACAAGCCCATCAATTAGTAATGCCTTTAATATTTTATAATAATTGTCTTGTTTTGGCAATACTTTTTTGAAAAAAATAACACATCAGCTAAACACAATAACTCAACTGACATGTTGTAATGATATCATACATTTTGGAAGTTGTAAAGTGATATTATGAAAGTTTTTTATAAAAAATGCGGAGACTGTTAATTACCGATAGCAACGTGACTCCGACATCAGCAAATACGGCAAGCCAAATTGAAGTAATACCAAAGGCAGCAAGGAATAACATAAGTATTTTGAAACACATTGCAAATATTATATTCATCTTGACAATATTCCTAGTTAATTTTGAAATTTTTATTCCTTTGATGATATCTTCTAACTCGTCTTTCATGACAACAACATCACTAGCTTCGATTGTCGCATCACTACCAATTCCCCCCATTGCTATGCCACAATCGGATAACTTAATTACAGGTGCATCATTTATTCCATCGCCAACGAAACCGGTCGGATTTTTTTCTTGCTCTTTTTTTAAAATATTTACTTTATTCTCTGGTAAAAGCTCTCCATAATATTTACTAATTTGAAGTCTTTGGGCAACATCTTTAACGATAATGTTATTGTCACCAGATAAAAGAATTGTTTTAATTTTTAAATCTTTAAGGTTTGCAAATGTTTCTTCAGCCCCGTCTTTTAATTCATCGCCAATTACTATATAGCCTAAGTATTTGCTATCCTCTGCAACGTAAAGTACTGTTCCAAGTTCTTTTACTTTCGGACATTTAACTTCATTTTCTATCATAAGTTTGTGATTTCCAACTAAAACTTGTTTATTTTTAATTTGACAAGATATACCTTCACCTTTTATTTCTTGAAATTTTTTGGCTTTCTCTCTTACCTTCTGACCGTATTTTGCTAAAATAGAAGAAGCAATTGGATGATTAGAAGAAATTTCCGCAGTTGCAACTAACTCAACTAAGTATTCATCTGGACAATTTTTACTACATACTTTAGTTATTGTAAAATTACCTTTAGTAATAGTTCCAGTTTTATCAAATATCATGGTTTGGACTTTACTTAAATTTTCTAGTTCATTCATTCCTTTGACTAAAATTTTTTCTTTACTACACCGCCCTATTCCTGCAAAATAACCAAGTGGCACTGATATTACTAAAGCACATGGACAAGAAATAACTAAAATTTCTAAAGCTCGGTAAAGCCATTTATCGAAAGGCTCATTTAAGAAAAACGATAAACTACAGATGAAAATAGCAATAAGAACAACAATTGGCGTATATATTTTAGAGAATTTGGTAATAAATTTTTCAGTTTGTGATTTTTTATCTTCGGAGTTTTCCATGATATTTATTAATTTACTAGCAGTACTAGTTTGAAAAGTACTTGTGGCTTTTACTTCTAAAATGCTATCTAAATTAATAGTTCCACTTAAAACAGTCATATTTTTCTTTATAAGTCTTGGTGTGCTTTCACCGGTTAAGCTAGATGTATCTATGTGGCTTTCTCCACTTAATACTTGACCATCTAAAGCTATTTTTTCGCCTGGTTTTACAATAAATACATCACCTATTCGAGCATTTTCAACCTTTGTTTGGCCAATATCTTTAATATATATTTTATCGCTTCGTAAATCCATAAGATTTATAATTTCATTTTTGGAATTGTTAACGGCTTGTTCTGATAGATATTCTCCCAAGCTATAAAGGAGCATAACTAGCACAGCCTCAGGATATTTACCAATGTAAAAAGCTCCGAGAGTTGCTAAAATCATAAGAATGTTTTCATCAAAAAAGTTTTTATGAAAGAAATTTTTAAAGGCATTAGCATAGACTTTAATAGAAATAAGAGCATAGATAAATACATAAACTATGATGCTATGCGTAAAGTATCCTATGATAAAAAGACAAGTGCCAATGATTATTTTAATTAAATCCTTATTTATTTCTAACTTTTTCATTTTTATTTCTCCTCACTAATGTGTTCAAGGCCATATTTGATAATAGTTTCAATATGACTATCAGCTATCCTATAATATATTACGTTACCATCTTTGCGTTTTTTCACCGCTTTGGTTTGACGCAAATACATAAGTTGGTGTGATACTGCTGATGGGCTCATGTTTATTTTACTACTGATATCGGAAACACAAAGTTCGCCATTTAATAGCTCCATTAGTATTTTAAGTCTTGTTGGATCGCTAAAAATCTTAAAAAATTCACTTAAATTTTCCATTAAAACACCTCTTTGAAAGTTTATGAACGGATGCTCATATATTCATTATACTGCATTATATTCTTTTTGCCAAATTTTGTTCAATAAAAAACACAAGAGTGTTTTTTAGTTCTTATGCTTTACTTTATTTTGATATCCCCAAGAATACAAAATGCATCTAAGTATATAATTTTGTCTGTTTTGCCTTTGTTATTTTTATTACCTACTTCACCTAAGATAGTGTTAGATTTTACTTTAACCGTTACATCGGCTGGAACAAAAATAGTAGTGCTTCCTAAAATATTGCTAACCTTTATAAAAGTTTCTTTAGAAAGTGTGGCTTTACGCAAATCAAGATTAATACTTCCAAAAAGACATTCTAGATTCCCTGCTTCAAAGTCTTCATCTTCCTTACTAATGCTATTTTCGGCAAAAATGGCACTGATCTTTTCACCCTTTTGCTTATTTTCAGCAAATTTTTGAGTTATTTTTTCACTATCTTTATCGCCAATAATTATCAATACTCCAAGAAGAACAATGATAAATGGAATAAATAGTTTCATGAAAAATTTAAAGCTAATAACATCTTGACAAACTAGAAAGAGCAAAAGTCCTACAAATATTCCGATTAAAGATGTTGTTTTATTATCATCTTTTGGGTCAAATAAACCAATCAAACTAGGAATAATGATAAATAAGGTCCACCAGCCTGAGAAGAAGATGTTAATATCGGTTATTTCTAAACTATTTAAACCAGCGATAACGCCAACAATAATTAGAGCAATACCAATTAATATACGACATGATTTCATTTTTTTCCTCCTTTTATACTTATAAGTATATATTAATTAAGTTATATTCGCAAGGGATTAAAATCAATTTCCAATATATTATTTTTATCATCTAAAAATGAGTTTTCAAGTAATTTTAATACTTTTTTCAAGTTTTCTTCTTTTTTATATTTAATTAATACTTGCATGCGGTATGTATTTTTAAAACGGAAGACTGCAGCCATACTTGGCCCTAAAATAATCATCTCTTTTGGTAAATTTTGGTTTAAAAACTTTTTAACCTCCTCACTTTTTTTGAGGCACTCGTTATATTCTTTGCCAATAATTTTTAAACTAACAATAAAGTAGTATGGTGGATACTTAAGTTTATGACGATAATACATTTCTTCTAAATAAAAATCGTCGTAACTTCCTTTTTGAGCATATTTTATCACATAGTTATCAGGATTAAAGGTCTGAATAACAACTTCTCCCTCTTTATCTTTGCGACCACTTCGTCCAGATGCTTGATGCAAAAGTGTGAATGTTGTTTCCCCCGCACGAAAATCTGGGATATTTAAAGATGTATCAGCATTTATGATGCCAACGAGCGTGACTAAAGGAAAATCTAAGCCCTTACTTATCATTTGTGTTCCTACTAAAACGTTATATTTATGCGCACTAAAATCTTTAATTATCTCTTCGTGTTTACCTTTATTTCTGGTGGTATCTTGGTCCATTCTAATAACCCGAGCTTTTGGAAATGTGCTTTCAATTAAACTTTCTAACTTTTCAGTTCCCATTCCTAAATAATTTAGGGCATTTTCACCACACTTTGGGCATCTATCTTTCCTAGGAGTTTGGTAACCACAGAAATGGCAAGTTAACATATTACTCGTTTTATGATAAGTTAGAGATATATCACATACTGGGCATTTATAAACGTAACCACAATTACTGCAGCTAATAAATGTAGAAAATCCACGGCGATTTAACAAAAGTATGACTTGCTCGTTTTTAGCTAGACGCTCATTTATTTTATCTTGCAACATTTTACTAAATACATAATTTTGATTTTTCACTTCTTTAGTCATGTCAATAATAAAAATTTGGGGAAGTTTACTTTGACGTGCTCTTTTTTTGATTGTTATGAGCTCATAAACATTTTTATCAGCCCGGGCTTTACTTTCAAGCGATGGTGTAGCAGAACCTAAAACTAAAGGAGCTTTGTGATATTTAGCTCGGTAAATGGCAATATCTCTGGCGTGATACCTTGGATTATTATCTTGTTTGTAAGTTCCGGCATCTTCTTCATCAATAATAATAATACCAATATTTTTAAGGGGGGCAAACACAGCACTTCTCGTCCCAACTACAATTTTGACTTTTTCCTCATAAATTTTGACATATTCATCATATTTCTCTCCTTCGGAAAGGCCGCTATGCAAAATAGCTACATCATCTCCGAAAGCATTATAAAAACGCGCAGAAATTTGAGTTGTTAAACTAATCTCTGGTACTAAAACAATCGCCGTTTTACCCTTTTTTATAACTTCTTTAATAATCTTGATATAAACTTCGGTTTTGCCACTTCCTGTAACACCATAAAGCAAAAATGTGTGGTAATTATTTAGAGAAGCAAGAACTTTATCGCAAGCGGCTTGTTGTTCATCGTTTAAATTTTTCTCTTCTATTTTTGATAATTTATTAATGCGATACTTTCTTTTGGATATCTTTGATATAATGCCAGTATTAAGTAAGGCACTTACAACAGCAGTGGAATACTCACTTTTTTTGACTTCTTTTTTAGTTAATATATCATCCAGTAACTTCTCTTGGGCTTTTCTTTTTTTACCAAATAATTCCTTATATTTTAAAGCCTTGTTTACATCATTTATTACTAAATAATCTTCATATAAATCGTAGTTGTGTTTTTGTATTTTAATCTTTAAGCTAGATGGAAGCATTGTTTGATAAGCAGATATAAGGGTGCATAAATATGTTTCTTGCATATATTTTCCTAAAGCCTGCAGTTCTTCATTTAATACTAGATTTTCATCGGCAATATCGATGATTTCTTTTAGTTTCATCTTTTCCTCTAAATTGCTAGTAATGTTTGTTACAAATCCTATTATTTCTTGATAGCCAAAAGGTACTAACACTTTCATGCCTACTTTAAGTCTTTTTGCCAAAACTTCTGGTACAAGATAAGTAAATTCTTTATCTAATTTTTTTACTCCATACTGCACTATAATTTTTGCATACATGTTTTCCTCCCAAATGTTATGCTTACTATAACACAGTATTTTTTTAAAAATCAAGAAACATTTGACTATTTATTAACAAATTTGTTGACAAAATAGTTAGATTTTATTGCTAAATTATTAATAATTAGATAAAATATAGTTAGAAAGAAGGTAGAAAGTATGGAAAAACCAAGAGAAGAAAATGGTCATTATATTTCTGAAAATGAAGTTGTTTCTAAACCAAAATTAGTATTTGTTACAGATGAAAAAGAAAAAGGCAATGAATTAATGAATACCTATCGTGAAGTTAGGAAAATGTTTGATGAAAGGGATAAGCAAGCAGATCGAGATAGAATTGCTCAAGAAATGAAAGAGAAAAGTTTAAAAAATATAAAAACTAAGTTTGTTGCAAAGGTAAAAAAAATTGCATTAAATAACTATAAGCAAGTTCTTGCCATTTGTGTTATCACAACGATTGCTTCTTGTGGGGTTTACGGCTTAGGTCATCTCGAAAATTCTAATGATGCAAAAGCCCTAGAAACTTCCGCTGATAAGTCAAATGTAGAAGCATTATATGAAACGCATAGTGAAAATCAAATAACAGAAAAAATGATAGAAAACGCCATGTTGCTTGATGCAGGAAGAGAAGATTTAATTGATTATTATGCTCAAATTCCAGAAAATATGACAGCTGAAGAATACGATGCATATATGAAAGCTATGATAGAAAAAGATTATGAAAAAGAACAAATGTTAGATGGAAAAGCTGGAGGAAGAAAATGATTGATGTAAATGCTGTAACTTTAGAAAATGGTCAAGATTATTTGATAATGGAAACTATTATTTTTAACAACGTGGAGTATTTATACTTAGTAAATGAAAGTGACATCAAAGATGTTTGTATTCGTAAAAAAATTAATGAAAATGAAGAGACTTATTTAACTGGTCTTGATAATGAAGATGAGTTGGAAAAAGTTTTAAAAGAGTTTGCTAAATGTTTTAAAAACAAAAAGAGCTAAACTCTTTTTTTATGCTAGCTCTACTGAAAGCATCATACTTTGGTCGATTGCTGTTCCAACTTCAATACTTTGACTATTTACATAACCATAGCCATTTGTTGAAACTTTAATACCAAGTAAACTACACAATGTCTTAACCTCACTTATACTCCAGCCGGTTAAATCTGGCATCGTAAAATCTGTGCTACTTGTTACTAAAAATACTTTACTACCAGACAAAACTGTTTGTTTTTTCAAAGGGTACTGATTAATAATATATTTGCCACTACCTAAAACTATTGGTTTGATTTTTTTATTTTCTAAAGTTTTCACTGTTTCTTCTGTAACAGTACTTATATAGTTATCTAAAGTAATTAATTTACTTGCATCAACATCACTTTTGGTATCGCTAAGTTTGGCATAACTAGCTATTTCTTCGATAGCTGTTGTGATAACATTTGCCCAGTTTGTTAGATTAGTCTCGGGCTTTTTACCAGCGACATACACTATATATTTAGGATTATCTTCTGGGAAAATGCCAGCGAAAGACTTGATATAATCATATGTTCCGGTTAAATATCCACCTTTGGGAGAAGCTATTTGGGCAGTTCCAGTTTTTCCCATGACAGTTACATTATTTGTTTGCCAAACATCTGATAAACCTTCATATACCACTTTATGCATTAGATTATGCATCTTACTAACCGTTTCAGAACTATAAACTTTTGAAACAACTTGTCTTTCTCCTTTATAGGTTATATTGCCGTCTTGGTCAACAATTTTATCTACTATATAAGGTTTGATTGTAACACCATTATTAGTCATAGAACTTAAGGCTTCAAGCATTTGAACTGGTGTGACGCTTACTCCTTGGCCGAATGATGCATTGGAAAGCTCGGATTGATAGCTTATTTCCATATCACCACTAACTTCGTTAGAAAGTTCTATTCCAGTTTTTTTGCCAAAGCCAAGTTTATCATAATAATCTCTTAAACCATCTATACCAAGACGTAAAGCTAGAATGGTGGCTGCAACATTCGATGAATAAGCAAAGCCGGTATCATAGGTAATTCTTCCCCACCCTCCACGGGTTGCATCTCTTATTTCCGTGCCATCATCTAAAAAGTAAGACCCGGACATATATGTATCATCACCGTTATATTTCTTCTCCTCAATAGCTGATGCAAAAGAAAATATTTTCATAACTGAGCCTGGTTCATATTGATAACTAACTAGAGGGTTCATGTAACTTTTAATGGTATTGGTGTTATTAGGATCAAAATTAGGGTTAGTAGCACTGGCAACAATAGCTCCAGTGGAAGCATCCATAACGGTAAATATAGCCCAGTCCGTATTGAACTCATTTTGCATACTTGATACAGCTTTCTCTGCGATTAACTGGATGTTACTATCAATTGTTAAATAAATATCGGAGCCATTTTGGGCTTTTTTGGTTTCCGATGGAGTATTTGGTATTTGGTAATTGCTTGATGTATATTTAATATATTTGGTATATCCATCTGTTCCCGATAGAATATCATCGTAGTAGCCCTCAACACCAAGTTCTCCTTGCAACTTACCATCACTTTGCTCCTTAGCATAGCCAACTATATATGAAGCAAATGTCGCTTTACTATAATAACGTTTCTTAGAATTACTAACAAAGCTAATTCCTGGAAGATCTAGTTTTTCAATTTGGGCTTTAACTACTTCAGTTATACCTCTTCCCCCGGGACCAAGTTCTACTTGATATAAATTTTTATTTAAAAGAGTTAATATTCTTTCTTCCGTCATATTTAAAATTGGGGCAAGTTCTTGAGCTGTCTTTTCCTTATCAACAACATGCCGAGGATTTTCTGGATCAGTAGTCCTTTTAGAACTTAAATAAGCAATAACGGTATATGAATTAACAGTAGCGGCAAGTTCTTCACCATTGACATCATAAACACTTCCACGACTAGCATATAAAGTCTTTTCAACTGTGGCAATAGATGAGGCTTTTTCCTGTAAGTTAATGCCATCAACTTTACTACTTAAAACAACATATGAGAGCTTAGCAATTATAGCCATAAATAAAAGAATAACAATTAAAATAATACTAATCGATATTTTAACTGTTACTCTTTTTTTCATGTTACACTATCTCCTTACTTAACTGATTTGATATTACTATTATTATAAGACAAACCATATTCTTCTGCAATAGATTGAATATTTTCAAGACTAGCTAGTTCATCTATTTGCATAGAAAGACTTTGATTTACAAGTTCTTGCTTTTCAATATTTGTTTTAATTTTTTCAACTTCATTATTAGTCTCTGATAGAAGAGAACTCGTATAAACGTTAAACATAGGTATTGCTAAAAGTAAAAATAAAAGTAAGCCATACATCATTTTTTCTCCTTTTAGTAGTTTAACTTTTTTCTTCTTTTTAGCCATAAAAATCAAATCCTTTCTATTACTCGTAATTTAGCACTTTTACTACGACTATTTTCCTCAAGTTCTTTCTTAGATGGTAAAATAACTTTTTTATTAATAACTTTAATTAAAGGTTTATAAGCATCTGGGATATCTTTTAAACCCTTAACTAAAGGATCAACTTCACTATATTTTTTGAAGATATTTTTTACTATTCTATCTTCTAGAGAATGAAACGTGATAACAGCAATTCTGCCACCTTTATTTAATATGTTAATTGCATCTGGCAAGACTTCTTCAAGTACTTTTAGCTCATCATTTACTTCAATTCTTAAAGCTTGAAATATCTTTCTTTCGGGGTGATTTTTATAAAAGTAACTAGCGCCACAAGCCTTTTTGATACACTCAACAAGCTCAAGTGTTTCGTTTATACTTGTATGATTTTTCTTAATTTCTTTTGCTATCACCCTACTCATTTTTTCTTCGCCATATTCAAAGAAAATTTTGGTAAGATTATCAAGACTGTAAGTATCGATTATACCTTTAGCACTTTTCCCTTCTTCAGACATACGCATATCTAAAGGACCACTATGCATAAATGAAAAACCTCTTGATGCATCGTCTATTTGGGGAGATGAAAAACCTAAATCGAAAAGTATTCCATCAACTTTGGGGAGATTATTTTCCTTCCAAATAGTTTTAAGACTGGCAAAATTAGCACTAAAAATCTTAAAATTTTGGCCGAGTTTAGATAATTTTTCATTTGCATAAGCTACCGCTTTTTTATCTTGGTCAAAGCCATATAGAAATCCACTTGGCACCCGCGATAAAATTTTGCTTGCATGGCCAGCATATCCAATTGTAGCATCAACATAAATACCATCATTTTTAATATTTAAGTTTTCAAGAACTTCGTTTTTCAAAACACTATAATGCATAATCATCACCACTAAATAGATTTTCAGCAACAGTACTTATTTCTTCTTCGTTACACTCTAAAAATTCTTCATAATTTTTTACATCCCATATTTCTAGATGGTCATTAACGCCGATTATTAAACATTCTTTTAATAAACCGGCGTAGCTAACCAATGGGGAGGTAATATTAATTCGACCACTTTTATCGAACTCACAAACAGCAGCACTCGAAAAGAGAAACCTTGTGAATGTTCGGGCATCTTTTTTTGTGAAAGGTAGAGTATTTAGATTGCCAACTATTTTCTCCCAATCTTTTTCGGTAAATATTTGCAAGCATTTTTCAATTCCTTTAGTAATTATAAAGTTCTTGCCTAGTTTTTCCCGAAAAATGGATGGTATTACAAGCCGGCCTTTTTCATCAATGTTATGATGATATTCACCCATGAACATAATATCCCCCACTTTCTCCCACAGTCTGCCACTGTCTACTTAAATACTACCAAACAAATAAAAAAAAGTAAATATATAATATCTACTTTTCACATAATTTACATTATTTTAGACGACTTTACGCTTTAGTCATTCCGATTGTAGCACTAAATGTTTTACCAGTGTTGTTTTGTTGGTCACTACTCAAATTAACGAATGTTACTTTAAATGTCCAGCTTTGAGTAGTGGCGGTTGTACTAGAACTACTTGAAATTGAATAATTACTTGCAATAGTTATTGTTCCAGTTTTATTAGTAATATCAAATCCACTATAAGAAGTTCCTTTATTATCAGTTATAGTTTTATAGGAAAGGCCTGTGATTCCACTTGTTATAGCTCCAGTGGGACCAGTAATTGTTAATAATAATTCTGGAGTACTTGTATCCTTTGAATAAACAAAGTTATTAGAAGCAATAGCCATTGTAACATTATATTTATAAGTTGCACTATTTGAACTACTGTTAGCAGTTAATGTTGCTTTACCAGTTGTAGATGCTGTTTTACTAGCCATTCCATTTGCAAAGTCTTGTTGATTAGCCGTTAGATTAATCGCACTTCCCATTGAAAATGCAAGGGAGTCTGTTGTTTTAGTAGTAACTGTTACTGCTGTTGACTTACTTGAACCACCTTGAGCTTGGAAGTATGCGTAAGATGCTCCAACTACCATAACAATTAGTGCCATTACGGCAATAACTGTAACTCCTAATGTTTTCTTTTCGCTACTTGTTTTGTTAGTTTCTTGATTTGTTTCTTTATTTTCCATTTTTATTTCTCCTATTCTCATGATAAGTATACAATATTTATAAGGTATTTGGCAACACATTTTTGTCACATTAACATCACTTTTGAAAATATTTTTTTGAAAAAAAATATTATCCTCGTTTATGACTATAACTTGGTGATATGTCCCAATCTATATCATCGCCAAAATCACTAATAACATCATTTACATTGTAAGCGATATTTTCTGATTTTAAATTTTGATTTTTATGCAATAAATTAAATGCTTCTTCTCTTTTAAATCTGGCATTAGTTCTTTCCAAAGTTATTTTATACTTTTCATTTTTTACCTCCACATAATCTTTAAATAATTTTACATATATTGGTTTTATAAATTCTCCTAAACCAAAAGTAATTATACATGTTGCTAAAACGATTAAAACATTTATAATGCCAATTAGTTGTTATTCTCCAGCCTTCTTCAATGCCGTCTACAATGGTTGAAAAATTATCATCTACTAAAATACAGTCGGCTACTTTTTGACAACTTCTGTTCCAGTAAGTCCCACCTAGATACCTATATCAGCTTTTTGGATAGCTGGAGCATCATTTACTCCATCACCAGTCATAGCTACGATATATCCTTGCAATTGAAGAGCCTCTACAATGCAGAGTTTAGTGTTTGGACTGATGCGAGCATATACCTTATAGTAATTAACGGCTTTTATTGGTTCATCATCTGTCATTTTATCTACTACTTTTCCTTCAAGTGCTTCATCTGCTTTTTTCTCTTGAATAAAACTTAATATAGCATTGATAATGACAATTACAATTATGATGATAGATTTTATTCGTGTTGAATATAGGAAATGATTGCTGAGAATACTGATGCAAATATTAAAAGTATAATCATAAAATCATTAAACGGGCTAAAGAATAAGGCAAGACAATGATACTTACCGCTTTTGCTTATCAAATGTGTAAAAAATTTGGTTTATCTATGGACTGGCTTTGTGGAAGAATAAAAAAATAGTATGGACGCTTTTTCCATACTATTTTATTGTTTCTTATTTCTTCTTTTTATCTTCCATAACTTCTTTTAAAGTTGTGCCAAATGTAGCAACGCCTTGAAGGTCAGCAGGAACGATTATCTTTGTTGAAGTGCCACTTGCAACTTTTTCTAAAGTATCAAATGATTTTAATCTTAAAACAGACTCATCTGCTCCGGCATCTTTTAAAAGTTTTATTCCATCTGCTTCAGCTTTTTTAATTTTCAAAAGAGCTTCTGCTTCACCTTCAGCAACCCTAATTTGACTTTCTTTTTGAGCTTCTGCTCTTAGAATAGCACTTTCTTTTTCACCCTCAGCAATTAAGATACTTGATTTTTTCTCCCCTTCTGCTTGAAGTATTTTCTCTCTTCTTTCTCTTTCGGCGCGCATTTGTTTTTCCATTGCTTCTTGAATATCACGTGGAGGCAAAATATTTTTAACTTCTACTCTGTTAACTTTAATTCCCCATGGGTCAGTTGCTTCATCTAGAATAGAACGCATCTTACTATTGATGATATCTCTACTTGTCAAAGTTTGGTCAAGCTCTAACTCTCCGATGATGTTTCTTAAAGTGGTTGCAGTTAAATTTTCGATAGCACTAATTGGATACTCTACCCCATATGTATAAAGCTTAGCATCTGTTATTTGAAAATACACAACGGTATCAATTTGCATTGTAACATTATCCTTAGTAATAACTGGTTGCGGGGCAAAATCCTTAACTATTTCTTTTAATGTTACTTTATTAGCGATAGTATCAATAAACGGTATTTTAAAATGAGGTCCGTTTTGCCATGTTGCTAAATAAGAACCAAGTCTTTCAATAACATAGCATTTTGATTGGGGAACAATCTTAATATTAGGTACAATAAGTACAATAACGATAACAAGTATTGCAATTAATATTCCGGGCATAATTAATCACTCTCCTTTTTTACTATTAATTTTACGCCTTCTATTTTTTTAACCTTAACAATATCACCTTTATGACATTCATCAATACTAGTTGCACTCCACCTTTTGCCATCAACTTTTACTTCACCAATAACATTTTTAGTGATATCTTCAGTAACTAAGGCATCCATACCAATTATGCGATCAAGATTGGTTCGAAAACCAGCCTTAGTTTTAAGTTTTTTAACAAGAGGTTTTGATATTAGCAAAAGCAAGACTCCTAGTAGGACAAACACACTAAAGGTAATTAAGTTGTTATCAGTGAAAAAAGATAACAATAATGAAGCTAAGCCACTAGCGACAAACCAAATCGTGATTAGGTTTACAGTACTAAGTTCTATTAAGGCTAAAAATAGAACTAGCACTAGCCAAAAAATCCAATTCATCTTTCCTTCCTCTCTACCTCTAGTTTACTATAATTTTATGAGAAAAAAAAGAAGTAAATGCAACTTCTTTAAAATTTTGGTAAATCTTTAACTTTCTCCATTGTTTTTTCCGTAAATAGGCGAAGAAGTGTCCCAATCAATTCTTCATTTTCAACCTTTTCGACATAAATATCTTGACCATCTATTATTTCTTCAAAGATGGCTGAGTCTTTACTCGGTTCATTTTTTTCATTTAATATTGTAGCTAGAAAATATTTTTTATTTTCATGTGTAATATCTTCTAATAGTAAACAATTGGTATTATCATCTAAAGTGATTACAGTGTTTATTTTCATCTGGTAAGTCCTCCATTTAATTCTAAACTATTTTTATTTTGGATTATTTCTAAAAGTTTTAAAGCCGTATATTCTATCCAATCTGTAATGTTATCATTTAGCATATTTCTTGGGTCAAATGATGAGATGTGGATATTATATGATTCTTGCATCTTTTCATATATTTTTAAACCTATTTTGCTAATAGCAAGACCTTGCAAGTTTCGAGATACAGTAGCACTTTTAATACTTGATAACACGCTACCAAGTGCTCTATAAATAAAGGTTTGAGAGACATATCCATCTAGAAGAGCTTTTTTAGTCTTTGTAACTTTCTTTCTGCTTTCTTTCTTTTCAGTTTCGATATTTAACGCTGCATCTAAAGCTTTAGTTGGTTCTTTAAATAATGCTGGTTCTTCGGTCTTTTCATTAATTATAGGGGCATCTTCTGTTTCATTAATTATTGGAATATCGTTAGTCGTTTGTTTTAATATATCATCTATTTTATTTGGATTTGTAGTATTTGTAACTTCTGGCATTGTCTCTTTTACTTCTGCGACGGCTTTAGTAAAGGCATCATCAATGCTCGTTACTTCTTTAAGTTCAGGTTTTTTTTCTTCTTTTTTCTTTTTTAAATTGCCTTGGGATACTAAGCCATATTTTTCACATAAGTCATCATAACTTTTTTTACTTTCAAGAGGTTTGCTAATTTCTTCTATAATGTTATCAATAATGCTTGTTTTATTAAGAGGTGTTTCATCTTTAACTTTCTTTAGGCCATCTTGCAAATCAGCAACAAAATTTAAACCCTTAGCATTAACTTTATCATATACTTCTTTAGCACTTGTTAGTTTGATTTTGATATCGGCAACTTTCTTTTTAGTTTCTTCAACTTCACTAAGTATTTTGATAGCTTCCTTGGAAATTGATTTTACACTTTCACTATCTTTTGGATGTTTACCACTTAAAGCAAAGTAGCTTTTTTTAAGCTCTTCTATTTTGCCCTCATCTGTTTCTTTTTCAGCTGTTAAATTTGGATATTCTAAGTATTTTCTACATTTGTCAATTAGTTTTTGAGCTGCATAAATACTAGAAAAATCAGATAATTTTCCTGTAATAGTATTGGCAATCTTTGCGGCATCAATATTTGTAAAATCACCTTCTAATTTTTTTAGGTTTGCAATTAACTCATTTATATCAAAACTTGTATCTTTGGCAAATATTCCTGTTGCATCAGCAAAAGCCTCTAAATTTTCGATAACATATCCAGAATTTTGTAAATTTTCAATATCACTAGTACCACTTGTATTCATATTTTTTAATTCTCCTTATGTTATCAATAATAGCACACTTGCCTACTTTTGACAATATGATTTTTCAAAAAAAGAAAACCCAATATTTAGATTTTCTTTTATCTTTTTAACTTACGACGCAAGTTTTTAATTTTATCTAAAGCAGAAGGTTCTCCGTCAGTAAATAGAGGTTCCACGTTTCCATTTAGATAATCATTATACTCTTCCTCAAAGGGATTATCATCATCATTTCTTTTTCTATTAAACTTAATATTTGGCCGAGAGAAATGAAAGTCTTTAATGCTATCTTTGGCTCTATCAAACACTCCAAAGCCGTTAAATAAACCCGATAAGAAAACTATAACCCAAGATGCTTCTTCTTGACTCATCTTTCCAACATGTCTTATAAACCAGTCCTTATCAATTCTTTCATTTGCAAATACTTTTTGATAAATTGCTTGACCAGTGATAGCACTTATTATACTGGCAATAACAGGCCATTTATTTAATGAAAGGGCTGATGCAATTAAACCTATCGTACCAAGAGATAGAGATGCCTCAACATAGGCTTCCGTCCGTTGACGCAGACTTTTTCTGGTCTTTACAACCTTTTTTCTTTTTCCCTTCTTCGGTGCATCTTCTGGCTCTGTTAAATGAACATGACTGTTGTCTTTAGAAGTTGATACTTTCTTTCCTGTCCTGCTATCATATGGTATTCCATTTATAAATGTATAACTGTTATTAAGATCACTATATAAACTATTTACTAAAGTCTCTTCATTAACAACACTATCTCCTTCACCATCAATGTTGTCATATTTTTTAAATATTCCCATAACCTAAACCTCCTTAATAAACTATAAAAACCACCTACAATAGGATGGCTCTATTTAATTTTCTTCTTCTTTTGCAATTACTGTTTTACCATTGTAGTTTCCACATTTAGTGCAAGCTCTATGAGGCCTTAATGTTGCCCCACACTTTGAACAAGTTGTTAATGCTCCAACTTCCTTTTTCAAATGAGTTCTACGCATTCTTTTCTTTGTCTTACTAGTTCTTCTCGCTGGAACTGCCATGTTTACTCACCACCTTCAAATATTTTACTTAATTCTGAAAATTTTTGATTTATTTCTTCATCAGAATCTTCACTATTTAATTCCCATCCATCGCCACTCATATGCATATTTTCATGAGTAGTAACACGGATAGGTACTTCCATTACAATATTTTCCCATAAAAACTCGATTATATCAAGTGTATTTTTGTTTTTTTCCAAATAAATTGGATTTTCTAAAGCCGCTTCATCTAAATTATCATTAATTTGGATATCCAGTGGATACTTTATTAGCTCATTTGTGACAGCATCTTCTAGATACATCTTTCCTGTTACATGAAGAGAGATGATAACTTCTGATGCAGCGTTTAGCTTTATAATACCTTCTACAAAAATGTTTTCTAGTTTTTTTATCGATGTATTTTCATAGAAACTTTCTGGTATAACGACTTCTTTTTTTATTTCTTGCGGAAGTAAATTTAAATTTATTATCATGCTACTTACCTACCTTTATAATCTGTGTATAATTATTTTCAAAGCTTTGAACTACTTCTTTAGTCTCAGCATTTATTATACCACTTGTGATATTGCCATATTCATCCTTAGCCTCTAGAAACATTTCTTCATTATCTAAAGCTTTAAATATTAAAATTTCATTATTTTGAAGGTCAATATAATCTTTTAGAAATGTAAATATTTCTAAGGAATAAAACTTTAGTTTTCCTAAATCATTTTGGTCAATGTAAGCTATTTTCTTTCCTACTATTCCCATTACCTTAATATTACTTTCGCTTAATTCATCGCTTACACTAAGACATCTTTTTTCCTCAAAGGAATAAACAAAGAAATGATTATCAATGAAAAGATAGAAGTAATGATCAGTCCCTGGATAGATATCTAGACTTAGGCTTGCTTCTGCTGGCACTATTAGCTCATCACTTGCATTTGCCATATCATAAGCATGAACACCATCTTTTAAGCTATAAAATACAGTATTATTCATAACGAAGATATTATCACTAATCATCTCTTTAGTTATCTCTTTTTTATTTTTTTCATCATCCCCATACTTCCAAAAGAAAAGGTCATGATTTCCTTTTAACACAACAAAATTATTGGCAAGTTTTACGGTATAGTTATTACTATAATAACTATCTAATTCGTATAAATAATATTCTTTGGCAGTTTTATCATACCTAACTTCGTTAACGGCATCGGAAAAAAACACTAACTTATCATTTATAATTTTATAATCTAAAACAGGATAAAATGTTCTTATCTTTAAATCTTTTTCCTCATCTTTGTTAATGCCATACAGATTATGATTTCCCTCATCTGTTTCGGTTATACCATAATAGTCATAAGTATTTAAATAGCTACTGCTACTACGCACGTATTCCTTATGAGTACTTTTTATATACTTAGATAAAGCTCCAAGAGATATAAAAACTATAATAAAGATTACTATGGCACATAAAGTTATTATTAAATTTTTTCTTTTTTCTGGTAGCATCTCACATCACCCTTCTAAACATTTTTTCTAATTCGTAACTACTGTATTTGATAATTGATGGACGACCATGACAACAGTTATAAGGATTATCGCACTTAACTAGGTCGTCTAAAAGTTTTTCCATCATTTCCATGCTTAAATGTTCATTTGCTTTTACACTCATCTTGCAACTGGTCATTTTCGCAAATTTATCTAAAAATTTCTCTTTATTAAATACTTTATTTTCTAAGACTAAATCTATTATATAGCGAAGATTATTTTTTTCAAGGTCTTCCTTTATCCAAGTTGGATGAGCTTTAATAATAATAGTATTTATTCCAAAGCTTTCAATTTCAAAGCCCATTTCTTCGAGCGTGCTAACCCTTTCCATGAATGCAAGGTATTCACTTTTGGTAAGCTCAAAGGACGCTGGGACAAGCATCTTGGTAATAGCGATTTTTTCTTCCTTTAAAGACTTAGTAATCATTTCATAGTTTACTCTTTCATGAGCTGCATGTTGGTCGATTAAATACATTCCTGTTTCATCTTCAGCGATAATATAGGTTCCATGAACTTGCCCAACTGGATAAAACTTTAGATTTTTAAATTCTTCATTTTTAACTACTGGCTCGGGAGTTTCAATACTTAGGTCAAAAGTTGTTTGGACGATAGTTTTTGGCAAGGTCTCTTCCACCACTATAGCACTTTCTTGCTTGGTTTGTGCACTTTCTACATACTCTACTTCTTTAGCATCAGGAACAAGCAAGTTTTCATATAGAGCTTTTTTTACTCCACTATATAATAGTGATGTTAAAACTTCCATCTTACTCATTTTAATATCTTGCTTGGTTGGATGAATATTAACATCTACTAAGGTTGGATCGGTTTCGATATTAAGCACCACAATTGGATAAAAACCTTCATGCTTGTAAGTGTTATAAGCATCATTTATAGCTTTATTAATTTCGTAGTTGCGGACTATCCGGCCATTAACAAAAGTATTTAAGTGGTTACGATTTTTCTTAAGTATGCTTGGCTTAGAGATAAAGCCTTTGATAAGAAAGTCATCACTTGTTAACTTGATTTCAATCATATTGCTTGAAACACTTAATCCATATATTTCATGAATTGTTTTTAATAAATTATTACTACCAGTTGTTTTAACTAAAAGGCGGTCGTTATTACTAAGACTGAAGGCAATACCTGGTTTTGATAAAGCAAGTTTTTCGATAAATGTTACACAGTTTTTCGTCTCAGTTGCTTCACTTTTTAAGTATTTGAGCCTCGCTGGAGTATTATAGAAAAGATTGGTAACCGTTATCTCTGTTCCGCGTCTAGCTTGACTTTCAGTGACATTTTGTGTCTTTCCACCTTTAATATGGACGGTTGTTCCAACATCACTTGCACAAGTTTCCAGCACTACTTCACTGACACTTGCAATGCTGGCTAAAGCTTCACCACGAAACCCAAGAGTTTCAATGAAGAATAAATCATCATCCCGGTAAATCTTACTAGTTGCATGCCTAGCAAAAGCTAAAACAGCATCATCTTTATCCATACCACTTCCATCATCACCAACACTAATAAGTTCTAGTCCCCCACTTTGAAGACGAACCTTGATAGACTTGGAATCAGCATCAATTGAATTTTCCACAAGTTCTTTGACAACTGAAGCACATTTTTCAACTACTTCGCCCGCGGCTATCTTATTAGCTAAGTTTTCATTCATTATTCTAATTTTACTCATATCTTGCCTCCAATAATTGTCGGTCTAATTTCGTAGTTGGTTGTAGTTAAAGAAATATAGGCACTACTAGAAAAACGAATAAATCCTAGGCCTGGCACATACACATCACTATTTTTAGGAACTGCGATATTACATGTAACATCAGATTTTTCACGTCGTTTTTCCACTTTATAGTTTGTATAAATAGTAATTTTAGCATCTTTCGAGACATTTAGTTTAACACTATCTATTAAAAGATAATATCTACTTAATAGGTTATATGTCTTAGGCTTAACTTCTTCAAATCGCACCTTTTGAAAGTTTTCATTTGATGAGATAAAACCTGGAGCATCATAAATAGTTAAATCATCTTTTGGAAGTTTAATAAAATCTTGTGTGGTGTTATAGTGGGAGCTTACTGTAACAGAGGTGTCTAACAAGGCATTAACTAAACTACTCTTGCCGGCATTGGTAAATCCTGCGATTATGCAAGTTTTGTGCTTAGAAAAAACATTTTTAATTAAATTTAAGTTCTTTTTGTATTTACTAGAGGTAATATAAACATCCTCGGAAATATCGTATATATCTTTGATATTATTAATAAGAGTTGGAAGTAAAATATTACGAGGAACTATATCGGACTTAGTTATGACTAAACATTTTGGATTTTTAATAGATTTGTAAACATCAATTTTTTCTTGGCATAAACTTAAAAAGTCGATTAAAAATAAGGTAAACAATCCTTTTTTATTTATTTTATCTAAAAGAACATTGTTATCTATAGAAACACCTTTATTTAAAAGAGTGCCATAATTTTTCATTTTAAAGCAGCGCATACAAAGGCTGGCATCTGTTTTGGGAGTATATCCGAAACCATTTGGGTCTTTACTTTGCAAAAGACTTCCACATCCATGACACTTACTCATAATACTCTCCACTTACTAAGATATTTTTCTTAGCAAATCTTTTTAAAATTGCTTTTTCAAAAAAACGATTTATACGAGTAAATATAACTTCATATTTTTCAATTCGATTAACAAGGATGCTGGTAAGTCCCATTCTGTTAGCTCCGAAGATATCAGTTAGAAGTTGGTCACCAATACATGCTACTTCACTTTCTTTTAAGTTATATATATTTAAAATTTTCTTATACTTACTGCGAAGAGGTTTTTTGCTACTATAGGCAACGTCAACATTTAACTTTTCTTTAAAGGGCCGAAGTCTAGTTTTACCACTGTTGGAAATGATGATTACCTGGAAATTTTTCTTAAGATGTGCAAATAACTCTTTAACTTTATTATCTGGCTCATTTATTTTATAAGATACTAAGGTATTATCTAAATCAAATAACAAGCATTTTATACCGTTTTTCTTTAGTTTATTATAATTTATTGTATATATGCTTTGGGCATAGACATCTGGAATTAACATATCTAACATAGCTTTTCCTCCTAATAAAATAATATTAGCACACATACAAAAAAAAGGAAATATTATCCTTCCTATTTTTCTAGATTTTTTCTTTTTATTCTCTTTAAGTTTTCTTTCCTATTTTCCCTTATATTTTCAATGTTTTCACAGAAGATATTCCAAATTAGTAGGGACTGATCTAGATTTTTAGTCTTGTACGCATAGCCTAGATTATAATTATTAATTATTTTCATTTGTAAGTTTTGAATGTTTGTTGTTTCATCATTTTGCTTATAAAGTTTAGAAAAATTTTCCCAAAGAAAACCACCATTTAAAACTTCTGGTAAAATAATCAGGTTAAGGGATAAATCCGTTTCATTTAAGATAATACTCACAACTTCTTCGCGAGCTTTTTGCCACAGTTTTAAATTTTGGATATTTTCAAATGCACAGACATTTTCCATACATAGATTTTGGTACTTTAGTATTTGATTTTCAATAAACCCTAGCATAGGAAACAGAAGATTAATTTCTTTAAGCATAAGTTTTTGCGAGTAAGTACGAAGATCTATTTGATAATTCCAAATATTTAAACCACTTAAATGTAATTTATTTAAAACATTAGTTATTTTTACTAACTCTTTAGCATGCCTCGGAATACTTTCACTAGGATAAGTTTTATTTTCTTTACCTATCATATGTTTTTACTTCTTTTAAGGCTAATGGTAAGCTTACCATTTTTATTTAAGCATTTAAGAGCGGGATTTCCACCTTTTGTTAAATAGTAATTTAAAACCTCTTGGTTATTTTCCTTGTTAGAACCATAAATCATGGGAATTTGCATATCTAAACCATATTCACTTGCGAAGACTAAAGCTCTTTTGTAGCCACTTTCTTCTTTCAAAATCATTTGCATCATAGCACAGCTAAATAAAGAGTTATTGGCAATACTTTTTTCACTTGCTTTTTCAAATATCTTTTGAACCCAGCTTTCACTACTAAAGTTTACTTTGTTATTTTGAAGCATTACTAAAACATCCTTTATATTATTTAAAGTGCTTAAACTTGTGTAAACCGAAAAGTTAGCTACTTTATCATGACCATAATTGATAATACTGCGACTTTCAATATCACCTTTTTTTGAAAGAATAAAACTAACGGCAATTTCATCAGCGACAAATTCTAACTTTTCTGGATATTCATCTTGACTTAACACTTTCTTTTCCTCAGCGCTTGCATACTTATAGTAAGGAGTATTTTGTAATAAATCATAAATGTTTCTTTCTAGTTTGATGTTTTCGCTAATTATTTTTGCAATATCCTCTTCTGTGTAAATGTTTTCATATTCCTTGACAATTTGCCTCACTAAGTATTGGACATTAGGAAGATAACCATAAAGTCTTCCAGAAGATAGAATATAGTTTCCTATCATCCTATCGTACCAGTATTTTACATTAGCATCAACTGGATTAATGCTAGCTTTTTTCTTAAACATATAAACCTCCTAAAAATGTTTAGTTTTCTGCCTATAGAATAACATATTTTCAATTTAATTGTAAATGATTACTTTTGCAAAGACTGAGGCAAACTTTGTTTATCTAAAAAATAATCATCATTTAAATCAAGTAATTCATCTAAATAAGGGATATCTGTTAAATAAGCGTTTTTATTTTGGAAATCAACAAATAACTTATGCATATTTTGTAAAGACTTAAGTTTTTCAAAAAGAAAATTGTATTTTTCTTTCGATATATTTTGGACAAATTCATTAAATAAAAGATAATAAAACTGCAAAATGCAAGTTATTTTATCAACGTTTTGACTTTGGTATAAACTCAAATGACAATAATATACCATGAAATTTTGATAAATACCTGAGTACTGTGAAGTGTTAATTTAAATTTGAAGTGCAACACTTCACCAATTGAAAAAGACACATGAATAACCTATAATATCTGACAGTTAAACAAGAAAGGAAAAATTATTTATTAGAACAGGTAAAACTAAAACAATGCCGTACACCGCAAAATACGCTCAGAATAACGCTGATTTTAAAAGAGGTTTATTAAACTAAGGAGAAATGAAAAAAATGACTAAGTTCATTGAAAAGAGATAAATGGGCACCAGATGCAATTGTGGGTTATATGAAAAATCACGATTATTTTAACCGAGATGGCTTTGAGCCTATCACTACTCTCACAGTTTACAATGCCATAAGATATCACATCATCAATGTAAGACTAGAAGATACCAGAAGAATGAAATATAAAACAGAATATAAATACCATAAAAATGATCTTCCATCTCATAAACATCATGCTATCGTTCATAAAGACATTGAACTATATGATTCAAAATATAAAGCAAATATTGTTATTAGTAAATACTTAAATACTAAGGATCCTTGGATTATTGTTACAAATAAAGATGTTAAGCATGCTATTCAAAATTATTCTCATCGTTTTGGCTCTATTGAATGTGTTTTTAAAAATCAAAAAAGCAATGGATTATTTCTAGAAGCAATTAACAACGCAAGTGAGAAAGCATATAACACAATGTATACCATGGCCTGTACTGTTGCTTTATTTCTAACTATCATTGGTGCTGATTACTCTAAAAATATCAAATGTTATAAAACTGAAAAGATTGTTACTCATAAAGTGTATAAAAATAAAGGGAAAGTACGGGTTATGTCCTTATTTAGGATTGGTTTAACTTTGTTTCATCGAGCCGTAAATTCACTAAAGTATATTCGATTGCCAATAAGATTTATTCTCTATGATATTTAACACTTTTATGACATTTCATATTAACATTTTCAGCAAAATCTTTTTCGCGTGCAATAAATTTAGAAATTGCATATTCACAAGTGTAAATATGTGGTTTTTCACCATCTTAAGCATCTAATTAGCAACATAGTGTATCAAAAAAGAGGCAAATCGTCGAGCACTGGTCGAACCTTTTACCTCTTTTTGGCTAGGTTTCACCGTTGTTTTTTTAAAACTGTCCGTCAATCAGCCTATTCTAATCGGGTCGTCGGCACTGCCACTCCCCGATACATAGGTTACTGAAGACTCAAGATTGAAGGACGGCCGAACCACAAACGCAACCGACGCAGTGTCGCTGCCCACATACCCAGACACATACAAACTGAACACATCATACGCATCGCCCGAATACCGGGAAATAGGCCATTCTTTATATCCGCCCATATACATCCAATTTAATGATCTTATCGTTGATCCATTTACACTTCCATCATAATCATAAAGTGTTTTTGTCCATGCACTCGGATCTGCTGCAAATCCATAATCTGATGCATACATTAACCCTATTTTTGCTGTGTATTCTGTGGCATTATCTGTTGTATTTGTTGTTACCGGATTTACGATTTCATTTTGATATGCTACCGCTGGTACTACTTTAGATATATTGCTGTATGTATTTCCTCCAACTTTCCATGTTGTAGTTGCTATCTTATTTGCCCATTCTGTTCCTATATTTGTTATGAAATTTGTATTTAAATT
>CAKOLB010000011.1 GCA_934096125.1 uncultured Bacilli bacterium
AAATTAAACCCCCGTCAGCCCTTTAAATATAAGGGTTTCGGAGGTTTTTTTATTCAACAACTGTCAAAGTCAGGATTTTATCAAAAATACTTATAACTATCAATAGTGAAATTTTTAAAAATATTCCAAATTTGGAAGAAAACTAAATAAATTTATGGATAAATGCTATAAATTTATGGTTATTTTAAGTAAATTTATTTAGTTTTTATGTAAATTAGCTTTTTGACAAAATAAATATTTGTGGTAGTGTGATGTAGAAAGGAGGAAACCAAATGCTTAATCAAGTTGTTCTAGTAGGAAGATTAACCGCTGAGCCAAAGCTTGAAAAAACTAGCAATGGCAAAGACTATACCTTGATAACCGTTGCAGTCCAAAGAAATTTCAAAAACTCAAGTGGAGTATATGAAACGGATTTTATTAGATGTGTGTTGTGGAATGGTTTAGCGGCGAATACTTCTAAGTTTTGTCACACGGGCGATATCGTCGGGATAAAGGGAAGACTTCAAACAAGGCAGTATGTTGATAATGAGGATAATAACCGCTATGTAACCGAAGTTATTGCGGAAAGAATATCTTTTTTAACTAATAAAAATCAAAAAGATGGTGATGAAAAAACTGAAATAATGGAAATATAACTAAAAAACTTCTCTAGACTTTCCAAAAAGTGCCAGAGTCTTGTTGACAATTATACAACTTTTTCGTTATACTTTGTTTAGGGAGATGAGGTGTAACATGATAAGAGGTAGTCGTCTTAAAGGTGCCAGAGTGCAAAAAGGACTAACTCAAGAAGAACTAGGGGATTTAGTTGGAGTAGGAAAGTCAGCGATATGCTGTTATGAAAAGGAAACAAGAAATCCAAGTTTGGAGACAATAATTGAGTTTATGAGTATTTTGGGAGTAACCGCTGATTATTTGCTAGGAACTGATGAACTTATCAAAACGGAAGTTGATAAAAATGTTAAGTATATAACTATGACAAATGAAGAAGTTAAATTTATCAAAGCTCTTCGGAAAGATAAATCGGTTTATTCCATTTTGTTAAAAGATCCAGTATTAGTATCAAATGAACTAAAAAAGATATATAGTTAAGGCAGGAGAAATCCTGTTTTAATATTGCTATTTAAAGCATAAAGTTATTTAGGTGATGATTTTGAAATACTTTCGTAACCTTGGCATCATATGTATTGCTCTTTTTAGTTTCTTTTATACAGAAAAGATAGCTAATTTAACTTTAGAAAAAAATGAAATTTACAAAAAAATCGTAAGAGAAAGCCCCGCTTATAATATTGAAGCAGTTAATGCTGAGATAGATGATAATTACATAACCCCCGGACTTAATGGCCAAAGTATAAGTGTTAAAGATAGTTATTATAATATGAAAAATCTAAATGCCTTTAATGACTACTATCTAGTCTATGATACATCCTATCCAGAAGTATCTATTGGAGGCCACAAAGATAAAATAATAACAAGGGGTAATAGTCTTAAAAAAAGTGTTTCTTTTATAACCGAGTATGATGAGAATATAATAAATTTTTTCCACTCAGAAAAAATTCCTGTTGCCATACTTACAAGCATAGATACTTTTAACGTGGAGGAGGAAAATGAGCAGCTAAACTATGAAAGTGATAGATACAGTAGTATGGAAAGCATTTTAAATAAATATAAGAAAAATACTGGTATTTGTTACTTAAATGAAGCAAATGAAAATGCCTGCCGGAAGAAAAAGAAGTATTTAGTAGAAAGTAAAAAAATTATTGATAATACAAGTTTTATAGATATTAAAAATAGTGTAGAGAGTGGTGATATCTACCTTATTAAAAAGGGAAGCAGCCTTGCAAATTTACGACTTGTTATCAAAACTATCAACTATAAAGATTTAAAAATAGTACCACTTACAAGTATTATAAGTGAAGAAAGAGATTGATTTAACTTAAGTTTTTTGGTATAATTTCCTTACCGAAGAACTTATTTTTTTGTAAATTAGAAAATGAAGGTGATTAAATTGAGTAAAATAAAGATTTTTGGTTTGGGAGGACTTTCTGAAAGCGGAAAGAACTCTTATGTTGTTGAAGTAAATGATGAGATTTATGTTTTTGATGCTGGAATAAAGTTTGCAAGTGGCAATCTTTTAGGTATTGACTATATTATGCCAGACTTTAGTTATTTAATCCGTAATCGCAAAAGAATTAAAGGACTATTTATAACTCATGGGCATAAGGAAAATATGGGAGCTGCTGCTGACCTTTTAAAAGCTATTCCAAGTTTAAAGATATATGCGACTAAGTTTACAAAGTTTGAACTTATGGAAGATGGGGTAGATGAAAATAATATTATACTAATTAAGCCTCATAAGAAAATAAATTTTGGTAGTGTATCTATTTTTCCAATCGCTGTTTCCCACAGTTGTCCTGATGCTGTTATGTTTGTTATCAATACTGAAGATGGAGCGATATGTTATACCGGTGACTTTATCATCGACCCAAGCATGCAAGGATCTTATGATATGGATCTAGGAAAAATTGCTTATGTTGGAAAACAAGGTGTGTTATGTTTGCTTTGTGAGTCATCTTTCGCAGAAAAAAGCGGACATACATCACCTAATCACAGATTGATTGAATTTTACCGTGATGTCATTAACCATCATGATAACCGGATATTATTCTCAGTTTTACCAACCCATTTATATACTATTGAAGAAATATTTAAAGCTGCATCTAGTAGCCACAGGAAAATAGTTTTAATGGGTAAAAGACTTCAAAATGTTGTAAATTTTGCCCATAAAGAAGGATATATCAGTTTCCATGAAGATATTTTAGGAGACTTATCAAACGTAAATGATAGTAATGCTATTTTACTAATTATGGATGATAAAAAAGCTCCATATGCTAGCATGAACAAAATATTAAATGGTTATGATAAATTTGTAACATTAAAAAATACTGATACAGTTGTTTTCGCTGAACCAAGATATGATGCAACAGAAAAGATTTTAGTTAAACTTCAAAATGAACTTGCAAAGTTTGGTTGCGACATTGAAACTATCTCCAAAGATAAAGAGATATTACATCATGCTTCAAGAGAAGATTTAATGCTTATGATTAAGCTAATTAACCCAAAATATTACATGCCTGTTAAGGGTGAGTATCGTTATATGGTTAACAATGCTTCATTAGCAAGTCATCTTGGCATCCCTGATGAAAATATTCTGCTAAAGCAAAATGGTGAAGTTGTCAAGTTTGAAAATGGCAAACTACAAAAAGATAATAGCAAAGTTAAAGTAAGTGATGTTTTAATTGATGGAACTAGTAATGATGATATTGGTGAGCTTGTAATTAAGGATCGTGAAATGCTTTCTGAAAATGGTATTGTCCTAATTAGTGCAACAGTTGATAAACATGATAAAGTCTTATTAGTCGGACCAGAAGTTACAACTCGTGGCTTCATATATGTCCGTGACTCCGCTGAACTTATCGCAGAAATTAAAAGTATTTGTGAAAATATTATCAACAGAAACATTACTCCTAAATTTATTGACTTTAATCAAATAAAGGTGGAAATCAGAGAAGAATTAAGTAATTATTTATACAAAGAAACTGAGTGTAAACCAATGATTATCGCAGTAGTTCAAGAAGTATAAAATTAAAAAAATCATCCATTCTAATAAGGGTGATTTTTTATGTATTTAAATGAAATGTATAAAGTAGTGTCAATGGGCATCGAGGGTCTTAATATGGTCACTGATAAAGTAGATGATAAAGCTTTACAAAAAACTTTAATAGATGCTTTAAAAAAGTATAAAATATACTTAAAAGATATTGAGGAAAGTATGGAAAAGCGCAAAGAAGAAGTAAAGGATATTTCTGGCTTTACAAAAATGGCTAATAAAGTAATAACAGAAGTTGAACTTATGGATAGTGATGATAAAAAGATAATTAAAATGCTAATTTTAGGAACAAACAAAGGAATAGTAAAATTAGAAGAACTTTTAAATAAAGATTTAGATAGCACTGAGAAAAGTTTTGCAGAAAAGTTATTAAAACTTTTGGAATATCAAATCAAAAGCTGGAAAGTGTATTTATAACTAGTTGACATAAGCTAAAGCCTAAGCTAGAATATAGGTGTTTTGAGGGATATTATGGAAAATATAGAAAGTTATAATAAGAAAATAAAAGAAATAAGCCAAAGAATTGATGAAATAGTTAAAGAGTTAAATGAAATAGAAATAACGAAAATCCACATTACTAATGAGTTTATACATTTAACAACCATATCAATGCTTATATATTTTATATGTTGTCTTACCACAGCCCCAGCTTTTAGTGGCCTTTTAGTTCCTTATTTGCTAGCTAAAGCCCCAAGATATCATCAGCTTTATAAATCATATAAAAAAAGAGATGAACTATCATTAGAAATTGAAAGAGCTACCTTAAAAAGAGAACTCGCAAAAGTAGAAAAAGATTTATATTATTTAAGATACGCTGGAGTTTTGCGAACTTATAACATTCAAGTTCCATCAAATAGTAACAAATTAGATAAAGCACTTGTTCGCAAGCTATCACGTGAAAAAAAATAAAAAAACTCAAAAATTACTACCCATACTAAAATGAATTTGTTATAATTACCTAGAAGGTAGGTAGTTAATCATGGAAATAATTTGTAAGTATTTTCTTTTTTTCATAATATATGCATTTCTAGGCTGGCTTATGGAAGTACTTGTTAGTTTATATAACAAACATAAATTTGTAAACCGTGGTTTTTTAATAGGCCCATATTGTCCAATTTATGGCTGGGGAGTTCTAGCAATTCTTATTTTAGTAGGTCAAAACACTACAGATGTTCTCGCTGTTTTTCTAAAATCAGTATTCATTTGTTCTATTTTAGAGTATTCAACAAGTTATGTTATGGAAAAAATATTTAATATTAGATGGTGGGATTATTCTCAAAAGAGGTTTAATATCAATGGCCGGGTATGTCTTGAAACCATGCTTCCCTTTGGTCTTCTTGCTCTGGCTTTAATATATTTTCTTCATCCTCTTATTAATGGTTTAGTATGCAGTTTATCAACCTCTGTATTATATTTCCTAGCAATTTTACTATTCATAATTTACTTAATTGATAATATTGTATCTACTTATATTTTATTTAATATTAAAGATACTATTAAAAAGGAAAGAAAAGATAATACTGAAAAGATTAAAAAATATATTGAAAAGTGGTTCCAAGAAAATACAATTTTATATAAAAGAATTAAAAATGCTTTTCCTAAATATGAGATATTTAAAAAGGAAAAGAAAAATAAAAAGGGTGATAAAAATTGAAAGGTTTTGTTTTTGAAGAATTAAGTTACCAAAATATAAATACTAACCATAATGAGTTAGTAGTTTATTTTTCTCGGAAAAACTATACTAAAAAAGTAGCTTTTGAAATTGCTAATGCTACAGGTGCAGACTTACTAGAATTAAAGGTAGAAAAAAATACAAGTGGTATAAGTGGTTTTATCACTTGCTTTTTCTATGGCTTATTTCAAAAATCAATGCCTACTTTTGCTTTTGAAGAAGACCTTGAAAGGTACGAAAAAGTAACTGTCTGCACGCCCATTTGGGTTTTAGGCATGTCAGCACCCATTCGGCACTTTATTAGAAAGGCTTCTGGCAAGTTAAAAAATGTGGAATACGTTTTCACTCACTTTATGGATAATGACTTTGCCAAAGTTGCTGATGAAATGGATTATATTCTAAATGTGCAAAGAAAATCCTTGCGAACAATATGCATGAAAAAAGGAATAGTTAAAAAAGATGAGGTAATTAAATAAAAATGTTATAATAGAAAAGTAGTGGTAGGAAAAACTTAGATGAAATGTACTTTAATGAATAAAAATACTCCTGTTTTAAGTGTTGAATATGATACACCAACTGGGTATTTACCCAAATTTATGAAGTACACAATATCTTATATGCTCCTTATAATTTAAAAATAATATATTTATCTAAAGAAAAATACCAGCCTGGCAGGATAAATTAGACCTTCTTTTGTAAAGGTTAAATGTTAATGATCCAAATGAGCTTCTAAACAAAGCTTTTGGCTTATCTTTGTCAGACCAATATTGGTTAAAACCTGCAAATATTAACATTTTATATGAAGGTATTAATTTTTTTAGTAATGATTTTGACTATTATCCCTTTTAGAAGCTTCTCTTTCTAAAAATAGTTCTTCAATTTTAAACGAAGCATCTTTAAAAACCCTCAATAATACAACAGATGGGATGCTAAGAAAAGCTTGGATTATTGAAAATAACACGAGGTATTTATTAAGAGTGGATATAAAAATAATGCCTCAGCCCCCTTTAATGAAGCGTAGCAAGTGAAATATGTAAAAGACTAAAATTTGACCACATCCCAAATACCATCTCAGTTTATATAAGCGGGGAGGGAAAGTTCTTTTATGAAATTATTAAAGTTGTAGAAAACATTAAAAGAATTGATATTGATAAACTTAAAGATTTACCAAACTGGTTTGAAAATTTGCTAAAAAATATAAGCACCTTACAAATTATTCAGATGCATACATCCACAGGCTATGTACTTTGTTAAATAGACAAAGTAACTCTTTAAAAAAATAATTGAAAAGGCATAGAAAGTAACAAGTTTCTCTTTTCCTTTTCCAAACTTTATGCTATAATCTAGGTATCGGTTTTAAGTGGGCAAGAAATCCCACTTTTATTATTAGTTACGGAGGGATTTATGAAAGAAAATGTTGAAGTATTAAAACAAGATTTACAAAAGGTACTAGATGAAAAAGAGCTTATTGTTGATGACATTACTTTTGAAAAGAAAGGTAAATATAACTTTTTAACTATTACTCTTGATAAGGTTGGGGGAATTGATTTAGATATGATTGTGGAAGCTACCAAACTTGTCAATAAAGTTGTTGATAAAAAAGACATCACTGATGGAAGTTACATACTAGATGTCGTAAGTAAAGAAAGAGGTATAGAATGAATAGTAAAGATTTAATAAAAGCTATTGATACAATAGTAAAAGAAAAAAATATTAGTGAGGATATTATATTTGAAGCATTAGAGCTAGCTTTACAAACTGCTTATAAAAAGAATTTTAACTCAAAAACAAATGTTAAAGTTGAAATAAATAGAGAAACTGGTGATATAAAAGTTTATTCTTACTTAGTAGTTGTAGATGACTATGACGATGGTCATGAAGAACTTGATGAAGAAGGTAATACTGTTAAAGTTGAACCAGAGATTAACAAAGATGCCCAAATTCTTTTGGAAGATGCTCAAAAAATAGTTCCGAATATCAAAGTAGGAGAAACTATCGAAGAAGAAGTTACTCCAGCGGATTTTGGAAGAGTAGCTGCTGGAACCGCTAAACAAGTTGTTATGCAAAAGATAAGAGAAGCAGAAAAAAATAGTATTATTGAAGAGTTTGCAGACAAACAAGATGAATTAATGATTGGTATGGTAGCTCTTGAAGACCAAAATAATTACTATATAGATTTAGGAAGAACGAGAGGTATTTTACCAAAGAAAGATATTATCCCTGGAGAAAAAATTGAGATGGGTTCAAATATTAAAGTTTATATTACTAAAGTAGAAAATGGAGCTAAAGGTCCTGTTATAAAACTTTCTCGTCGTAACTATGGTTTTGTTAAAAGATTATTTGAACATGAAATACCTGAGGTTGCAAATGGAACCATTATTATTAAACAAGTAGTAAGAGAACCAGGAATTAGGTCAAAGGTAGCGGTATATTCTATGAATGAAAGAATAGATGCTATTGGTTCATGTATTGGAGAAAGAGGTTCAAGAATCGCCGGCATCCTAAAAGAATTAAAGGGAGAAAAGTTAGATTTAGTCCCATACAGTGAAGATGATGCCGAATTTATCAAAAATGCCATGCTTCCTGCCAAAGATGTTATCGTATCAATTCCTGACCCTGAAGTTCGTGAGGCCTTAGTAATAGTAAATGAAAATAATTTATCACTTGCTATAGGCAAAAAGGGAAGTAACATTAAACTTGCTAGCAAGCTTACTAAGTACCATTTAGAAATCAAGACTATGGAAGAAATTAATAAAGCAGGTAATGAAAATTGAGAAAAATTCCGATGCGCTCATGTGTTATAACAAAAGAAAAGTTACCCAAAAAAGAACTTATTAGAATTGTTAGAACACCAAATAAAGAAGTAGTCATTGATGAAAGTGGAAAAGTATCAGGACGGGGTGTGTATTTAAAAAAAGACCCTGAAGTCATAAAAAAAGCTCAAAAAAATAAAATACTAGCAAGGACGCTAGAAGTAGAAATTGACGATAAATTATATGATGAATTGATAGAAATTATAAATAAATAAATAAAAGAAAGGTGCGTGAAAGTATGTTAGTAAAAGATTATGCTAGTGATATGAATTTATCTGTGGCAGAGATACTTAAAAAGTGTCATGAACTATCAATAAATGTTCAAAGTGGAGATGATATGCTTACGGATGATGACATAATTCTTCTAGATAATACCATTAATATCATTACAGCAGATGAAGAGATAACTTTTGAAGAAGCTGATGACATTGATGATAAAGTAGATGAAATTATGACTTCTAATACTGTTGACCGGAAAATGAAAAATAGTGTTAGTAAACAAAAGCTTAAAAAGAAAGAAAGCAGTAAGTCTGACTTTGCTTCTATGAAAAAAGAAATGTATAAGCATAAAAATAAGCTTATGAAAAATAAAACAAGGGAAAATATTGTCTTATACAAAAGTGATATGACCGTTGGAGATTTTGCTACAGCTCTTGGAGTATCTAATACTGAGATTATCAAAAAATTAATGGAAAATGGTTTGATGCTAAGTATTAATGAACCTATCGCTTTTGATAATGCTGAGATAATTGCTCTAGAATACGATAAGAAACTTAAGAAAGAAGAAACGCAAGATGTTAGTAAGTTTGAATTTCTTGAAATAGTTGATGATGAAAAGGACTTAGTAAAAAGACCACCGATTGTTACTATCATGGGACATGTTGATCATGGAAAAACAACTCTTTTAGATTATATTCGTTCATCATCTATCGCATCAGGTGAGTTTGGTGGTATAACTCAGCATATTGGAGCTTACCAAACAAAGTATAAAGATAATCTTATTACTTTCATAGATACTCCCGGCCATGCTGCTTTTACTGAAATGAGAGCAAGAGGAGCATCTGTAACTGATATCGTTATTGTAATAGTTGCAGCCGATGATGGTGTTAAACCGCAAACTAAAGAAGCTGTTGACCACGCTTTAAGTGCGGGAGTACCAATCATAGTCGCAGTTAATAAAATAGATAAACCAGAAGCTAATGTGGAAAGAGTATTAAGCGAGATGACAGAAATAGGTATCACTCCAGAAAGTTGGGGAGGAGATACACCATTTATTAACATTTCGGCTCATACTGGCGAGGGTATTGATTTACTTTTAGAAACAATTTTAACTATCGCTGAGGTAGAAGAACTTAAAGCAAACCCAAATAGATATGCTCTTGGTGCAGTTATTGAATCTAGACTTGATAAAAATGTTGGGGGAGTAGCATCATTCCTAATTCAAAATGGGACCTTAAGAATTGGTGACCCTGTAGTTGTGGGAAGCAGTTATGCTAAAATCAGAACAATGAAAAATGATTTAGGAGAATCTATTGTCGAAGCAGGTCCATCAACTCCGGTAGAAATCACTGGTTTAACTGAAAACCCAGCCGCTGGTGATAAGTTTATGGCCTTTGAAACTGAAAAAGAAGCAAAGATGATTGCCGAAAAAAGAAAAACTGCAGCTAAACTTGCTCAAAATGAAAATAAAAAAGTATCATTAGATGACTTATTTGCAAGTATAGATAATGGTGCTAAAGAAATAAATGTTGTTTTAAAAGCCGATGTTAGAGGTTCAGAAGAAGCGGTTAAAAATGCTTTAGAAAAAATAAAAGAAAAAGATGTAAGTATCAAAGTTATCCGCAGTGGTATCGGAGCAATCACAGAATCCGATGTCATCTTAGCAAGTGCTTCAAATGCTATCATTATCGGGTTTAATGTCATCGAAGGAGATAATGTTAAAGATATAGCTAAAGATAAAAAAATCGATATTCGTCTTTACACTATCATCTATAAATTAGTTGAAGACATGAAAGCTGCAATGTGCGGTATGCTTGACCCAGAATATGAAGAAAAAATAATCGGTGAAGTGGAAGTGCGAAAAATCTTCAAATTTTCTAAAGTTGGTAATATCGCTGGTTGTTATGTAACAGATGGAATAGTTACAAGTAATGCTCTTGCCAGAGTAATTCGCGATGGAATAGTTCTTGCTAGTGATGAAAAAATTGCCAGCTTGCAAAGAGAAAAAGACCAAGCTAAAGAAGTTAAAAAAGGTTTTGAATGTGGTATCACTTTAGAAAAATTCAATGATTTTAAAGAAAATGATAAAATTATCGTTTATGAAATGGTTGAGGTGCCACGTGGCTAGTTATAAGACAGCAAGACTTGAAAGTGATATTCAAAAGTATTTATGTGAAATATTTTTGACAGAAACTCGTGATGAACTTCTTAAAACCATTACCATCACAGGTTGTGATTTAACCAAAGACTTAAGCTTTTGCAAGGTTTATTTTACTTCAATAAGTGATCTTACTCATGAAAAACTAGAAAAAGAACTCAATGAAGCATCTCACTTTATTCGTGGCAAATTAAGTGAAAAAATAGAAATTAGACATACACCAGAATTACGATTTATCTATGATGAATCTATTGAATATGGTGAAAAAATTGAAAAAATATTAAAAGAAATCGACAGGGAGGTTTAAAAATGATTTTGTTAACAAAAAATATTCCAAAGGAGCTAAATGAAAAAGTTGAAATTGCTTATAGCAATTTCTTTAAATCTCTTTATGGAAAAAGTTTAAAGAAAGAAAATGGGGTAGATGAATTATTAGCAAACGAAAATATGCGGTTTGCAATATATGATGATAAAGCTGTTGCCAGAGTTTTAATCGATGATGAAACAGTTCATATTGGAGAAATAATATCTTTAGATAGTAAGGTTGTGGACCCAAAGATAATTAAAGAATATATTGAAACATTTACAAGCTATGCTGAAGAAACATTTAGGGAAAGTTTTTACTGTGAAGCTAGTAAAGATGGCCGAATTGATGGTTATGAAAAGTTAACTGTGGAAAAAGAAAGCCCTAGTAGATATGACCTAAATAAAACCTATCTTTTTAGTAAGCATTTTACTCCTAAATTATATCACTATAATGAATATGAAGAAAAAGATGCTCATGCTGAGATAAAGATTACTGATAAAAAGGTAGTACTTAATACAATATCTTTTTATAATAACAAAAATAGTGAAGAGATTTGGAAGTTTTATATTAATACCTTGGAAAACATGGCCGAAGACTTAGGTAAAGAATTAAATGCGGACTTTTCAAGAGTTAGGGTAAAATAGTATGATAATTTTTTCAAAAGTATGCCCCGCTTTAAAACAAGGTGAAAATTTTGATAATTCTCAAAGTCAAATTGATAAACAATATATTGAGCATGTTGAAACTGGATACTGGGCAGAGGTAGTGATAACAGATGAAAAAGTTACGATAAAACCGATACACTATCCAGAAAATGCCCCAAGTGAAGAAAAAATATTTGTAATGCGAGAAATCATTGATATTATAGGAATTTATGCTCAAAGTATAGGAAGGAGCTTTAGAATTGAAGGAAGCAAGCAGTTATCTCGTACTCGTTAATAAACCAGTCGGAATAACTAGCAGAGACGTTGTCAATAAACTTAATCACATACTTACAACCAAAAAAATCGGCCATACCGGGACTCTTGACCCTCTTGCATCGGGAGTCTTAGTTTGTCTTGTAGGAAAGTACACCAAATTAGGGGAGTTAATAACTAGTTTGGATAAAGAGTATGTAGCCAAAATAAAACTGGGGATTAAAACAGACACCGGAGATATCACTGGAAACACTTTAGAAACTTCAAGTTATAAGCCATCTAGAAAACTAGTAGAGAAAGTCTTTTCAGAATTTCCAAAAAAGTACATGCAAACAGTTCCTAAATACTCAGCGGTTAAAATAAATGGTAAAAAGCTATATGAATATGCTCGGGAAAATATTGATATAAAACTTCCCGAAAGAGAAGTTACAATTTACAACTTAGAGTTATTATCTTATGAAAATGATACCATTACTTTTAAAGCAAAAGTTTCCAAAGGCACTTATATTCGCGCGTTAATCGAAGATATATGCGACCGTATCAACTGTCTAGGGACAATGAGTGCTTTAGAAAGAACTATGCAAGGAAAGTTTAAACTAGAAAATTCTTTTACGCTTGAAGATATAGAGAATGGAGAATTTATATTTCAAAAGATAGCAGATTTTCTAGATATTCCCGTCTATTCTATTCCCAAAACTTATTTAACTAAAGTTTTAAATGGAGCTAAATTACCAGATATATTCTCAATATCAAATCTAGTGTTACTAACAGATAAAGGTGAGGAAGTTGCCATTTATCAAAAGGAAAATGACTATTTAAGGCCTTATATTATGCTCAAATAAAAAAGACAATTTTATCTGTCTTTTTTGTTTGCGTATTTTTTCACTTCAGTAGCTATCTCTTTTATACAATTTCATAAACAAGGGCCTTTTTTTATTATTTATGGATAAATATACCATATTGTGTTATCATAGTCCATGAAAGGAAAATGCTCATGACAACAGATGAACTACTTAGAAAAACAAATATTCAAGCATACGTAAAACTAGATGACCTTGTAAAAGGAAAAAATTATGATATGCGTACAGTTGAAAAGACAAATCATCGCACTGTCCAAGGTCCTTTTGGCAAACTTTATTTAAGTCACTTTACTGTGGATTCTGAGACGACAGTTACATACTTTGATATCGATATTATAATTGAAAATAAGAAAAAAATAACTCAAGTATCATGTGACTGTCATCATTTTCGTGAAACCCGCAGTTGTAAACATATCGCCGCTTGTTTTGTTAAGTATGCTAAAGAACTATTTGATATCGCTAGTGTTTCCGACATATCAAAAGATATCTTACAAAAATTTTTGGAACCCGAAAACAAAGTAATCAAAAAAGAACTAAATGTTGAGCTCAGCATCAATATTAAAAAAAGAGAAAATCATTACTATTATGGCCCAGACAAGTTTGTAGAAATTAAAGTCACTGTCGGCGAAAATAAAATGTATATCCTTGGTAACCATACAAATCAGTTTATGAGCGCTTTTAATGCCGGCGATGGTGAAGTTTATTTTGGTAAAAACTTTACATATAAGGCGGAAGAATATTTTGTTAGTGATGAAAATAGAGAAATTCTAGAAGCTTACTTCGATTTAACTGAGGGATATCCAAGCAGGCAATACTCAGAAAGTAAACTTAAAAAATTTTTATATAAAATTAAAGATAGTCATTTTGTAATAGAAAACTACCAAGTTGATGGCATTATCCAAAAGTTTCCCATTGCTACTAATCTTTCCAAAGAAAAAGATGAATATAAATTAGAGTTTGATTTAGATAGCATCGAAAGTTTAATTGATGATGATTATGAATATATTTTGTACAAAGGACTTTTATACCACTTAAATGCCAAAGAAAAAAATTTAATTGATGAGCTCATAAACAATAATATGGAAAACATAAACATTCCAAAATCTGAATTTAATCTTTTTACCAAAGGGTTACTTGGCTTAGTGAGGAAAAATTTAAGTGTTGATGCAACTGCAGATGACATTATCATTCCCAAAGATATCAAAGCACAACTTTATTTTGATTTACGAAATACATTTATCATAGCAAATCCAAAATTTATATATAATGACGAGGTTATTGGTTACTTTGATAAAACCGATGATATCTTGCGTGACTCAGACTTTGAAACAAGCACCATCAATGACCTTTTAGCTTATGGCTTTACGAAGCAAAAGAACCAAATAGTTTTAACAGATTTAGAACAGCAAGTAGATTTTGTTGAAAATGGCTTAGAAATTCTCGCTGAAAAATACGAAATATTTACAACAGAAAAATTTAAGAAAATGAGCATTAAAAAGACAACAACTGTATCATCCATGTTTGGAATTGGCCAAGATAACATTTTTAGCTATAATTTTAGTCTAGGAGATATCAAAAGTGATGAACTAGTAAATATTTTTAAATCTATTAAAAATAAAAAGAAGTACTATAAACTAAAAAATGGTGATATATTAAGCTTAGAAGATAAAGCTTTAAACGAGTTAAGTAGTCTAAGTGATGATTTAGAACTTAGTGATGAAGATATAATAAGAGGTAAGGGAAGTATTTTAAAATACCGGGCTATATATTTAGATAGTCTAAAAAACACTAAGTATAGTATTATAAATACAGATAACTTATTTGATAATTTTATTAAACAGTTTCATAAATATAAAAACTGTAACTTAACTCTTTCCAAAGATGAATTAAGTATTTTAAGAGATTATCAAGTAACAGGAGTTAAATGGCTTTATAATTTAGCAAAAACTGGTTTCGGTGGTATCCTCGCTGATGAAATGGGACTTGGAAAAACAATTCAAGTAATTTATTATATAAAGCAAGTTTTAAAAGATGAACCAAAAGCCAAGTTTTTAATTGTTGTTCCAACTTCACTTGCTTATAACTGGGACCATGAGATAGATAAATTTGCTCCAGAAATTAAACATACTATATGTGCAAGCAGTAAAGAAAAAAGACATAATACTTTAGAGCATTTAGAGAATTTAAATGTCATTGTCACAACTTACGGCCTTTTAAGAGAAGATAAAGAATATTATGAGAAACTTAAATTTAACACGATGATTATTGATGAAGCTCAAAACATTAAAAACAATATGGCAGGCATCACTAGATGTGTTAAAGCACTAAAAGCGGATACGAAATTTGCTTTAACAGGAACACCTCTTGAAAATTCTGTTCTAGAACTTTGGAGTATTTTTGACTATATTATGCCTGGATATCTTGCTAGCTTAACTAAGTTTCAAGCTAAATACAAAATTAAGGACTTTAATGAAGATAGTGAAAACTTAATTAAAGGTCTAAGCAAGCAGATAAATCCATTCATCTTAAGAAGAAAGAAAACTGATGTTGTCAAAGAATTACCTGATAAGCTTATTAATGATATCTATATCGATTTAAAAGATGAGCAAAAAAAACTTTATGCCGCTGAACTTGAAAAAGTAAAAGAAGAAATGGATAAAATAATGAAAGAAGAGGGAATAAATAAAGCTAGATTTTTAATTCTTCAGCTTCTTACTAAGCTAAGGCAAATATGTATTGACCCATCCATTGTTTATGAAAATTATACCAACGGTTCTAATAAAATCGAGCAGCTTACCGCTCTTGTTAAAGAATATACGGAAAATGAGCATAAAGTTCTCATTTTCTCCTCATTTAAAACCGCTTTAAATATCGTTAAAAAAACACTAGAAAAAGAAAAAATTGGTGTTTACATGATAGATGGAAGTGTTAAAGCAAAAAAAAGAGTAGAAATGGTTGATGCTTTTAACAATAAAGAAGAAGTAAAAGTATTTTTGATAATGCTTAAATCAGGTGGAACCGGTCTTAATTTAACTAGTGCAGATGTTGTAATTCACTTAGATTTATGGTGGAACCCTCAAGCTGAAAACCAAGCCACAGATAGAGCTCATAGAATAGGGCAAAAAAATACTGTGGAAGTCATTCATCTAATCTCCAAAGGAACCATTGAAGAAAAAATACTCGAACTTCAAAATAAAAAAAGAATGCTAAGTGATAAATTAATTGATGGTGAGGTTAGAGATAAAAATATTCTAGGTTCTTTAACTAAAAAGGATATTGAAAACTTGTTATCATACGAAAATAAAGATTAAATTTCAAAGTAAAGTCCTATCCTAAAGTAGTTTTAAAACCGTTTGATAACAATGAAAAAACTGAGCAAAATTACTCAGCTTTTTTTCTTTTTAATTTTCGTTCTCTATTTTCTTCCATTGCTAACAAATCACCTAATCTATTTCTAATTAGTTCATTATAGGCTTCCTTAATAATTTCTTCTTTTTTTCTCGCATAAGAAGAAGAGATAATTTTTCCACCATAAGTCATAAGTTCATTTTCGTGCATTACAATATTTTTTTCCATAGAAGAGGCAACACTATAAATTCTATCAGCTAGTCTAGCAGCTGCAATAAATGAATAGAAATTGTTAAGTGGGTCTATTACTAAGGATGTTCCAGCAAATCCTGGTGACATGAAAGCTTTTCCTGAAAGAAGTCTATACACCCCTAAATAAGCTGGATCAAGTTGTTTTAAATAAACAAGAGACCCATAAGCGTAAGCCTTCTTATCTTCATCATTAAACGCAGTTGCTGTATTGCTTAAATCTAGTAAAGACTCCCGACTTAAAATTTTTCCATTTAACATTGCCTTTGCAAACTTTACCATATCATTTTTAGTTGAAAAATAACCGGCATGCCCTGGAGCATTTCCTTGACCTGCTCCCATAACTCTTGCTTTAGGGTCATGAACAGTTCCTGGATAAATATCTTTATTTGTAATAATATTACCATTTTTATCAACTATACTAGAGTAATTTTGATCAGCAACATTTTCAAGTTTTTCCTCAGGTACAACCAAGCAAGTATCATTCATTTTCGCTTTTTTAAAAATACATTCGCAAGCATACTCATCAAAAGGCATTTTACTTACCGCTTCCACAACATACTTTAGCACCATAGCCCCCATATCTGTATAAGCATTTTTAATAATTTGATTTTCGTTTACTTTTATATTAAATAGTATTTCTTCAGCTTCTTCTTTACTTTTAGCAGCATCAACTCTTTTAGTAGTTACAATACTAACTCTAAATTTTAACAAATCATAAACTGTAACATCTTTCAGATTAACAAACTGTGGAGCATATTTAGTCACAGGTTCCCTTAAATCAAGTAAACCAGCATCAACTAATGACATAATCGCAGTTGCAGTAAATATCTTAGAAGTAGAAGCTAAATCAAATATAGTATTACTACTTACATCTCCATAGGATACCTCAACATTACGATTTACATCACCATATTCCAGTATCATCCCCGGAGCTAACTTCATATCTTTGAATACTTTATAAATCTTTTTATTTAACTCCTTATGTTCATCTCCGTGACACTCAATTACACTTTCTAATAAATAAGGTTTAATTACTTTTTCATAATCTTCTTTTTTTACTAAATCTTGAAGCCATACAACGTCTGTGGCATCAGCATTTCGTACAAGCGTATCTAAATAACCCCAATAAATATGTGATTTACTACCCAAAATATCATAAACCTTTTTCTTATTTTTAAACTCTTTGAAATTCATATAACCACCACCCATTAAAATTGTACGTTTATTATAATTTCTTTATTAAAATTTGTCAATTTCTATATTTAAATACTTGATTTACAAGAGAATTTATCCATGGTACAATTAAACAGGTGAGACTATGATTAAGAAGGAAGAAAAACAAGAGTTAGATGAAGAGGAAATAAACTTTTCTGAAATAATTTTGAAGATAAGAACTGAAAGAAAACTAACTCAAAAACAACTAGCAGACAAAATAAATGTTTCTGATAGAACTATATCTAAATGGGAAAAGGGGATAACTGTCCCAGATCTCATATCTCTGCGTAACATTTGTGATGCTTTAGAAATTTCACCAAATACTTTAATAAAACCTAAAAATAGTTTTAAAGATAGAAGATATAAGTTTAAAAGAAAATTAGAGTATATCATAACTTTTTGTTTAAAAAATATATTTGTAATAGGTTTCATAATTGTATTTTTCTTATTACTCATATATTTTTTAAACAATTATAATACAACTAAAATTTATAGTATGAAATATCAAAGTGATAACATAACAATTGATAAAGGCTATTTAATTAACAATAAGATATTTAACTATTTAGTAATTAACGGCATAACTTTAAATAAAATCGATTACACTCCGGCAACTGTTAAATTAGAATTATATACTTACTACAACGGAGATAAATATATAATTTATGAAAGTAATAACCTTGATAATATATCTTTAGAAGAGATGAAAAACAGTGCAGATATTTTAACTCATGATGCTTTAAATAGTATGAAAAGAAATTTAAATCTTAATATAACTGTAACAAATGCTGCAGGCAAAGAAGAAACTTACAAAGCAGCAATTTCCCTAGTAGATAGATTTAGCAATAATAAACTTGCTTATGAGACTTTACCAAATAAGCCAGTATATGATAATGCTTATCTATCTTTTCTCAATAATGACCATAATACATTTGATGAACTTCTTAATATAAAAGATTATAACAAACTTAAGCATCAAGTAATTACCAAGAAAGAAGTATCTAGTAACAAATTAAAGACTCTTGGTTTTACTTATGATGAGGATAAAGATGTTTATACTAAATTGGATGATGATGGTGGAAAAATTAAGTACTCGAATAATCCAAAAGTAATTACTTATGAAAAAAATAATAAACAACATATTTTTAAAATTAAATTTTGCGTTGATAGTGGTATAGCTGATTTACATATATTTTTCAAAAAGAGTGATACTATTAGAGTTTACCAGTACAATATTAGTTCTAATAATTCAAATTGCATAATAGGAAATTGTAAAAATTATTATTTTGAAATTGACTACATTCTAAGTGTTTATAAGGCCATCGAGGCAACTCTCTAATTAGAGAATAGCACTTCCCCTGATATTCTATTTCCATAATCGACAAAGTTTGATAGTCTGAAGGTGGAACAGAAAGGAGGTGGCAAAAAAAGCGTAGTGTGAAGAAGTATGGTATTACTTTTACTCTAGCTATTGCAGCAAGTTTATTATTTACAACAAGTACAAGTGCAGCAACTTTAACAGAAGACGAATATAACAAATTGAACATTATATTCTCTGATGCTAGAATATCTGTAATGACTGATGAAGAAGCTCAAACTTATTTAAGTTATGATCTTGAAGGATCAAAAGTAAATAATAAATATTATAAAGTAACAGAAACAACAAATGGAACTATAAACGAAGAGGTTACAAAAGAAGAAGCATTAAATGCCGAAAATGAATCCGAAATTACAAGAGGAGCTTCTTATAGTACGTCATATAAACAACTTCATATATCTGAATCTTATGTTACTGGAAGTAGATATCTAGTCAGCTTATATAATGTGTGGTTAGGTTCTCCAAAAGTAAAGTCATATGATGTCATGGGAATAAGAACTTCCGATGCAACAGTTGTTGATGGTACACAAATGGGAACTCAAATGTATCGACCTACAACACAAAACTATTATAGCACTGTTAATTACTCTGCAAACGGAACAAACATCCGAAAAGCATCAAATGGTTTTGGTATCTCCATGAATTTAGTTGATGAAGGTGCATACTTTGAAAGTGATATTCAAGCATACGTTGATAAGAACACCCAATATGGTGAGGTCTTTGGAAGTTATCAACATGCTGTTAAAAATGTTACATTGGCTCAATCAAAAGCATATACAATCAGTCATAATGGATATGGCAAAGTGCTAAACTTCTCAACATCAGTGGAAAGTTATTACGATGGAATGGCTGGTGTAAATGTAAAACTTGGTTAGGTACTAATCTGCAGTAAAAAAATCCACCGAAAAAAGTCATAATATTAGTTATCTATACATAACGTTTAAATAGAAAAATGAAAGACGGTGGATAAATTGGAAAAAGAAAACATTATTTCATCTATAGCACGGCGTGGGAATGGTGAAATCTACCTTGGGGTAGTTGGGGCAGTTAGAACAGGTAAATCGACTTTTATTAAGCGGTTCATAGAAAATCTTGTTGTACCAAACATCACAGATGAGTATGAGAAGAAAAGATGCCTGGATGAAATACCTCAAAGTGCTCAAGGTAAAACTATCATGACAACTGAGCCAAAATTTGTTCCAAGTAACGGAGCTAAAATAAAGGTCGGTGAATTTGAAACAAATATTAAATTAGTTGATTGTGTTGGTTATGTCATTCCCGATGCCAGTGGCTTTATAGATGCGGATGGCAACCCTCGAATGGTTAAAAGTCCTTGGTTTGAAGATGCTATACCATTTATAGAGGCAGCCGAAATTGGCACTGAAAAAGTAATCAAAGATCATGCAACAATTGGTGTTGTCGTAACATGCGACGGATCATTTGGCGAGATTAAAAGAGATTCTTATGTGGAAGCCGAAGAAAAAGTTATAAGTGAACTTAAATCAATAGGTAAACCATTTATTGTGGTTTTAAATAGTATACATCCTACAAACTCAGCAACCAGAGAACTTGCAAATAATTTAAGTACAACTTATGACGTTCCGGTTATACCCATTAGTGCTGAACTTATGAATGAAAAAGAGATTATGGAAATCTTAAAGACGGCTCTTTATGAATTTCCCGTTCTCGATATTAAGATAAACTTGCCGGAGTGGGTCCATGTCCTTCCTTTCGGTCATGAAATCAAAAGTCATTACATAGAGAAAATAAAAGAAAGTGTTACAAGTGTGGAAAAAGTTAAAGATGTAGAAGCTATTCTCAAACATTTTGAAGAATCACAGTTCATACATTCTGCCTATATATCCGAACTTGATGCTTCAACAGGAACAATAACCATAACTTTAAACAGTAAAGAAGAGCTATATAGTAAGACTTTAAAAGACATGATGGGAGAAATGATTACAACTAAGGCGGGCTTAATCAAGATATTTGCAAGTTATGCTGAGGATAAAGAAGAAATGGATTCTTTAAAGGGAGCCCTTAAAATGGCTAAGAATACCGGCTATGGAATTGTCTATCCAGGCCTAAAAGAATTAAAATTAGAAACTCCTGAACTTGTTAAACAAGGTAATAGATATGGTGTGAAACTAAAAGCCGTAGCTTCAAGTATTCATATGTTAAAAGTGGATGTCGAATCAACCTTTGAACCAATAATTGGAAGTGAAATGCAATCAAAAGAACTTATAAATAGCCTAATGAAAGATTATGAAGACGATTCATCAAGCATATGGAAAAGTGAGATTTTTGGAAGAAGCTTAGAAGCTATAGTCCAAGAAGGAATTCAAGCTAAGCTTAGTATGATGCCTGATAATACCAGATACAAGCTTAAGGATACTGTCACAAAAATCGTAAACAAAGGGTCAAATACACTTATTGCGATTGTTATCTAAAGTTACTACTCGAAAAATAAAGCTACTAGCATTTTGTTAGTAGTCTTTAAGTTTCTTTATAATATTTTCCGGAGCATTCCAAAGTCCAAGTTTTCCTTTTACTTCATCTTCTAAGTCTAGTTTTTTAATATTTACAAGTTTAAAAGCATAGCCATCTCTCCATTTAGAGCCATACGCTATGTTTTTTTCATTAATTAATCTTTTATTAAGTTCATCATCAAGTGCTAAGCAGTCTGCAATCTCACAGACTGCAACTATTTTTTTAGTTGGAAACTCAAGTTCTAAATGTTTAAAGTTTTCCATCGCATCTTTATCTATTGTTGCTCCTGCATGAATAAGAACAGGCCCGCGATAATTAGTTTTCCAAGTACGAAATTCATAAAGTTTTATATTATTAGCAATTAAAGAAGCCCAAGGCTGTTTAATAGTAAGTATTTTCATAAGTTATCACCACCAGTACTATAGCACATAAAAACATATATTGGCAAACAAAAGCCTTTGCTTCTGAAATGAAATTTAGGTGCAAAAATTTCCAATCTTGATAAAACACCAGCTTGCCTTGATAAGTGGAGTAACTTACCTGGGTTAAAGTATAACATGATTTTTTCAAGAAATATCAAGATGAATTTAAAGAGTAACTAGCTTAGCTTTCTCATTTAAATTTGTATTTTTTCAACTTTTACTTGCATATTATTTATAAAAAATGTTATTATATTGCTTGCCGTTTTCAAAAGGAAAGGAGAAAAATATGAGTATAAATGATATATTAAGTAAAATAATAAATAATGAAAAAGCATATGAGGAAAGTAATTTAGAAATAGTTTTTGCAAGTAAAGAACTAGAAGCACTAGTAGGTCAGTGGCTCGGAGTACTTCCATTTTTAGAAAGGCAAGGTAAAAATAATTCTTCAGCCCAAATATATTTAAGTGCTCGGAAGTTAATCGAAAAAAGAAAAGTAACTAGTAAAGAAAGTTACATGATAAATAGTAAGTTTAGTCAAATACTTGAAAATATTGGTTTAACTGATGATACATGCGTTCTTGATAGGTATGACAGATATAATTATTCTTTTAAATGTTTTTTAAAAAATGAAAATAAAACTTTAGAAATTTATTTAAGAATTGGCAATACCAAAACGATAACGGTTAAAAAGCAAAATGAATTATCTACTTATGAGTGTCTTGAAGATGGCTCAGTAGTTAAGTTAGTAGAAAAGCTGGTATACGGGGATAATAACCTAGTTTATATGTCAAAAGATGGTAAAATAACTTACCAAACAAAACATAGCTTAATTACAATAATGTATGATGAAGAAAATAACTTCCCTACAGAAGAAATTGAGCATTATTTACTAAGCCTGCATGCTCCATTAAATGTTAACAAAGTTTATCAAAAACTAAATAAAATGTTAAGCGACTTTGAAATAGTTAGCATTGATATTAAGACAAATAAAGATGAAAAACTAGAAATTTCTTTTGCAAACCTAGTTCCTAAACGCAAATTGGCTCGGAAATAATAACCGCCAATTTTTTTAATGACATTTATTTAAAACTTTGATAAAATAAAAATAGAGAGGGGAATATATATGGCTTTAATTAAATGTCCTGAGTGTGACAAAAAGATGAGTGACCAAGCTTCCAGTTGTCCTCATTGTGGTTACACTAAAGAAAGAAATGAAACTAACAAGTTAAATAGTTTTAAAAAGAAGGGTAATTCTAAATACTTACTTATATTATTAGTAGTTTTAATTGGAGGTTATTTTTTATTCTTTTATGAAAAAGATAATAATACCCAAAATAATGATAATCCGGGGACGACTCCACAAACTCAGTTAAAACCGAATGCAAATGGTAACTATGAGTTTAACCAAAATGGTAAATATTTTGAATTTCCAACGAACTACAAAGTCTATATAAGTAAGGATGGAAGTATTTATGTTGGTCAAAATATTGATGATGAGGGAGCCTTAATACCATATCTAATGATTGAAAAATATAAAAATTACACAAGCCCTGAAGCTCTTTTAAAAGACTTTACTACAGCGTTAGGTCAAGAGTATCAAGATGCAAAGATAACTATTGATTTAATAAGTTCCCAAATTGGTGATAAATATGTTTATGGTATGCAATTTGCATATACTTCAAGTGGCCATTTGGTTATTGATAATCGTTATGCTTTTCTAGTTGGAAATAGTATGTATTTAGTGACTACTAAAGAGGAAAATACTAATACTGATGAAATAAATAATGTTGGTAGATTAATAATTGAAAGTTTAAAGGAGGTAAGTTAAGATGGCTTTAATCAAATGTAAAGAGTGTGGCAAAAATATGTCAAGTACAGCGAAAGCTTGTCCAAACTGTGGGTTTAAAAATGATAGCAAAACCTGCCCTGAGTGTCATGCAGTTGTCAAGCCAAGTGAAGTTACTTGTCATGAATGTGGTTATCCTTTGCAAAAGAAAAATGCTCAAAGTATAATAAATGAAAACTTAGATAAAATTACTGGTGCACAAAGTAGAAACTATGTAACCTTTAAAGATTTATTTAAAAATACTTTTGAAAAACATAGTGAAGATGAATTAGATGAAGTCTTTACATGTGGAGGAGAGAAGACTACACCAAATATCAAAGATATTGACCCTCATAAAGCTAGTGCCTGGGTATATTTTAAGATACTTCTATTCTTCCTTATAGCTTATATTCCAGTTCGAATTGGTTTTATAACTTATGGTAATGCTAACTTTTTACCAGCGATGATAATGCTTGCAGCCTTTGCCGTACCTGTAACCATTCTTATATTTTTCTTTGAAATTAATATTTTTCGAAATATCCCTTTTTACAAAGTAATAAAGTATTTCGTCTGGGGTGGAGGTTTAAGTTTAATTCTAGCTATTCTTTTCTTCTCCTTGGAATTTAATACCGATATTACAACTTACTTTGGAGCAATGATGGTTGGTTTAATTGAAGAAGTTGCTAAAGCGGTAATAGTTGCTATATTTTTATTTAAAAGTCGTAAAAGTGAGTACATTTTAAATGGTCTACTTATTGGTGCTGCCGTTGGAGCAGGTTTTGCTGCTTTTGAAACTGCCGGATATATTTTAAGATTTGGCTTAAATGGTGGCTTAGAAACAATGCTTGAAGTTATCAAACTTCGTGGATTTTTAGCACCAGGTGGTCATGTTGCATGGGCTGCCATTGAAGGAGCTGCGCTAATGTATGTTAAGGGCTTTGATAAACTTGATAAAAAACACTTAAATGACAAAAGATTTTTATGTATTTGTTTAATTCCAATTGTTCTTCATGGAATGTGGGATATGCCAATTCAAACTCCATATTATCTATTGCAAATAGCTTTAACTGTTGCAGCTTGGCTTGTAATAATATACTTTATAAATCTTGGCTTAAAGCAAGTTGATGATGCCAAAGCGCTAGCTAAAGCCCAAAAATAAAAATGGAAAATTAAACTTCCATTTTTTTAGTTAGTTTTATCTTTCAAAAGATACATATTACTAGCTTATTAAAAACATTTAAGAACATATGCAACAAAGATGAAAAGTTTCATTATACATAATATATCAAAAAAGTTAAAAGTATGATAAACTTAAATTAAAGTAGAGGGTGGATTTATGTCAAGTTTTTAGACACAATTTTTCGCAATTTTCTTTGTTTATCAAAAGTTTTCTCGGTATAAAATTAAACACTATACTATTGATAAATTAGCTATATAGTTATTATATTTTTCATTTGGTGTAATATATCCTATAGTACTATGAATTCTTTTGTTGTTATACCAACTTTCTATAAACTCAAATATGGCTAATTTTACTTCTTCAAATGTTTCATAATTACTAACATTTACTTCTTCTTTTTTTAATATGGCATTGAAGCTCTCCATACTTGCGTTATTCATAATAAATTTTTTTTAAATATTTATATTAATTTATTATATTATGTTAGACATTTTTGTTCATCGTGGATGGAAATTTTCATCTACTCTAGACAAGAAATATAAATTTTCTTCAAAATAAAGAAAACTAGTTTGTTTCAAACTAGTCTCACTAATAAATTGTAATTTTCATTACGATATAAGTTCTATATTTACTGCATTGATTTGTGGTGGATTTGAATATTCACTTAAACCACTAAATGTTACTCTTACTTTATTATTTACTGCATAATAATCATTTGTACCATTTGTTGTCCTTGATATTTTCATTGTTACTTTATCCTTCACTTTAAACGATTTACTATCTCTTAATACTTCAACAGTTATATAATTTTCTTCTGCAACAATGATTTTTCCCTCAAAAACATCTTTAGATTCTACAAATTTTATTATTTCTTGATTATTTATAGCATCTAATATTTTTGCTTCATCATCAATAAATACTTTCTTAATAAACTTTTCTTGTTCTTCTTTACTATTATTTATTAAACCAACTATTACTTTATTAGTTATATCATCAACATAATTGAATGCAAAATTAGATATATCATTATTATCTTCTAAATAATTAATAATATAATTATTTATTTCTTTTGCACTAAGTTTTTGTTCTAGTTCGAATCTCATAAACCAACTACCCATTTTAACGCCAATATTATTTTCATAGGGTTCATTTGGCGATACTCCAACATATCTAATAACTTTATAACCTAATCCCCAATATGTCACTTTACTGCCATCATTATTAACTATTTTGATACAATACTTTGGCTCATGCCCTGTTGTTACTCTACCACTATCTATATAGTTTGTTATAATTCCCATTGCAATAAGTCCTATCAAAATAATTCCTACGCTAATACATATTTTTTTCATAAAATTTCCTCCTTTCATTTAAGGTTCTTTATTGTTTTTATCACCATTTTGATGAGCAGATGATAAGCATAAAAACACTACTCCTGTATTAGTATCCTTATCAATAAAATTCATGATGGATACAACATAAAAAATTATTGAAGTAACAAGAAAACATATAAAGTTTATCTTTCCTTTGTTGTTTTTTGGCCTTTTTTCATTCTATCATCTCACTTTCAAATTACTATTTATAAAGACAAGTACAAATTATAACTTCAAATGCATACTTACAATTTTATATATTCTAATCTTTAAACCATTTTACTAAAAATGGCTTAATTAATTCGTAAATAAATATTGCCATAAAGTTTATTAAGAATACTATTAATATCAAACTAATATCTATTGATGTTATACTTATTAATTTACCAATAGGTGTAACAAACACTATGAGTTCA
>CAKOLB010000012.1 GCA_934096125.1 uncultured Bacilli bacterium
GAAATTATAGATAAAATAAAAGAAATATTTATTAATAATAAAGAAAGATATGGTTATCGTAGAATTACATTAGAATTGAAAAATAAAGGTTATAATGTTAATCATAAGAAAGTTTATAGAATAATGGTGAAATTAGGATTAAAACCATTAAAAAGAAACAAAAGAAAATATTCATCATATAAAGGAACAATTGGTAAAATAGCTGATAATTTAATTGAAAGAGATTTCAATGCTGATAAACCTAACAAAAAGTGGTATACCGATGTTACAGAATTTAATCTTCGCGGTGAAAAATGTTATCTATCACCAATATTAGATGGATATAATGGAGAAATAATATCTCATAATATTTCTAAATCACCTAATTTGGAACAAATAAATGATATGCTTAAAAAGGCATTTGATAAAAATAGTAATCTTGAAGGTTTAATTTTTCATACTGATCAGGGTTGGCAATATCAACATGAATCTTATCAACAAAAATTAAAAAATAAAGGCATCAAACAAAGTATGTCAAGAAAAGGAAATAGTATGGATAATGGCATGATGGAAAATTTCTTTGGACTCTTAAAAACAGAAATGTTTTATGACCAAGAAGATAGTTATAAAACATTAGATGATTTAATAAAAGCAATTGATGACTATATTAATTATTATAATTATGATAGAATTAAAGTAAAATTAAAAGGACTGTCACCCGTAAATTACAGGTTACAATCCTCTAATTAGAAACTATTTATAAACTGTCCAACTTTTGGGGTTCAGTTCATTTCGATGAGGAGTTATTTTAGCTCCCAATTACATTTCGAAGAGCCAAAAAAGGCAAATCGTCGAGCACTGGTCGAATTTTTTGCCTCTTTTTGGCTAGGTTTCACCGTTGTTTTTTTAAAACTGTCCGTCAATCAGTTTATTACCATCGGGTCGTCGGCACTGCCACTCCCCGATACATAGGTTACTGAAGACTCAAGATTGAAAGACGGCCGGACCACATACGAAATCGACACATAGAGGCGGCTCACAGACCCAGATGCATCCACACCGAACACACTAGACGCATCGCCCGAATGCCGGGAAATAGTCCATTCATTATATCCCCCCATATACATCCAATTTAATGATCCTATCTTTGATCCATTTACACTTCCATTATAATTCGAAAGTGTTGTTGTCCATGCACTCGGATCTGCTGCAAATCCATAATCTGATACATACATTAACCCTATTTTTGCTGTGTATTCTGTGGCATTATCTGTTGTATTTGTTGTTACCGGATTTACAATTTCATTTTGATATGCTGTCGCTGGTACTACACTCTTTATATTATCGAGTGTATTTCCCCCTACTTTCCATGTTGTAGTTGCTATCTTATTTGCCCATTCTGTTCCTATATTTGTTATGAAATTTGTATTTAAATTTGTTTTATTTAACAAACTTGTACTCCATGTATTGGAGTACTTACTAGCTTCTGGTATTGCTCTAGCAATTGTTGTTATATCAGCTTTGTAATTCCAATAATAGGTATTTACTTCTGTCAAACTTCCTTTATAAGATGATGCATTTGGTTTTGCAGAACCAGAATAATCACCATCTGTTCCTAATAATTCACTTGTTGCATAATCATATTTGATTAATTTTACTTTATCTCCAAATATTCCAATTATTCTATATAGGTTATCTGTTGGACATGGACTTGCAGTTGAACCAAAACATACATAATTATTAGGATTTGCTCCTGAGTATCTATATGATCCATCTCCTGCTCCATTTGCTAAACTTGCATCATGATAATATAACCCATTCGCTCCTTGAGTAGTGTAAAGCCCCTTAATATAAGTGGCGAGTGTTAAAGCCCGATCAAAATAAGCATAACAATTATCTACACTACTACTTTTTACAACTACTTTTTTATTTGTTGCATCCCAAGATATTTCTCCACCATTTGTGCACTTAGAAAGTTTACTATTAAATATTAAATCAGTTGGCCATGAACTAGAAGAAGATTCTTGATATTCCCCACTTCCACTGCTAGTTTCCAGCATAATACTAATTGTATTACCATTATTAACTATGCTTTTACTACTACTATTTTCCACTAAATATTTATTATTATCATGATATAATTCATAACATAAAAAACTAATGACAACTAAAACAAAAGCAAATAACCCACCATATATTTTCTTCATAGCCAATCACCTTTACTATAACAAATTATACTAACAATGAACTTTAAAGTCAAACAGTGACGTCTTTGTTAATTTAAATTTGAAGTGCAACACTTCACCAATTGAAAAAGACACATGAATAACCTATAATATCTTAAGTCTTAAAAAGAAAGGAAAATTCATATGTCTGATAAAAATAATACTACAAACACAGTAAAAAAACAATATCATCATTTAAACAAAGATGACAGAGTTAAAATTGAGTCTTTAATTAATCAAAAAAATAAAGACGGTAAAAGATCGTTTAACAACACTTAGATCGCAAATTACCTTGGTGTTCATAAATCTACTATATCAAGAGAACTAAAAAAGTAAAGAAAGGAAAAATTATTTATTAGAACAGGTAAAACTAAAACAATGCCTTACACCACAGAATACGCTCAGAATAACGCTGATTTTAAAAGAGATTTATCTAAAGGCGAATACAAACTAAGGAGAAATGAAAAAATGGCTAAATTCATTGAAGAAAAAATCAAAAGAGATAAATGGGCACCAGATGCAATTGTGGGTTATATGAAAAATCACGATTATTTTAACCGTGATGGCTTTGAGCCTATCACTACTCCCACAGTTTACAATGCCATAAGATATCACATCATCAATGTAAGACTAGAAGATACCAGAAAAATGGTCTTCCTGCATCTAAATCTGAATATAGCATTAACAACAGACCAGAAGAAATAAATAAACGTGAATATTTTGGACATTTCGAGCTCGATACTGTAATCGGTAAGCAAGGAAAACATGAATATTTAATGACTTTAACAGAACGTAAAACAAGATTTGAAATAATACTTAAACTTAAAGGCAAGACATCTGAAGATGTAGTTTGTAAATTTAACAAAATAAAAGAATTTATGAAAAAGAATTACAATAAAATTTTTAAATCAATTACTACTGATAATGGAACTGAATTTTCGGATTTTCTTAGCATTATTAAAGATACAAAAACGAAAATATACTTTTGTCATCCTTATTGTTCTGGTGAAAAAGGTACTAACGAAAGAGACAATGGCATAATAAGATATTTCATACCAAAAGTAACACTCATAGAAAAATACTCATATAAACAAATTAACAAGATTGCAAATTGGATGAATAATTATCCAAGAAAAATATTAGATTATAAAACTCCCCTTGAAGCACTTCAAGAAGGGTTTAACGATAAATCAATTTTAAATAAAATATATAAATTACAAGAAAAGATAAACTGTTTATAAATATTTATTCCAATTTCCTTTTGACAAGCAGATATATTTTTATTAATTCATATTCGTTTTAATTATTGTTATTTTCAAAAAGTTGAAATAACAATAATTAAACTTCATTAAGGTAAAAAATATATCTTTACTTATCAAAGGTTTTCTCGGCATAAAACATCATATAAACAGTATAGGCTTATTCATAAAAAGTTGCAATTGACTTTTTAATTAATAAACAGTGACGTCTTATTTGACAAAAAAAATCCCTTTCAGGATTATTTTTCTTCTTTTTCAAGCTTTGCAATTATTTTCTTTAAAGCATCTGCTGTTGCTTGTTTTAAATCTTCAACACTTTTTTCAAGTACTGGAGTTCCTTTTTCAACTGCTAAGTTATATAACTCATCAGCTTTCTTTTCTATCTTTTTAGCTTTTTGTTTTGCAATCTTTAATACTTTTTCTTTATCTAAGTCTTTAAGTTCTTTTTGTAAATCTTCAACAGCATCAGTAATCATTTCTTTTACATCCTCTGCTTTAATATTTTTAGCATTATCTATTACTTCTTCTATTTTCTTCTTTAAGTCATTACGCATCTCTTTTCCAGTTTTAGGTGCAAATAACAAACCTAAACCAGCTCCAACAGCAGCTCCTAAAGCAAATTTTCCTAAACTATTTTTTTTCATCATAATCACCCTTTCCTTTTTTCTTTCTAAAAAATAATTTACTAAATAAGTTACCTGTTACATCGACAATTTTATCTGCAATAAGTGTTAACTTATCCGCAGTAAAGTCAATAACACTAAACATTGAGTTAAGTGACTCTACCTTTTCATTAACATTATCTACCACTTTTTCTAACTTATTCATAGTTATTATAGTTTTTATTCCTAAAACTATTCCTATTATTAGTAAAGCTATTAAAAGCATATAGATAACAAGTGGTAAAAATAGTAACCAAAAATCCATTATTCATCATCCTCCCTAGAATCATACATAGAATCTATTAAATCAAACAAATCACTTTCAAGTGTATCATCTTCATTTTCTAAAGGCGTCTTTGCTTCCATTACTTCCATATCTTCATCTATTTTTTCATACTCTTCTTTGGGTTCATCACTAGATGTATCAATAGTAATATCAGAAGTACCTTCCAAAAGTTCATCTATGGTCTTAACTTTTTGAAGTGTTTTTTCTTCATCTTCTTTTAGTTTAACTGTTACACTTTCTTCATAATATGTTTCTTTCGGCTCCGGCTCAAAAGCCTTCTTTCTAACACTATTAAAATCTAGTTCTTCCTTTTTATCATCTTCTCTTTTTTTAATATCTTCCGGCCTATAATCTTCATTTAATACCCCATAAACCGGAGAAATGATTGGTGATGGCTTAAACTTTTTCTTTTCTACAACTTCAGTTTTCTCTATTCTTTCATATCTGCCAAAATCATATTTTTTTTCTGTCTTTCTCTTCTTTTCATATTCCAGTACATTTGTAGGTTTATTACTTTTCTTACTAAGTCTACTCATATTAGAAAACTCTTCCTCATCAAAATCTGGAAAAAGAAAAGAATTATCTTGCCGAAAATCAGTTTGCACCTGTCCACTACTACTAGATACATTTGTAACTGGCGCCTCAACAGGTCTTTCCACTTTTTTTTGTGGTTCTATTCTCTCCGCAATAGGTTTACTAGGACTTACCACTTCCTTTTTAGGAGGAACCTTTACTTCCTCATCCTCAACCTCTTCAAACAATATATCTTTAATTTTATTTATAAATCCCACAGTATCCACCTTCCTAATTAATCATATCTGGATCAGGAATTTTATTCTTATCCTCTTCTTCCGTATATGAATCATCAACAGTTAAATATTTTTTTTCATTACCTTTAGTATTGAATATATCAAACTCTTCTTCATAGAAATTAAGAACATCATCACCAAGCAAATTGGCAACTATACTATCATTATACTCAACACTTTTTAATATGTTGATAGCAGAAATAAGTGCTACATTAACATTTTTACTATCTACTATCACTTCTATTTTAGCATAATTATACATAATTTCAACCAAATATTTGTCATTTTGTGTCAAATTAATTTCTATATAACCAAATTTTCCATTATAATTTAACTTTTGTGAATACACAGCTTTTTCATTAACTTTATAGTCTTTAACTACTTCTTTATAATAACTTACTATATCTACATATAAGTAATATTTATTATAACTATCTTCAAGTTTTTCGTTATAAAGAGAGCTATCAACTACTTGCATGCCTTTTGGAAGATAATAGTTATAGCCAGTTCGATAAATATTGGACTTATGTTTTTTTACTGCCAGCTCATTAGTTACCTCATCAAAACTTAAATTATTAACATTTGTGCATCCAGTTAACAAAAATAAACTAAATAATAAAATAATAAACTTTTTCATATATAACCTCGTAATAATAATTCTATCAAAACTTTAAAGAAAAGTCACTTCCTTTAAATAGAAAAAGAAGCTTATGCTTCTAAACGGTTATACGAATTGGATTAGATTTACTTGCATACATCAAGCCTATTTTAGCACTATATGTACTGCTAGCATTTGTTGTTATTTCTTGAACGTACATTTTTTTAGGTTCGACTATTATCATTTTCCATGCTGCTCCACCTACTTAATAAAACTTTAGATAAACTTATTTTAGCAAGTAATGCAAGAACTTTTTGAAAAGAACAAAAACTAACCCTTCGCTCTCTTGCAAGTATTCTTAACACTACTTCATCCACTTGGAGTGCTTATGAAACTGGCAAAACAATAGTGCTAAGCCTATTTCTCTATGAAATAGCTAAAACTTATGGCTATTTCATAGATTGGTTTCTTGATCGAAGCAACGAAAAGTGCTGTAAACAACTGTCAACCAAAGACAAGTGATTGGTTCTAGTTTTGTCAACATTTGTCACCTCTCTTGCATCTTTTTTGTAAAACCATATAATAAGCCTCGTTACCCCCAAAAGGTAACACAAAGCCTAGTAATTTCTTCAAACATACTAACATAAAAATCTCATAAATACCCAAACCCAATTTACAAGTTACTAGGCAAAAGGACTGAAATCATTACATCAGTCCTTTTATAATTGTTCAACAAAAGTTTCATAAACTCTTATATATCTATAAGTTATTCTATTAGTTCCCTCTTTTTTTTCTTTAACCACAATATTTAACTCAGTAAGTTTATTTAATACACTTAATATAGAATTAATATGAACATTTAGCTCTTCAGCCATTTCACTTGCTGTAAAAACTATTTTCTTCATCATCAAAGGATGCATATGTAAAACTATACTACCATTAATATTTTCTTTAATCACTTGTTCATCTTCATCATAAACTTTGTTAATTCTCTCTATTCGCCCAATATTTCTTGTACATTGGTCAATTACACATTGTAAAAAGAATTTTATAAATCCCTCTAAATTTCCTTTTCTACACTCCATTAAAGTATTATAATAATTTGCCTTATAAAGCTCAATTACTTCAGATAGAAATAAAATTGGCTCATCACTCTTTAGTTTAGCTAGTTGCAGTGTCATTAAAGCTCTTCCCAGTCTTCCATTTCCATCTTTATAGGGATGAATTGACTCAAACTGCACATGAGCTAGAGCTACTTTAATAAAAGGCTCATCATCATATAAATCATTCATATATTCTATTAAATTATCAAGTAACTTTGGTACTTCTTCTGGAATTGGAGGTACAAATGTAGCCCCATCTTTTCCAAGTCCCCTTGGCCCTATATAATTTTGAACAGTTCTAATTTCACCAGGAGACTTATCATTTCCTCGAACTCCTGAGAGCAAAATTTTATGCATCTTGTTAATCATTAAAATGCTAAATTCCTGAGACTGCAAATTTTCTTTTGCATATTCAAGCATTTTCTTCAAGTTAGTAACTTCTTTAATACTATCATTTTCTTCTTTATAATTAATGTAATACATATCATCTTGAGATATTTGCGTTCCCTCAATTCGTGACGACCTAATACTTTCTCCTAAGACCAGTGAATCTAAAAAATAATTTTGGTCAAACTTAAACATTTTTAATAAAGATTTGTATTGTCCATATTTATCATTAGCTTCTCCCAGCAATCTAATAGTATCTTTATTTAAATTATATTCGACTGGTAACAAACTTGCTTTAAATGGTTCCATATTATCACGTCCTCATATAGATTATACCATTTTCAAAAAAAATACACAATAAAATCAAATTTACTGTGTATTTAGCACTACATTTACACAGTAAAACGCATTTTACTGTGTATTTTTATCTATTTTCAGAGACCTTTTCACAATAGAATGTATAAACTAATCATTCTTTACAACTTCAACATATTTAATTTTTATTCCTTGTTTACTAAATTTTTCTTCATATTCAGTTGTAATATTTGGAATATCATCATTATGTAAATCATAACTTATTTTAACAATTTCATAACCATATTCTTTAAAACACTCTAAGCTATAAGCAAATAAATCATCATTATCAGTCTTTTGCACTATTCTTTTTCTTCCCTTAAATAAATTATCATACATCTTTAAGTGTTCTATACTTGTAAGTCTTCTTTTTGCATGTCTATCTTTTGGCCAAGGGTCAGAAAAGTTTAAATAAATAGTATCTATCTTTTTTTCTAAAGTCTCTAAATTATCTGCAATATCTCCAATCATTATTTTTAAATTTTTCGGTTTATACTCATTTATCTTTTTTATCGCTCTACTTGCAACACTACTATATTTTTCTAAACCAATATAGTTAATATTTGGATATTTTAAAGCCATATCCAAAATAAACTTTCCTTTTCCCATCCCTATTTCTAAAGAGATTCCATGACTATCCGAAAAACTTCCATTAAAATAATAATCACAAGTTTCAAGTAAAAAATCTTTATCCTTTGGGTTTCTCATTCTCATATTATCAAATCCTTTCCTATAGGCATATAATAGTGGTAAGGAGGATATCATGCGCAAAAATAGAAACTCATTTTTTACGGAAACAAATATGAATTATGCTACATTTCCAAACCAAGCAAACATAAATCCTAATATACCAAATTATGCCAGCACAAACTATAGCGGCATGTATCAAAAAACTGGCATGCCCTACATAGATACCAGTGATAATATTGAAACTAGACTTGCCAAAATTGAAAGACAAATAAATAGATTAAATGCTCGGATTAACAAATTAGAAAGTTTAAATACCACTTATCTTGAGGGAGATATAGACACTACAAATAATATGTATATGCTTTAGTTATAGATAATCATTGCACTAAAACAATATATTTGTTCTTCGCCACATACTGCCACTGCAACCATGTACTTAATATCAATTATATCAAAGTTACCAGAATTTAGAAAGTTATTAACACTACTTTCTAAATCTTTTTCATGTCCTTCATCAAATACTTTTACTTTCATCAAAATCACCAACAAAAGTATACATAGAAAAAAACATTTCTTTTGTCAAAAAAAGTCTGTAATAAACTTATTTTATTACAAACTTTCTATTTAACAACAATATTTACAATCTTCCCTTTAATAACTATTACTTTAACTATTTCTTTATCCATTATATGTCTTTTAACATTTTCACAAGCCAAAGCTTTCTCTTTCATACTTTCTTCATCTTCATCGACACTAATAGATATTGATGCTCTAAGCTTTCCATTAACTTGAACTCCAATTTCTTTTTCTTTAAAGCTTGTTTTTTCTTCATCATATATAGGCCAGCTATCTTCACAGATAGGTTTAAAGCCAAGAGATTGATTTAACTCTTCAGTAATATGAGGAGCAAACGGATTAAGTAGTTGTAAAAGGGTCCGATAATCTTTTTTAGTTATACTATTTAATTTTTCATAATTATTTAAAAGAATCATTAAAGCCGCAATCGCAGTATTATATTGCATTACCCCTAAATCTCTTTCTACTTTCTTAATTGTTTGATTAATAATTACTTCTAACTCTAAAGTATAACTATCACTATCTGTTACTTTATCTTTTAATCTAACAATTCTATCAATAAATCTTTTGCACCCCTTTAAAGAGTCCACGCTCCATGGAGCATCTTGTTCATAATCTCCCATAAACATTTCATAAACTCTTAAAGCATCTGCACCATATTCTTTAACTATATCATCAGGGTTAATTACATTACCTTTACTTTTACTCATCTTTTGATTATCACTACCTAAAACCATTCCATGACTTACTCTTGTCCAAATCATTTCTTTATTAGGTACTAAGTTAATATTGTATAGAAATTGAACCCAAAATCTTGCATAAAGTAAATGTCTTGCCGTATGTTCCATACCACCATTATACCAATCAACTTTATTCCAGTATTTCATCGCCTCCATACTAGCAAATTCTTTGGTATTATGAGGGTCCATAAATCTTAGGAAGTACCAACTAGAACCAGCCCAGTTTGGCATGGTATCTGTTTCTCGCATTGCTGGTTTTCCACACTTTGGACATGTCGTATTAACCCAATCTGTAATTTTAGCAAGCGGGCTTTCACCATCAATAGTTGGTTCATACTCAGCAACATCCGGAAGAAGTAGTGGAAGTTCATCTTCAGGAAGTGGAACCCATCCACAAGTATCACAATGCACCATAGGAATCGGCTCACCCCAAAATCTTTGTCTTGAGAAGATCCAGTCCCGCATCTTATAATTAACTGATTTTTTCCCACATTTATTTTTTAAAAGCCAGTCAATCATTTTATTTAGTGCATCTTCTTTATTCATTCCATCTAAAAATTCTGAGTTAATATGAACACCATCTCCAGTATAAGGTAAAGTATCTCCTCCCTCAATTACTGGAATAATTTCTAAGCCAAACTTTTTAGCAAACTCATAATCTCTCGTATCATGCGCCGGAACAGCCATAATTGCCCCCTCTCCATAAGAGGCAAGTACATAATCACTTATCCAAATTGGCAATCTTTTCCCATTAACAGGATTTACCGCATAAGCTCCAGTAAAAACACCAGTTTTCTCTTTGTTAAGCTCAGTTCTTTCCATATCATTTTTAAGCATACAAGCATCTTTATAAGCTTTTACAGCACTCATTTGCTCATCAGTTGTTATTACATCAACAAGCTTATGTTCTGGAGCCATAACACAGTATGTTGCTCCAAATAAAGTATCACATCTGGTTGTAAATACTTTAAACTCATAATCTAAATCAGCAACTTTAAAAATAACTTCTGCTCCAACAGATTTACCTATCCAGTTTATTTGCCCCATTTTTACTCTATCAGCAAAATTAGTATCTTTAAGTCCATCAAGCAAATCTTCCGCATAACTACTCATTTTAAGCATCCACTGACTTTTTTCTTTTTGCACAACTTGTGTTCCACAACGTTCACAAACTCCACCAGCAGCATCTTCATTAGATAACACTGACTTACACTTCGGACACCAATTCACCGCCATCTTTGCTTTATAAGCCATCCCATGTTTATAAAATTGTAAAAACTGCCACTGCGTCCACTTATAATATTCAGGGTCTGTTGTACTAAACTCTCTATCCCAATCAAATGAAAACCCTAAATCTTTCATCTGTCTTTTAAAGTTGTGAATATTTTCTTTAACAGCTTCCCTCGGATGAATATGATTTTTTATCGCATATTGTTCCGCCGGAGCTCCAAAAGCATCCCATCCCATTGGAAACAAGACATTATAACCTTTCATTCTTTTCATTCTGGCAATTGCATCTTGCGCCGTATAACTTCTTACATGTCCAACATGAAGACCTGCCCCAGATGGATAAGGAAACTCAACAAGTACATAATAAGGCTTTCTCTTATCCCCAGTTATCGCCTCAAAACTTTTATGCTCTTCCCAATACTTTTGCCACTTTTTTTCTATAACTTCATGATTATACATCTTTAACCCATCCTTTCTTAACAATATATCTTCCATATAACTCATATAATGCGTATATCAGTCCAAACAGAAGCACAAACCCCAAAAGCATACTAAAAACCATATTCCAAGGTATCAAATAAATTATTATAAATACAAGTGATATGATAAAGGCATTAATAAAGGAACATGCCAAAAATATCCTTGTAATATTTACTTTAGTTAAATCTAAATTATATTTAATTACTAAATAAGATATCCCAATATACTCACTTACATCTTTATTTCTTTTCTTCTTTTTCTTTCGTCTAATCCTACTATAAGGTAATTTATAAGTAAAAAAGAAATTAAATATAAAGACTAATACAAATACAGAAATAGCCCATATAAGAGTTAACAAATAGGTATTCATCCTAAACCTCCCACTAAACTAAACAAATTATATTAAATTTCCGCAATATATTCAAGAAGTTTAATAAACATTCTCACAAATCTTTTATCAAGACCTTTTAATTTTTTAATTCTAATTCTTTTTTGCTTTATATCTAAACTTCCAAAGAATATATCTGCTATTTCTTCTTTTAATTTAGTTGTTATTTTTAAATCACTTATAATTGAATTTATATCTTCATTTATAATCCGAACAGCATTTATCTCGATATCTTTTCCTTTACAATTAAGTGTTAATTGCTTAGATGTATCAACATCACATATCTCTACTACAAAATCATTTTCATCTTCATAAGTTTTAAAACTTCCCTCAAACTTATCTCCGTTTATATATATATCTACACTATCAGGCTTTCTAGTATTTCTAAATCTAACTTTATAATCTCTTTTCCCCGGTATTATTCTTTCTTTTCCCATATTCGTTCTAATAATTACTGTATAATTATTAACCATATAATTATAATCAATAATAGTTTCGTTAAAATAACCATCTTGATACTTTTTAGTTATTCCATCATCTTCATACAGTTTATATATATTACTCTTTCCAGGAAAGATATTTAGTTCCATACTTTTAGGAAGTTCTGAAGAATTGATATCATCACTTAAATTGGCAAGCGGAACAATACTTCCAGCTTTTGCAAAGATAGGATACTCATCTTCTTTATAAAAGGTTACATATCTTTTATTACCTACAAACTTTTTACCAGTTTTAAAATCATACCAAACGCCATCAGGCAAAAATATTCTTTCAATCGACCTATTCATCGTCATATCTTTTGGCTTCGTAATAGGGGCAATAAATAACTCTTTCCCAAAGTAGTATTCATTCTTATAAGCTGGTTCATCATATATCTCTGGATAACTATAATATATTGGACCAATAAGTGGAGTACCAAGTTTAGCATATTTAAACCCTTCGGAATAGATATACGGAATTAACCTTTGTCGAAGTAAAATATAATCTCTAACTATAGTAAACGTTTTAATATCCCACATCCATGGTTCTCTTTTATAGTATATCCCTCTTTTTGCACTAAATCTAAAGATTGGACTAAAGGCCGAAAACTGAACATATCTTGTATAAAGCTCACTATCTTCAGTTCCATCTTTATAACCACCTACATCATGACTCCACCAAGTAACCCCCTTATTCGCCGCTAAGCTATTATAAAAAGGTAAGTACTTCAAAGTATCCCAAGAAACAATTGTCTCTCCCGAATAAAGTACCCCACAAGTATGTGGAGCTATAAGACCACTACGGGAAAACGTCAAAAGTCTTTTCTCACTATATTTTTTAAACTCAGCATTATAATAATAATTAAGTAAATTAATGCCATCTAAATCTTTTTTATAATCAAGCCAAAATATATCAACCCCTAAATCGATCAAAGGATCAATCATATTTTTAACAAATGAAGCCATAAAATCTTTACTCAAAACATTAAAGGGAATTAAAGCATTTTCAGAAACTCCAAGCTCCTGGGCCATATTCAAATATTGCTCTTCTTCTTTTCTAACCCCTTCCGATGGGTCAATATTTACCCCAACATGCACTCCAGCATCATGCATATATTTAGTAAACTCTAAAGGACTTGGAAACAACTCTTTATTAAAGGTAAATCCAGTTTTATGTAAGTTATAATTATCTTTATCTTTAATATGCCAAAACTCACTTAACAAAAGCACAGATAAAGGCACATGATACTTATTAAAAGCACTAACTAAAGATTTCGTATTATCAAAAGAATAAATTCTTTCTCTATTCCACCATACTCCTAAGGCATACCTTGGAAGACACTCTGGAAAACCAGTCAAGGTAAAATAATCTTTCAAACAAAGACCAAAATCTCTTTTATACATAAAAAGATATAAATCAACTTTATCTTTATCTGGTTCCTTTATACTTCCATCCATCTCTATCTCATAATTATAAGAATCATCAAGACAAACAAACCCATCCGTTGAATATAGTCCTTTATCAAGACTTATCTTTCCAGTATAATTATCTAAACTTATAGCTCCCCCGCGAAAGTTCCGTACTTCTGGCTGACCATAATACCAAACTTTATCAGTTGCAGCTAGTGACACTTTCAAATTATTATCAGGAGCAAACTTCGGACCTAAAAACGGTTTATTTTTTATATATTGTAAATTAAAGTAATTGGTTGTAATAACTAAGTACTTCTCATCTTGTTCAACTTTAAAAGGTGGCACATCAAAATTTCTATTTTTAACAAGCAAACTTAAATTATCCGAAAACCTTCCATTCGGATTATATTCAAGCCTTATAAGCCTTTCACTTAATACACTTATTCTATAGTTAGCCCCTTGAAAAACTGCCCTTTCTTGGCTACGGCACTTACTTTCATCCACTTTAAAACAATCATCAAAACTAGCCATTTTCATCCCACCTTTTTATTTATTACTATACTTACTTTTTACCTCTTTCTTGAATTCTTCATCTTCAAAATAATTAATCTTCATTGCTTTCTTAACGCTTTGTAAAGTCTTACCAGCTTCTATTGAAGCTACTTTTGTTCCTTCTTTCAATATATCATAAACAAGTTCAATATGTTCTTCATAATATTTTCTCTTCTTTCTAATCGGAGCCAAAAACTCTTCTAAAACATTATAAAGAAACTTTTTAATATAAGCATCACCTACTCCACCTTTTTGGTAAGCTTCTTTTAACTCATCTAAAGATGTATACTCTGGCATATATTTAGAAAATGCATCATCACTTGCAAAAACATCTAAATAGGTAAACACCATATTTCCCTCGATATGCCCAGGGTCTTCAATATTTATATGTAAAGGGTCTGTATACATACTCATAACTTTTTTCTTTACATCTATAGAAGAATCTGCTAAATATATACAGTTTCCTAAAGACTTACTCATCTTACTATTTCCATCAAGACCTGGAAGCCTTCGTTCAAGCTCACTATCCGGAAGCAAAGGCTCCATCAAATGCAAAGTCTCACCATAAATACCATTAAACGACCTAACAATCTCCCGTGCTTGTTCTATCATTGGTAATTGGTCTTCTCCAACTGGAATTAAGTTTGCTTTAAAAGCTGTAATATCAGCCGTTTGACTAACTGGATAATTCAAAAATCCCATAGGAATGCTTTTATCAAAACCCTTTTGTTCCATCTCATTTTTTACGGTTGGATTTCTCTTAAGTCTACTCAAAGTTACCAAATTCATATAATAAAATGTTAATTCTGTAAGCTCACTAACTTCAGATTGCACAAAGAAAATAACTTTTTTCGGGTCAAGTCCTACTGATAAATAATCAAGCATTACTTCAATAACATTATCCCGAACCTTTTGTGGATTATTAAAATTATCTGTCAAAGCTTGGGCATCTGCCACCATAATATACATCTTATCATAATCTAAAGCATCTTGAAGTTTCACTCTATTTTTTAAAGAACCAACATAATGTCCTAAATGGAGTCTTCCAGTCGGTCTATCTCCAGTTAAAATAATATTTCCCATCATTATACACCTTCTTTACCCAATTATACCATTGTTTCTTTTTAAAAACTATTATAAATTATAATTATTTGCTATAATAAACTTAATTAGGAGATGATTATACATGATTTTTGAAACAGATTCAAGAAAAGTTAAACCGGGCCAAATATTTGTTGCTATCAAAGGACACACTGTTGATGGCCACGATTATATTTCGGATGCCGAAAAAAATGGAGCAAGCAAAATAATTGCCGAAAGAAAAGTAAACACTACAGTCCCTCTTGAAGTAGTTAATGATACACAAGAGTACTTAAATGAAAACATACCTAAGTTATATAGTGATAAACTAAGTGATTTAACTATCGTTGGTATAACAGGAACAAATGGGAAAACTACCACCGGATATATAACATATGAACTTTTAAATAACCTTGGCAAAAAAACTGCCTACATTGGAACTCTTGGCTATGCTAGTCCTGATGAAAAAATTGAAACAGAAAACACTACTCCCGATATTTTAACAACTTACAAACTTCTACTTCATGCTAAAAAAAATAATATAAAATATGTTGTCATGGAAGTTAGCAGTCATGCTTTAGCATTTGAAAGAATTAAAGGTTTAAAACTTACTATCGCTGCCTTTACTAACCTTACTGAAGACCACCTTGACTACCATAAGACCATGGAAAACTATCTTCATGAAAAATTAAAAATTGTTAATTATTTAAAAGATGATGGCACCCTTATTGTCAATAACGATGATGAAAATAGTAAATATTTTAGTGAGAAATTTTGCCATAATATAAGCTTAGGTTTCAAGGAAAATAGCGATTATAAAGTACAAAGCACAAACATTACTCCCGCGGAAACAACTATAAACTTTACATACCAAGGCAAAGACTTTACAGTTACCACAAATTTAACTAGTAAATTTAATGTCTACAATTACTTAACCGCTCTTGCCATAACTCATGCTTTAGGCATAGACATCAGCCAAATAATTACATCAACAAGCATCATCAAAGCTCCTAAAGGAAGATGCGAAACTTACAAAGTAAAAGATGCATATGCCGTAATCGACTATGCTCATACTCCTGATGCTGTCCTAAAAGTTATCACTGCTTATAACGATCTTAAAAAAGGAAAGGTTTTTACTATTATCGGCTGTGGTGGCGATAGGGACCCAATCAAAAGACCTATTATGGGAGAGTATGCCAGCACTTTAAGTGACTTCTGCATTTTCACAAGTGACAACCCCCGCACTGAAGACCCTGAAAAAATTATGGAAGATATCTTAAAAGGAGTTAAAACTACCAATTATACAGTTGAACTCGACAGACAAACAGCCATCAAAAAAGGATTAGATATGCTTCAAAAAAATGACATATTACTAATCCTTGGAAAAGGTCATGAAGACTATCAAATAATAAATCACACCAAAATACACCTAGATGATGCCGAAGAAGTTAAAAAATACATTCAAAAAATAAATAATTAATACTTCCAAAATTCATAACCATATTACCTTCAAAATTATTTATACCAACCATCAAAAAAAGAATCTACTTATCAGATTCCTTTTTTTGATGTAATACATCACTAATAATATTAAAAATTGTAAAGCTAATAAATATTGCTCCTAAAATTATTATATTCTTAATTAAAATATTACTTTCAATACTTATCAAACATTCTTTAAAGATATTAATTGAATAAGTCATTGGAAGAATGCTGTGTAAGAATCTAAAGCCATGACTTACTGTTTCGATTGGGAATGTTCCACCCGCTGCACAAAGTTGTAAGACTAAAATTATTAAAGCAATAAACTTACCAATATCTTTTAGATTAACAATCAAGAAATTCATAATTGCCATAAATGTATTAGCAACTAAAATTAATGCAAAGTAATACAAGAAATAATTAGTAATATTAAAATCTAGAAGTAAATTTAAAAGTATTCCAAGTATTATTCCTGATAATGTCGCTACCCCATGATAATATAAAGTTCTTTGTAATCTATTTTTATTTTCAATAGATAACTTACCAAATCTATTTTCTTTATCATAATAAAATACCATAAACATCATAAGAGCGCCAACCCAAAGAGCTATTGACATGAAAAATGGTGAGAAAGCCGTACCATAAGAAGCTACTTCATTAACTGCATCAGTTTTAACTTTCATTGGATTTTTTGTATACTCTTCTAAATCATTCAAAGTATTAAGTTCTTCCTTAGTATCTTTTATTTTTGTATCAAGTTCTTCTTTACTACTACTTACACCATTATTAAGTGTTTTAACTCCATTATATACTTTAGCAGAACCATCCGCTAAAGAATCAATACCAGTATAAATCTTTGAACTAGCTTTATATAACTCGCCAATACCACTATCTAAAGTACTAACACCATTATATAGCTCACTAACTCCACTTGAAACACTTTGAATAGCCGTTGATAATTCACTTAAATCATTTCCAACACTACTTAAAGCAGAAACTTCACTATTAAGAGTTGATACTCCACTTGCTATTTTTTCATTAGTAGCTTTAACAGTAGCAAAACTATTATTTGCAAGCATAGCTTTCGCTTGAATATATAATGCATTTTGAGTATTCCCAGTTTGTTCATACATTGCGACAATCACTTGAGCAGCTGCCTCCCCAAAATCAGAAACTCCATCAACGCCAGTTGAAAAAGCTGTATAAGAAGTATTTAAATTACCAACTGAAGAAACTAACGTTTGAAGATTACCAGATGCATCCGACAAACCCTTAGTCTTATTAGCAAGCTTTGTAGTTCCCTCATTCAAACTAGTAAAAGCTTTAGTCACTTTATTACTACCATTAACAATAGTAGCTAAACTTTTATTAAACTTAACATAATTAGTATTTAAACTATTAAGTCCTTCATTTAAATCTTTTGTTCCTGTTTGTAAAGTACTTACTCCACTTTCCATCGTTGAAAGGCCATCACTTATAGTTTCCAAATTTTCTGGAACGCTTTGAAGTTTTTCTGTAAGCTTACCATCAACTTCTGAATTGATTTCATTATCTAAAGAAAGCTCAACATTAAGTAGTATCTTATCAACTATTTGACTAGACAAATAATTTGACTTTTGATTCGGAGAATAAGTAATCGTTGGATGTTTCTTTTCACTTGCTCCAACACTTTCCATTGAACTACTAAAGTCTTTCGGAATACTTATAACAGCATAATAAGTTTTATCATTAAGCCCTTCATAAGCAACTTCACTAGATACTACATCTAACTTTAAAGTATCTTTTTCTTTTAAGGAATCTACAAGTAAATCGCCTTTAGTACCTGTATCCTCATTAACAATTGCAACAGGTAGGTTATCAATATTTCCTTTGCCATATGGGTCCCAGTAAGCCTTTAAATAGAAAAAGCTATAAATAAATGGAATAAGAAGTACAACAGCAAAGACAACATAATTAAACCATTTTTTTGAATTTTTCATTTAATTTCCCTCCTTATTAATTAACAATCCATTTTTTAAAACTTCTGTAACTTCTTTACTTATCTTTTCTGGATTAATATCTTTATCGTATTCAAAAGTCATTGAAAACACAAGCTTATAAATCATAAAGGCAAGCAAATGAGCATCAGTTGCCCGAATATTTCCTGCATCAATCTCTACTTGAATTTTTTCTTCAATATATTCTAAAATCTTCTTCTCATATATCCGAAAAAAATCATTACTAAGTGAATCTTCTCCTTTTCGTTCTTCAATTAGCTTAGCAATCATTTCATTATTCTTACTAAGTTCTAAAACTAAATTCAAATTATCCGTTATTTTATCAATATATAACTCATTTTTAGAATAATTTTTCTCTATTTCCTCTTTTATCTTATCAAGCTCTTCTACAATAAAATGTTGGAAAAGTTCCTGCTTATCTTTAAAATAAGTATATATCGTTTTTTTTGTCACACATGCTTTTTTAGCTATCTCATCCATAGATACTTTTTTATATCCATACTTGGTAAATAACTCCCGTGCATTTTCCACAACATCATCATACTTAGACATCTCAATCACCCCTATACTGGTATACTATTTCAGTAGACCAGTATATAATATACGCTTAAGGCCCTAATTTGTCAACTATTTTTTAAAAATTTTTTTAAATTGTTATTAACTTTTGATTATGTTAGTAAATTGATATAATCAAAATAATGATATAGAATGGAAAAATTAAATATGAAAGAAAAAGAAAAATATAAATGTATCTCATAATAAAATATATAAAGAGCTAACTATCAAATCTCCCCGAGCAAAGAAGTGAACCGAAATAAAATATAGAAAAATGAAACTACTAAAGAAAAAAGAAAACAAGAATAAATCCGATAAAGATATAACTAAAATTGCATCAAGTCAAATAGCACTAGAAAATTCTACCCCAAGACTATTCAGACCATATAATTTTGGTGATATCAAAACGCATCTTCAGCTTTCAATTTTATGCACTGGTACTGAAACTTTAAACGGATATACGTCAAATATTAATTAACTATGGTATTACAATAAGATTTACTACCGACGGTAGAACAATATTTGAATATATGTCTAAGAAAAAGAAAAAGGAGAATTAGTTTGTTATCGCAACAAAACAAAATGTACTGTAATAGAAGCTTTTGATAATAATTTATACGTTCAAGTTTACAATGAAATATTTATACTTAAAGAATTACAAAATACTATTAAGGAAGATGAAACACTAAATGACTATTTTCAAAATGTTAAGATTAATAACTCGGAAAAGAAATTACATAAACCTCAATGTAATTGGGATATAGAAAACCTAGATGTAATATTTGAAAAAATTAAAAAAGAATATAATATTTATGATAGTCACAATCCAAAACTTCGTTAAATGTATTAAGTCATCAAAAAAGTCAAGGACAAACAAAGTAAGTTCATTTTAATCCTTGACTTTTTTGATGACTAATTATAATTAAATACCAAATAAAGTTTACCTTTGTTTGGTTTTGTTCTATATCTTTAAACTTAATTTTGTTATTATAACCGTTTAATCTTCAAATATTAAGTAGTCATTGCCTTTAACTTTCAAAATATGGGGGTTTACATAGGCTATATTAGTATTTTTAAGATTTATAATATATCCATTAGTAAAGGAATATTCCCCATAAGCAAACTTACATATCATTTCAATCTTTCTTTTTAATTCTTCACTTATTACAAGTTCTTTAGTTTCTACTATCATAACTCAATCACTTTCCTTTCTTAAATAACAAAAAAACTAACTATTTCTAGTTAGCATTTATTACTCTCAGAAGTTAATTTCCGAGTTTCCTATCAATTTGGGGCAAGTGTCGTAGATATCTACAACTTTTTTTGCTATGAGGTGATAAATATCACCTACTACTAATAATATAGAATATTTTTAGAGAATAATAAACAAATATGTAAAAATTTTGTTGTTATACAATTTGTTTCACATCAATTGTATAACAACATCACGATTTAATGTTAATATAGAATAATGTTTTAGTGTTTTATAATATATGATATAATATATATCGATTGGAGGTATTTAATGACTAAGTATTATTATACTTGTGAAGAAGACAAGAAACTTATAGAGAAATCATTTCATAATATTGCTTATATTATTTTTGGAAAGAAAAATGCTGATAAAATTAATACTTTTGAAGAATTTTGGGAACAAATGGTTTCAAATGTAAATGTTTTTCCACAAGGTAGCTTGCATGATAGAATTGACCATAGCACCCCAGGAATATGTAGATTAGATGATAAAACAAAAAAACTTATAATTGAAATGTTAGGATATAAAGGATCAAATAGTAGACAATCATCTTGGATAAAGCATGAAGGTACTCATGAATTTTGTCACTCCTTTGTCAATTTATTACCTAAATTAATGTCTGAACATGAAGATGGAATTATTAAAGATGGTATTCATTGTGAGAATCATATGGGAATGATTAGAGAAACTAATCTAATAACTGGGGAATTAGTAGGACAACATTACTATGGAAAAATGTTTAATGAAACTATGATGGATATAATTTCATCTATAGCTATTAATTATTTTGATTCAAATGGTAACTCAAAAACTGTAAATGATATTTTAAACAACAATTATAAAGATTGGGGAAATGAAAAAACTGGATATTCAATATTTACTTCTTTAACAAGACTTGCTATCGCTGCTTTTTCAAATGTTGCAAATCCTAATTACGATAGTGTTGTTAAAAGTGGATATGGAATTTTTGATGTTAAAACAAAATTAAAAAATGGTGAACAACGTCGAGTAAATGACTTTTTATATGGAATAGTTTATGATCCATTGCATATTGAAGAAGAATTTGATAAATATATGGGTAATGGTTATTATAGAACGTTTTGTGAATATTTAGATAGACTTTTTACTTTATCTCTAGGTAATCAAAAATTACCAAGTGATGAGGTAAAAAGAGTAATGAATATTTTGCCAAATTTTTTGAATAAAAAAATAAATTATTATAGAAAGAATAATCTCATAGATTTAGATACAGCAAATCAAATTGTTAGTAATTTTAATAGAATATGGAATTCGATGCAAAAAGAATATGGTGCATATTTTTCACAAGAAGATATTGACGATATTGCAAGACGTGCAGGTAGAAAAATATAAGTATTAAAAGATGATTACACATCAATTTCGTAATCATCTTTTCCTTTGTTTTTATTTTTATCATTTTCTTTATTCCAAATATAGTCATTCTGAATTGATTCAATAGTTTTATCGCTAAATATATTATGAGTATATAACCCTTTTGAAACTTATTTCGTAATGTTTTAAAACTTCGGAATAAAACAAAACTACATAAGTTTATAAAATGCTTTTCCCACATACGAATTTGTACAGGAGTACAAATTCAGTGCTGGCTAGACATATATTTTATTCCTACATTCAAAAAAATAAAAAAGAAGATTAAATTATTTTGATAATTTTTTCCTCTTTTTGAAGATTATTTATATAAAAACATATTCATTTAAGACAATTTCTTCTGCTGCATTTTTATAGTTGTTCATTAATTTTGACCATTCTAAGGGATTTAATTCTTTGCTTTTTTCAGATATTTTTTCATCATTTTTAATATAATTTTTCATTAGTTCTTTATAATAATTCTCACAAGATCTACTTTTTAAAAGAAGAGGATGAGTTAATTTATTTGTCATCAATAATGTCTCATAAAGTGCTTGCTTGTTTTGTGCAATAAAGTGTAATCTGGTATTCAGTAGGTATTACTACTTGTAGGTTGGTGTGCAAGATAGTTTTTATTTGTCCTAATTTAACCATATATTTAAATTCTCTTAAAATCTCGGTTAAATCTTTATTAGCTTTTAAATTTGCAATTACTTTAAATTCAAGCATGAAAAAAGTCCTCCTTTCTGTGATAAGATAACTTTTAAAGTTTTATATAAAATAAAAACTTACGAACTTTTAAGTTCGTAAGTTGATTTCAAATGGAGCCCTTATGGTTCTGGTAAAACAACCATTAAAAGCAACAATTTATAGGTAGTAATA
>CAKOLB010000013.1 GCA_934096125.1 uncultured Bacilli bacterium
TAACCTTATATTTAAAGTTTTTTAAGATGTTGGTTAAATCTTTATTAGGTTTTAGATTTTCAATTACTTTAAATTCAAGCATGAAAAAAGTCCTCCTTTCTAGAAAGAGAACTTTTAAAGTTTTATATAAAATAAAAACTCACGAACTTTTAAGTCCGTAAGTTGATTTCAAATGGAGCAGGTGATGAGAATCGAACTCACGTCAGGAGCTTGGAAGGCTCTTATTCTACCATTAAACTACACCTGCATTACTTAATTACGTTTATAATTATAGCAAAAAAAAAAGCCTAATGCAAGGCCTTCCAAGCGACTTTTAATATTTTTTTATACAAACATCATAAAAATCTAAAAAACAAAGATATTAATATAATTATTTTGCAGTAAAACCACCATCAATAGATACAATCGTTCCCGTAATAAAACTTGCTTTATCACTTAATAGATAACAAATCAAGTTAGCTATCTCAGTATCCTTACCAAGTCTTCCAATTGGAAGTTGACTTGCCATATACCCCTTGATATCATCAGGAACCTCAGCCAAAATTGGTGTATCAACATATCCAGGAGCCACCGCATTAACTCTAATATTTTCTTTTGCATATGCAAGCGCTAAAGACCTTGTCATTTGATTAATAGCACCTTTAGAAGCACTATAAGCAAAACTTGTATCACTTCCAACTAAACCAAACATGGAAGAAGTATTAACAACAGCTCCCCCACCATTTTTAAGCATTTCTTTAATTACATATTTATTCATTAAGAAAACTCCCGTTTGATTTACTCCAATTACTTTATTCCACTCATCCATTGTCACATCAACAGCACTAGCAGCTGAACCACCAATACCAGCATTAGCAACTAAATAATCAATATGCCCAAACTTATCTATTGTTTGTTTTACTAAATTTTGAACATCTTCTTCCTTGGATACATCAGCCTTTACTCCTAAAGCGTTTAATCCTAAACTTTCTGCTAAAGACACAACATTTTCATTCCAATCCGCTAGAACCACCTTCACATTTTCTGTAAGTAATTCCTTTGCAGTCGCAAGCCCTATTCCACTTGCAGCCCCTGTTACTATAGCAACTTTTTCTTCAAACATAATCTATTCCTCCTTTAATTTACTATCACCTGTTGCATAATCTATTTCTATATTATCTTGAACATTAAATACAAAAACATTAAATTTAACACCTTTTCCCTGGTCTTCAACAGACAAAGCTTCAATTCTCACACCCATTGCAAGCAAATTATCTCCCTCATAAACTGGAGTTACCCGATAAAGCACATGATTATTTGTTTTCTTAACATAACTTGCCACTTTATTTTCAAATTCAATCATTCCTTTAGTATTCATTTGTCTTGTACAAGTTATTAGATTCTTTACATTTGCATTTTCTCCAGTTAACTGATAAGCAATTAAATGACATCTATTATAAAGATATTTTCCATCAACATTATCATATTTTATTGTATGCCATCCACTTGGCTTAATCATTCCAATAGAACCACGCTTCTCTACCGGCATCAAATCTTGACCAACACTAGCAAGTGCCACCCCTGCTCTACCCAAGGTATCAAGTTCACTATAACTTTCAAAAGCCTTAGAACCATCGACACCTGTAAAATCAGGCTCATTACCATTAAGTTCAATATAACTAGAGCCAGTATACTCATAACTATCACTTACATTTGAAACAACTTTTGCCTTTTCTTCACCATGAGCATAACTAAATACATCTTCATAATAGTTAATACAAACCATTAAAACCGCAATACAAAAGGTTACAATTAAAAATATATTATTTCTTTTATTCATCCATCATCCCCTATTATTATATCAAAAATGACTAAACTTTTCTATATCTTTAATTTCCAAATTTAATATACTAGTATATTTATTAAACACTTTCTTTCTATTATCCTCTTTTTTACTTTGTAAATAAACATCATTATATTCCCCGGCACTAAAAACATCATTTCCCCTTGTATCATTAATAAGCCTTTCCAAAGATGGAAAATTTTTTCCAAATATTTTCTCACTAGCTTCCATCTCAAAACAAAATCTTTCATACAAATGATAAAGTGCCAGTTCATGACACAATTTATTATATAATTCATTTTTTTCCTTCATGTTATTCCTCTCAAAATTAGTATAACACAAAATTACTCAATTATGTACTTATTGTGTGCATAAATGTGGCTAATTATTTTCCTCGAAAATGGCATAATAAACTATGAGGTGTATTATGGCTTTATATAATTATCAAGAATTACAAGAAAAAGTATTAAACAGTAACAATAAAAATATCTACAAAATAATTTGCTCCAATATTAAAAAGTTACGTAAGGAAAGATACAATGAATTCAAAAGTGTTTTTCAAAGTAATTCCATCAATCCCTACACTACTGAAAACATTGCAGCTTTACTAGATTACAATCATAATCATTATAAAAGATTTGAAAGTGACAATGATCCAACTAAAAGAATACCGCTAAATAAATTAATACTTTTAACTATTATTCTTGATACTACATTAGATGAAATTATTAAAGATAAATCCAAAAATGATTCATATTAACTTGATATGAATCATTTTTTATATTCTTCTAGTGTTAAATTATTATCATGAATAATTTTTGCAGTCTCTACACCCACAAATCGGTAATGCCACGGCTCATGTTTTATACCTGTTATACTTTCTTTATCTTTTGGATATCTTAATATAAAACCATATTTATAAGCATTATCATTCATCCACTTTACTTCTTTATCACTTTCTTTAACATCATCACTATATTTATTATCTTTAAAATAAGCTATATCAATTGCCAGCCCCGTTTGATGTTCTGAAGCCCCTGGAACTTGCACAAAATTATAAGCTTCCATCCCTTTTTTATCAATATTTGCAGCCAGTATTTTTTCTTGATACTCATAACTTCTATATCCACTATCTACGATAATATAATTACCATCGAAAGCAGCAGCAGCGAGCATTGCATCAAGATATGGCTTAACATAGATTGAAAGCCGTGGTTTTTCCAAAGGATCAACATACTTATGAAAATTATCTTCATTTTCATCAACTACATAAAGCTCGGGTTTAAAACTCTTTGGTAATAAATTATCTTTATTAACCAGTACTTCAATGTCCACTACACTTCACCAATATATTATATGGTTTGGTCAACAATTATTTTCACTGCACCATCTTTACCACTAGTAAGTCGTTCATAAGCTTTTTGGACATCTTCTAAAGCTACTTCATCATCTACAAACTTCATAACATCTATTTTCTTATTAGCAATTAAATCAATACATGCTTTAAATTCATTATAGGTATAGGCAATAGAACCTTGCATAACTATTTCTTTCATCACCGCCATTACAGTATAGGTTGGTACGGCATCAGTTGCAACTCCCACAAGCACAACTATTCCCCCTGGCTTAACCATAGTTATTGCACTATTAACTGCAGCACTATTACCAACACACTCGATAACTACATCAAAACCACCATTAGTCTCATAAGTTAATTTTTCAGCTAAATTTTCCTCTAAAGCATTTCGGTAACTATCAGCAACACCAAGTTTAACAGCCTTCTTACCTCTATTCTCATTTGTTTCAGTTACTACAACTTTACTAGCTCCCTCTAATTTAGCAAACATTGCAGAAACAAGGCCAATAATACCACCCCCAATAACTAAAACATTATCACCAACAGCAATTCGTCCCAAATGAGCAGCATGAAGTCCTACCGCGGTAGGTTCAACCATTGTTACTTCTTCATCTTGCATAGTATCAGGTACCTTTATAACCATATCCTCTCTTACATTAATTCTTTTAGTAAGCCCTCCTGGGTTATCAAGAGAAAGACCTACAGCAGCTTGCCAAGTTGATGAACAATACTGAATATCTCCCTTATGACAAGCCTCACACTTACCACATGGGGATAATGGAAGAGCCGTAACTCTGTCCCCAACTTGTAAATCATCCCTGGCCCCTGGATCAACAACTCTTCCACAAAACTCGTGTCCCAACACAAGTCCCTTTGGAGCCCCAGAAGTAAAATAGTGTAAATCTGACCCACAAATTCCTATCTTAGTCACATCAATTAACACAAAACCATCCTTAGCTTTTGGCTCTGGTAAATCAACTATTTCAAATTCTCTAACATCTTTTATCGCACATGCTTTCATCTTCATCATCCTTCCTTTACTATACCCATTATAACAAAAAAAAAGAAAAAAATCTCTAACTATTTTTTCTTTTATTAATTGTTACCACTTTTGGATAAGGAATTTCAATATTATTTTTCTCAAAACTTTTCTTAACGTTATAATACATTATATACATATTTTCAAAAGTATCTGTATTATCTTTTCCCCATACCCAAGCACGAAGAGAAATACTACTATCATTCCAATTTGATATTCTTACCTTTGGAAACTCAACATCTTTATTCTTTCCTTTAGGATTAGGATGATAAAGTTTCTTAAGCTCACTTTCAATAATCTTTATTGCTTTATCAACATCAGCCTCATATGCAACAGGAAACTCCACTAACTTAACAGTCTCATTATCTCCATAATTAAAGTTCTCAATCGTATATGTATTCATTTGACAATTTGGAATTAACACGCGTCTATTATTAATGGTCCGAATAATTGTATGCCGCATAGTAATATCTTCAACTGTTCCACTAACATTTTTATCAACACACTCAATAAAATCTCCAACTTGATAAGCATCGCCAATAACTAGAGCAAAACTTCCAAAGAAATTCTTTAAGCTCTCTTGCGCTGCTAGCCCTAAAACAACTGAACCAATACCTAAACCAGATAATAAAGTTTTCGAAAATCCACTAAAAACATCAAACTGTCCAATAATAACTAAAGTCCCTAAAACATATAAAACAAGCTTTTTAACTTTCTTTATAAACATAAGAAGTGTTGTCACATTCTTCTTTCTTCTTTTTCTAATCGTTCTATCAATAAACTTATCTATAATATTGTTAATAAGTAGTAAAATAAGCACAACACTAACAACTACAATAAACTTATCTATATATTTTATAAAAAAATCCTTCATAACTCCTCCTTGCTTATATTGTAAAAAAAGCATTTCTATCCGTCAATCAAAACTCGTAAAATTTACATTTAGTTGACATCAATCTATCTTAAATATTTTCTTGAAAACAAAACTCAGCACATATGCAGCCACCATAATAATGACTACCGTAATTAAACTTCGAGGATTTTTAAAGCTTTCGACCAGCCCAGTACCAACTGTCCCCCAAAAGTACACTAAAAATATTTTACTTATCCCAACAGCCATCGCATACTTTTTGAAATCCATATCCACAATCCCCGCAGCAATATTCATCATAAATGCTGGTGTAAAAGGAATAGACAAAATAACTACAATTTGCGAAAAAGATAACTTCTTAAAATAATTCATACACTTTTTTAAAAGCGCAACATTTTTAATTTTCTTTTGAGCCCAATCCTTCAAAAACCTTTTAACCAGCCAAAAAGATAAAAGACAACCAACACATGTACAAGCCCATGATATTAAAAAGCCTAAAATTTTACCAAATGCCATAAAATTAATTGTTATAAATACAAACAAAGGAAGCGGTGGTATCATACTTTCCAGCACAATAAAAAGGCAACCAAGCAGTGGCCCATACACTCCCAAAGCATCAATTGTATTCATTATTAAATCGTATAAATTATTAAATATTTCTCCCATAAAAATCACTATACATAGTATAGCACAATTTTTTTATTTTAATCTTGTTTTTTCACGACTTGTGTCACGTTATACCCTACATATTCTAGATACGCCACTACTTTCCTACTCAAATACCCTTTATTACATATTATATAATACTTCTTACTAAAATCTAAATATCTTTTATAATCAATAAGTAATTTATCAGCATAAATATTTATCGCTGCAAGGGGATGCAAATAATAATCTTCAGGATGTTGTACATCAATTAAAACCCCCATTTTTTCATCATAGTCCTCTAATTTAATTCTTTTCATACACATCACAATATACTGTATTCTAAAAAAAGTAACTAGTATAGACTAATTACTCATCTTCAAAAAAATCATCAAAAAATTCATCATCTGATATCATATTATCATTAACAACTTTACTATCAGCATCTACATTAATCTTTGGTTTTTCTTCCACTTTCACTGGGGCCTGTTCTAAACTTTCAATTTCTAAAGGCCACACTTTAGTTTTTTCTTCTTTAGTTGACTCCAACTTTTTCTTTTTTTCTTCTTCCTCTTTATCTAACTCCTTAAACTTTTCATCTAAGTTTTTAAGCATCACATCGATATCAGTACTTGAAAGGCCACCTGGAGAAGATGGCATTCCAAATGGAAGTGACCCACCAAAGCCAAATGGATTAAACGGATTAACCGCTCCAAAATCATCACCAGCTTCAGCCATTTTCTTACTTTTTTCTTCAGTTACAAACTTTTTAAGGTCAAATATCTCAACACTTTGTTTTTCCCTCATTGGATATTCTTCTTCTTTTCTATCAATTCCCCACTCCATTTTAAAATCAGGAGTTAATTTAGTTCTAAAAGGAGAAGTCCGAAGTCTAATTAGAATAGCTTCAAATAGTTTCATCTTTTGCAAGTCTGTTATTGTAATAAGTGGTCTTGTTGCATTCTTATCTTTTTCATCAGTTACCTTTACTTCCCCACACAACTTACTTATTTCTTCAAGTGCTTTCATTTCGGTACTAATTAAGTACACGATATTACCACAGTTACCCTTGATAATTTCAGCAACATTTTCTCCATAAACATCATTAAGTTGAGCAAAGTTTTGGATAATAAAGGTAAATCTAATATCTCTACTTCGAGCCGCCGAAACCATCGCATCAACATCATTAAGAGGAGGCATATTAGCAAATTCATCCAAAATAAAGTTAGTTCGAACTGGAAGTTTTCCCCCATTTTCTTGAGCAACATCAATCAAAGTTTCATAACACTGTTTAATAAATATAGTCATCAAGGAATGATATGTCTTCTTTTCATCATGAATAATCATGAACACTGCAGTCTTACCATTACCAATCTTTCGCATATCAAAATCACTATACGAAAGCATTTCACTTAAAGCTTCTCCAGTAGAAAAATTACGTATCTTTTGCCTAAAAGTTGCTAGCAAACCACCCTTAGTATCACTCGGAGCATTTATTGTACTAGAAGCAAACATGTAAGCATTAGACTTTTCACCTTTCATATTAAAATATTCTTTAATATAGTTACTTGTTCCATACCTTTCTTCCCCAACTGTACTCATAACATTAATACTATTAAGGTTTACTTCTTTTACATCAGCATCCATGAAAAGCCCTAAAGCTAGACCAGAGAAATAGTCTGCCGCTGATTTTTCCCAGAAGTCAGAATCCGACTTATTCTTTGGGTCATACAAAATATTAAGTGCAACGTCATTTAAAAGCTCAATCGCTTTATCTGCATTCCCAGCTTTATAATAACTACAAGGCAAACTAAGAGGATTCCAAGAATTACCTCTTTGTGGCTCCCGGAAATTCAAAACAACTATATTATATCCTCTTTCTTTTAAGTAATTAGCACTATACTTATATATTTCTCCTTTTGGGTCAGTAATAATCATGCTTTCCCCTTTTTTAGCTAGTACATTTACAAGAGGCTTAACAATAGTTTGTGTTTTACCACTACCAGTAGACCCAATAACAAGGTTATGATACTCTCCATTATCGACCCACATTTCTTTACCATTATTAATAAGTGGTATCCCCGCCGCTGTCAACGTATCTGCCATCGGGTCAACCATTTCCACTTTATCTTGTTCTTTTATATCCTTTTCTTTCGCCCACTTTGAATATCCATCACTTTGCTTACCACCAAAGATAAGACCAAATCCTCCTCCTTTATCTTTCTTAAAGATATAAGAGGACACACTTGCAAAAATACTAATCATTGCAATAGCAAAAAGTAGCAAAGTAGCTCCGATAAATTTGGGAGTAAATGCTTTAAAAGGCAAAAGCCCATAAAATGTCCCATTAGTAGAAAGTGATGCAAAGTTCAAAACTGCAATAGCACATAAATATAGCAAAATACCACAATAAAGAATAAATAGAAAAAAATCTTTTGGCTCAACTTTAAACTTCATATCTCTCCCTCATTTCTCTTTGTATTATACAACAATTGTTACTAATCTTCTATAGAAAGTTGATATTTTCCATCACTATATTGATACATCAAATACCCAGGACTTCCCGCCTCAGAATTATAGTTTTTATGTAAAATAATATTCTTATATGGCATTCCTTTAACTTGCACCACTGCATATATTCTAAAGGATGGTTCATCAAGTAACACCGATGCTTTAAATTCCTTTTTAAATAATACATCTATATTACCATCTATATCTACATAAAGTAAAGAAAAATAATCATCAAGTCCCTCTTCATTCATATTACTTGCATAAACTACTTTTTCATTTACTCCATCATTATTTAAATCAACACTAAGCGTTTCCCCACTTATTGTTTCTACACTATATCCATAATCCATCAAAACTCTAACATTTTCTTTTTCATCATCTAGTAAAGTACTACTTTCAAAATTATCTACACTCGTAACTAACCCCTTAGTAGCACCTAAAAAATCTTCATCATTATTTACAAAAGAACCATTATCATCCACTATATTCCAAACATTTACATACTTTAAATTATAGTAACCAAGATAATTATTATCATTATACGCATCAACCTTTACTTTTTTATCAAAGGTTTTAGCATTCATCTTTTTCCATTTATTTTCCTTTTCATACTTCCAAATCGATGCATCACCTAAAACCAAATAACTAGAATTAGTATCTTCATCATTATTAACTTTTTTATCACCATAAAACATCCATACCAGAAGCATGCAAACTGCTAAGCCAAAAGCTAAAACCATCGTTACCTTTTTATTCACTTTAATCATCACCTTTATATCTATAAACTTCTATCTTTTCAATATCTTTGTATTTTATCGTATTCATTGCACCAGTCGCTGGGTCTTTAACACTTACCCCATTATCAGTAGTTTCTTGAAATAGTAAAAAGTGACTATTTGTATGTGAATTACTAATTTTAATTAATATAAAATATTTAGATTTATCATACGAATTTAAAAGTTCTATTATTCTCGCCTGCGAATAACTTTTTAATCCCTTATGTCTACCTACATAACTAACTGATGGAGCAATTTTGGCTATCGTCGAGCATTCCCAATAGATACCACCTGAACCATCAAAACACTTTCCATTATTTAATGCTTTTACAAACTCTCCGGCATTAAAATTAGAAATAGTAGTTTGAACATTATTACAAGCAATACCCATAGCAAGCGCCGTTACTGCACACCCCGACCGTCCCATAGTCGTTGCCGAACTTCCCAAAGGAATACCTGCCCAAAGGGGATTAGATTGTTTATATAAACAGCCTGATGCACTATTTGTACATACTGGACTTGATATTGCCCCAAAAATAGCCGTTCGTGACTCAAGCATATCTTCCATTTGATACATTTTATACGCTTTTTGGTCTTCATCAGTTGTTGCTAAACAATTTGAGCCTGTACACGTCTTTCCCTTAGCACAATACTTTGCAACCACATTTGCTCTTTCAGAACTCAAATACTTTTTAACATATTCAAAATATTGACAACCGCCTAAACTCCAACTACCGGGATTATACCAATAGTCACCTATATATGCATACTTAGAAGCCATATCGGAAAGAGTACTATACTTAGAAACATTTTTTACAAAACCAGCTACACCATCAGTAAAGGATGAATACTTAATACAAGCTTTTCTTCCTCCTGTATTAGTACAGCCAAGTCCCCAATAATTATTAGAATTATCTAAATTACCTGGACTATACCCCTCAACATCAGACCTAGCAACAACTAGCTCCGGATTAATATTATTTCGAACAGCAATATCATAAATTTCACCAGCATTATTTGCAAAAGCAGAAGCATAAGAAGTTTTCTTTTTTGAATAAAAACTTCTAACTTTATCTATAAACTCTTGCCTTGTAAGACTTGTACTAGTTAAAGACATTTCTTCACAAACCTCACTTGCCGAGTTACTATTTTCTGAAGGAATAAACTCACAATAAGAAGCTAAATCATAAATCTTATAAGCCCCAGACTTAGTCCCCCCAATACTTCTAGTAATACTTTTATAAATTTTTTTATAATCATCGTCACTATAATGAAGCCCAGCATTATCATACTCTTTTATCGAATAATCAATATTTAAAAACTTCAAATTATCAGCATCACTATTACTTACTAATGTTTTAAGACTTTCATTAAATACATCAATATCTTCATTCTTAACAGTAGCTTTATCATCATCAACTGGTCCAACACTTACTATATAAAACTTTTTAGATGGATACTCTACAGTTGCTAGTTTATAGTACTCTTTAAAATATGTATCAGCACTAACATAACTAAAATCATTAACACCCAGCCATAATACAATGTTTTCAGTAGTCTCTGCTAGTGTCTTTATCCCAGAAATTCCTCCCTGTGGATAATTAGTTTTACTTGCATCAAAACTTCCATTTCCAACTAACCAGTTATAACCATATCCTTCACCATAAACAGCCTTAGCATCTGTTATAACACCAGCATTAACCATTCCTCTAACTCGCGAATCTCCAACTACAACAGTATCAACACTATCAATTCCATTATTATATATATCATCTAAAATAGCGCGGTAATCATCACTTTCATTTTGAGCAAACTTTTCTTGAGTTCCTGGCGAAATATCAAGCCTATCAGACTCACTTAAAGAAGTTATCGCATCATTATAAGAATTAGCAAGATAAAGATAATTGCTAATCTCTGCATAAAGAGTATCATATTTTGAAGATGCATCACTTGGAACTTCACTTGCAAACGAAACATCACATGTATCCAAACTCAAAGACTTATTTTCATTTTCATAATTTCCCATAGCTAAAGCATTAGTTTTAACAGCAATCATCAAAGCTTTTAATGCTTCATCACTAAGCTCATTATTTTGATTTATGGCATATACCACCCCAAAAACATATTCCTTAATCGTCATTTCTTTGGCTTCTTCATCAGAGTCGCAAGTCGTAAGAGAAACTTTAGCTAGATTAAAATCACAAGTCTCATCAAAAGAACCATTACTAGTATCAGCATTGGAAAAACTTAAAAGCACCACAAAAATAATAAAGATAACAATTAAAATACCAATAACCCATGGATTAGCTTTAATAAACAAAAGTAATTTAGTTTTAAGTGAGTCTCCCAAAAGAGATGCTGTTGCAGATTTATTATTACTTTCTTCTTCATCTCCAGCACTATTTATTTGGGAAACATTATTAGCTTCCTCTTCTTTCGGCTCATTATCACTTGCTTCATTATCTACTTCATTTTCTAACTCATCATCTCCACTTTGAGTTTTTTCAGTTTCTTCATCAGGCAAATCATTTTCATCACGAGAAAAAGACCCTAATTTTCTTGCAAATCTCCTATTAGGATCAACACCAACCAATTCATTAGCATTATTACTTCCTCGTTTTATCAAAATTAATAACCTCCACCAGAACCAAAGGAATCAAGTTCCTCTTGCGTAACCACAACCTGAATTTTCATTCTCTTATTACCACAAATAAATAGTGCTTCCCCTTGATTATAATATTTAATAGATTCCATTTCTGACTCATTTAAATCAACAAGTTTAGCTAAGTCATCAACTGCTTGCTTTCTTAAGTTCATAATTAAATAGTAAGCAGCATTATCAAATATAGCTTTCCCATGTGTAATTATATTTGGAGCAGCAAAGTCTGTTGGTTGTTGTGTAATAATAATTGTCCCAGTATTATACTTTCTACTTCTTCTTTGAATTTGGGCCAAGAACTCAGCACCTAGTTCATTTCTACTAGAAAGAAGTACATGGGCTTCATCAACCATCATTACAGTATTAACATTCTTATCAAGACATAGCCCCCAAGCGTACTTTAATATATTGAAAAATAAAGCATTCTTTATATTATCATCACTATTCATAAGCTCTTTAATATTAAATACTATAAAATCACTATGAATAGCAAGAGTTGTTTTGCCCGTAAAATAATATCGAAGCTCTCCAACAAGTGGTCTAATCTTTAACTCTAGACGCTCCATAACATCTCTTTCATGTGTCGCATCAGTCATTGATAAAAGTCTACCTTTTATTGTTGCATACAAATCATCAAATGTTGGATAATCATTACTAGTAAGCTTTGTAAAATCCGTATTATAATCTATCTTAAATCTTTTATATGTATCTTGAAGTACATCACTAAACATTGTTAAAACATCATCTTCAATACTTGGTGAATAATACTTCATAAATGCTTTAACTTGTTGGATTGTTCTAGTTAGAACCGTATAACCAAGCCCTTGAGCTATTTCTTCTTCATCAGCATCAATAACTATTTCAAGAGGATTAATCATTCCAAATTCTCCACCTTTACCAAGGTCTAAGAAATCTCCTCCAAAGGCATAAGCCATTTCTCCAAGTTCTCCCTCTGGGTCAACACAAACAATTTTACAACCATTACGAATGTGGGTCCTAAGTAATACTTTAGCAGCAGTTGACTTCCCACTACCAGAAGAACCAAGCAAAATAACATTAGCATTATTTCTATTATTTTCTTTTCTAATTTGATATAAAAATTGATTAAATAATATAACTCCACCAGACCAGTCTAGTCCAAGAAGTGTTGCATCTCCTGGGTCTTTGATGCTATCAAAAACAAATGGATACATCGCTGCAATGGTAATAGATGGAATAGGTGTTCCAATTCGTTGCTCTATATCTTGAGGCGGGAAAATTGGCATAATAGATTTTAAAACTTTTTCTTGTTCAAACATAAGCGGTATAGCCCGCATTCCCATAGCATCCAAATAACTTCTAACTTGAATTTTACGAAGCTCTAACTCTTCTTTATTATCAGCCGTAACCATCAAATGCATTTGAAAGTCAAATATCCTTGCCCCAGTTGCTGCAAGCATTTGAATAAATTGTTCGAGTGACTCATAATCTTGTCTTATTCTCTCTTGCATCGTTTGGTCTTTTTCCGTTTGATATCTCGTCTTTAAATCTGCTATTTCTTTATTAAGCATCTTTTGTAAGATAGAAAACTGAATAGGCATATGTTTAATAGATATTTTAACCCCATTTATATTTGTCATATTGGATAAAAATCCTGGACTAATATTTCTTGGAAAAGATATAACAGTCAAAATAGTTGAATATTTACCACCAAGCATAAATTCTGTTGGTTTAAACTCCATCCCTTTCGGAGCCACTTCACTTTTAAAAGTACTCATATTACATCACCGCCCCAAAATTAGTTTGTTCTCCCCCATTTAAGAAGTTATCTAAAACTATTCTTAAATCATTATTGGATGTTTGCACAGATTGAAGTCCACAATTAGCAAGACCACTAATCAAGTTATGTATCTTCTTTTGAACTATCTCAAGTCTTTTTTCTTTAAATAGAATATAGTACTCAGTATCAACGACGTTATATTCAGAACTCATAAACAAATTAGCTTTATTTATATCTTGCATAATAAGTTTTTTTATCGCATTATTTTGAGCATTATTATACATAAGTTGTAAATGTGATAAATAAACATCAATATCAACAGGTCTATCAGCAATGATAAGCCAAAAATCAAAATCTATACTATTGTAGAAATTACCAAGGTTATACAAGGTATTATCTTGCGTTCCTTGATCCATAATAAATATATTTTTAGGAAGAACTTTAACACCAGTTACAAAATAACCATTATCAAGCTGAATCATCCCATTCATGATTTGTCTTACCGGAAGCCAATCTTCTGTATAACTTCTTCCCGAATTATTATTTAGTTTCTGAGCCATCTTTCACACACCAACCTTTCCAATAATACCTGCGCGGATTAAATACAAATGTAAACACATTTACTAAGAACTGCAAAACATTATGATAATGCATAACGGGAGTTACTAAAAACCCTGTAACTAAAGCTGGCATTAAGATAAGTATCATTTGCCATAGTGATGCATTTTGCACTATAACAAGCAAAAGTATAGTAAGTCCACAACCAAAGCCAAAAAGAAGCAAATCAGTCATTGTAAAAAATCCAAGTATTAACTGTGACTTCTTCGAATTAGCCGGTATTATATAATTATTTCTCATACCCTATTCATTCCTTTCAATTATTTTTTATCCTTATTTTCTTTTTGTCTTATTTCATTAATTTTAGCAATATTTTCAGATTTAGCAATTTTCAAGTTATCACCAATTGCATCAACAGGACCCGTTTTTGGATCAAGCGTAACATTTTCATCAATATTAGCAGCAGTAAATCCTGAAGCAACCACATAACTTGCAGTTAAATTATCCTTAACAGATCTTCTAAAATCACTTGATGCATTACGCATATCAACAAAGTCTGCTTGTAGTTTACGCATTTCTTTTTCTTTTTCTTCTTCGGTTAATCCAGTAAAAGAATTTTTATAATTATCTAACATTGCTTGATAATCATCTTTCCCTAAATAAGCATATTTTTGAACGGCATCTACAAATTGTTTACGATAGCTATCATAAGCATTTTGTAAATCCGCAGCATTTGCTGCCCCACTTGCAATAGCAGCATCCTTGGCTTGTTTCATAGAACGTAAAGCAGCGGTATTAAATGCAACAGTTGTTGTATTACCTTGTGAATCAGTTAGTGTAGCAGCTCCACTAACATTATAACTTTTATTTGTCCCTTCTTTATTAGCCTCTCCATCTAACAAATCTTCAACTGCAGTCTTAACTGCTTTCTTCTTAGAATTAATTAAATCAATTCTTTCGTTATCTTCTTGCAATTCTTGAATACCACTTGTAATTCCAAAATAAGAAGCAACTGACCCAACAGCATCATATCCGGTAGCCAAATGAGTTACGTTTTGCCATGTATCATTATAAGAACCATTAGCTTTATAATACTCTGCTCTTTTCATTCTTGCTTTATCAGCATCTGTAGCAGCTTTATTTATAGAGCTTTTCATATCTTTAAAACTCTTAGCGCCAAGTGAACCAGCAAAACCGCGAGCAGCTCCAGAACCTAGTCCAGCAACAGGAGACACTAGTCCTTTTGCAACAGCCCCCACTTTTCCTTTAACACCTTTTGCTTTTATAACATTTTTAACAGCTGCAACGGTATTTCTACCTAAAGTTGTAGCTCCAGCACCAAAAGCAGCTCCAGCAACAAATCCGCCGCCTTCAGCAAATTTATCTTTAAGATCACCAAATCCCATTTTAAGATTACCAGGATCTAAATGGAATAAATCACAAATAACTTTTGGTGCTTGACGCATAAACGCAATAAGTCCCATATAAACAAGTGCCCAAGCTAACTTAGATGTTACTACATTTAAACAAGGTAAAACAATACTTTGTCTAGCTTCATTTATTTTATCAAATAAAAATAATACAAAATAAATTACAACAAGTCTAATAAATATATCAGCAAAAGTTGAAAGTGTCTTTTTTACCCAAGTTCCAAAAACGTCTTTCATTTTTCCTCCAGGAATAATCCGACATATAACTGGAATAGGAGCAATTATTTCAAAGAAAATAAGTCGAAATATCCTAATAGCCATATCAAAACAAAAATTCAAAATAGCAATAAGTAAAAATATCATTGCTATAGTTGAAATAACCACTAGATATGTCATTTCACCATCTACTGCAGCCTCATTAAAATTCACAAAGATTTTAATACTCGGTTTAGAAGTATCATTTAAAAATTCGTTTGTTATTTCACTCAAAGACTGTCCTGCATGAAATATTGAGCCATCACTAGTTTTAATGTTCTCAGCACATTCACTTGCATTAGAGTCAGTTACCGCTTTTCCATCACTATCCTTCGTCAATGAATAATTGTTTTCAGTACACCACTCCTTATTAGGAAACAAAAAAGCAGAAAGTATATGATAAGAAAATGATCGACCTGCATCACACGAATCAGTAGCAGTATCTTTCCCTAATATTATTTTAGGTATGGTACCCTCATTTAATATTGCATTTTGAAAGTTTGTTGCCATGCTAAAGACAGTCGGCAAAACAGCTATAATAATTAAAGAAACAACTACATTTTGAATAAGTTTTGGAAAAGAATATTCTCCCTTAGCAAATTCATCAGGATTTATCACTGCTTTTAAAAGAGAATAAGCTAGAGCAAAGAGCATAATTAACCCCAATACTATATAAACTCTTTTAACAATATCTGCATAGGCTTCTTGACTAAAAATATTTACTTTTGCTAAAGCAAAAAAGATATTAAACAAAACATCAGAAACCCATGCCAAAGTAGTATCAATTAAAAGCATAAGCCAATAAAAGCCAGCTTGAATTTTATCAATAAGTATCCCCGCCGGTGCTACAGCAGTACCCAAAATTCCTAAATTAACCATAACTCTTCACCTACCCCACACAAGCCCCATAAGCTCCAAAAATTGTCATCAAAAAATCTACTATTATTGGTAAGAAAAATAGCAATATACAATATACAAATCTTTTAGAAGCAGTACTCGTCGCTTTCTTCAATGCATCTTTATCATTAGATACAATAGCTTTAAAAAAGTCCATAATAGAAAGACCAATTAAAGCCACTATCCCCACATATTTCATAATATCAAAAAATTTTTGCATCCAATAAGCGGGTGCCTGAACATCAGTTTTATCCCCCAAATAGCCTTCACAATTATTACGAGCCATAACTAAAACACCATTATCTACACTTGATGCTGATGCATCAAGCATAAAGCTAAATGAAAATAGAAATGAAAGTGAAAACAAAACCACAAACAATGACAATTTCTTCATGTAAAATCACTCCTATTCTCCGTAAAAACTTACAAGTAAATTTTAACACAATAATGACAAACCGTCAATTTATTATTAAAAGCTTAAGGCCATTAAACCTTAAGCTTTTCTTATTCTAGTTCATCTGTTAATTCTTCAAACTTTTCATGCAATTCTTTTAAAAGAAATGGATCATCCACTTCAAGTACAGATTCATCTCCATCAACATATACCTTTTTAAAGACTACAAACTCTTCTAGTGGCTCGTCATTTTCATCAACCCGGCAAGCCATAAAATATGTATCACCTTCTAAAGTTGTTTCTAAAAGTAGCTCATAAGACATATCATCTTCCAAAGTAATTATATCATCAACAGTCATCTTATCTTCCCTTTCCTTTTGCTTCTTCCATATTTTGCAATTCTTGAATACATCCATCAATTAATTTATTTAAAGTGTTTTTTTCTTCCATTGATAATCTTATAGATTGATAAAGAGATGATTTTAAAGAATTATATTTACCTAAGGTAGGATTATTTTCACGCAACTCTTTAAGTTGATTAGAAAACAAATAGAAATCTTTTGAATACTCAGGCTCAGCTTTAACTGCTTCTAATGGCTCAGCTTCCGCTCCAACTACAGGATTAACAAAAGAAGTTTCTTCTGCTACAGGTGGTTTATCATATAAAGATTCATGAACCTTTTCAAAAGGTACTTGAAATTCAGCAGCTACCATAGCTTGACCTTGTGAAGCCACCTTAGCAAAATGCTCATTTGCTATAGCATCTAATGAATTCATCCAATCTTCTGGTAACTTTCGAGCAAACTTTTCTTTTCTTAAAACAAGGTATTCATCCTTCGTTAAACCGTTATTAAGTTCATAAATTAACTTATTTTGCATCTCTTGCAATGTTACATTTCTATCTTTATTTTGTAATTTTTCTCTATACGAAGTCACTATAGCATAAAGTTCTTTCTTTTCATCAGCAGTAAGCTTCTCATCACTAGATATAACAAAAATCCAATCAGAAAGTTTTTTATCAGTAAGAGATTTTTCTTGATATTCTTTAGAAATAGCATCAATTATTTCTTCTTTTCTAGAAACTTTATTAGCTAATTCTTTCTTTTTATTATCAATCTTCTTATATAACCCAGTTTGTTTAGCTTGTAGCTCTACAGTCTTCTTTAACTTCTTTTCTAAGTCTTCCAATTCTTCCAAAGTTTCTGCTTCTTCTATTTCCTTTAAGAAATTATTATATATTTCTTTCTTTTTCTTTCTATTTTCTCCTTTAAAAGCTTTAAAAGTAAATATTGAACCAGTTGCTAGTGCTGCCAAAGCTGCAGAAGATTTGGCAGCAATCCCTTTTGCCAAAAGGGACTTTTGAGCATCTAAATTAGCAACAAAATCACCCATTTTTTGATCACCAAAAAACCATTCACCAGTATGTCCAACATATTTAGATACTTTTCCAGTTAGATCACTAAGTGTATCAGCAAGTTTAACATTTGCAGTATGCAAAATAGTTTGATCAGTTGGTACAGCACTGTGCCAACTTGTTGAATTTTCCATCATAGTGTGTGCCACTTTAACAGTATTACTTAAATTAGTATATTGTATTATCTCTGGCATAAGATGAGCAATACCTACAGCTGCAGTAGCCCCTATTAAAGCCACTCCAGCTGCCAAAAATACTTTATTAACCTTTTTCTTTTCTTTACTTCGTTTAAGTCTTTTTATCTTTTTAGGTTTCTTTTCTCCTGCATCAGAATTTTTCCTTTCCCGAAGTGCTTCCCGATAATTTTTTTCAACACCAGATAAATCAGGACTAAATCCTTTAAAATGAGCATCAATTTTTTTTAAATTGGTTTGATACTTTTTCATTAAAAGATTAATTTCCTTTTTCTTTTTTTTATAGTTTTGAAAAGTTATATCTCCATTACTTTTTCTTTGTTCTAAATCTTTTAATTTTCCCTTTAATTCTTGAATAGATTTTCCAAATATTTCTTTACTTTCTTGAAGTTCTTTATCAGTCATATTTTCGCATCTCCTTTTGTCAAAATCTACCTTTAGTATACTATTAAAATAATTAAATAACAATAATTAACCCCAAAATTGACACTATTTGCGACAATCACAAATTCTTTTTTTTAACTTATACCCCCATAAAGCAAATTTATAAGCATAATAAACTGAATAATTTATAATATAATCAAATTCTCCCACAAGCTCAAGTATCTCCGGATTAAACCCTTTCTTCATTTCATATATCCCATAGTAAGGCCCATGCTTATCCATATCCCCTGATATACCATAAAAATTAACATACTCAAGGTTCATATCTATACTGTCCTTTATATGTTTATTATAAAATGCATACTTTGGATTAAACTCTTTATAACTAGAGGCTGTCCCACTCATAAATGTAATTCCTTCATTATTAATAAACACAGACATTAAAGCCCCAATATTTATTTCTTTCCCAATTTTTTTTAAGTTTTCTGCCTCAAAGACTTTATCCTCCATTACTTTTATTTTTCTTTCTAAACTACTTTTCTTTTGTCTTATTTTATCCCCCACATTTATTTTCTTCATCTCTTTATTTAAGTTATCTAACTCATTTTTTATTTCCTCTATACTATTTACTACATATTTATAATAAGCATCAGTATCTATATATGCTATATAAAGTTTCATATAATCTTTCAGAAGTTCATACTGCCTTTTATAATAACTAACAGGTCTAATCACAAAATGTTTTTCACTTGCAGTATTTTGGAGCAAACTTACAAACTCATCTATTTTATCTTCCTGCACTACTTTTACTCTTACTCCCATCTCTTCCGTTTTAATTATATTTTTCCGCGTACTTTTAGTAAAAGTCATTAACGTTTCATCATAAGTTTTACCAAGTTTAATTCGGCATAAATACCTCGGCTGTAAAGTTTCAAAATTTTGTGTAAACCCTAAATGTTTAAACCCAAGATGTAAAAAGTTATCATAAACATCTCTCCCAACACACTCAAGGATATCCCCATCACTATTTCGCACATTATATATAACATTTGGGTCTACTTTAAGCATAAAACCATGATTATCTTTAACATATTTAATAATGCTTTCATGAAAACTTTTTAATTTATTTTTATCATGTACATCAGTTAAATACCCCCGTGGACTATAAAAAAGACTTTGACCAAGCGGTAACTTCTTTTCCAAAAGACTAGTAACTCCAATCACTTCATCACCATCGTAAACCCCAAGCAAATGTTTCTTCCAACCAGTATATTCCTTCAAATCTCCCCATTTAGAAATGCTATAAATAGAGACATAAGGACTTTTTAAAGCATAAGCATCATAAGTTTTATCATCTAACACTTTTACCTCCATCTTATCCTCTAATCTTCCTATACACTTTAAGCATAACAGGCAAAGCTTTATATAATAAAGGTTTATTTACTAAATCAAACTCTCCAATAAACTCAATATACTCATCTCCAAACTTCCTTTTAAAATCATGAAGTTTAGCTAAATTTTTATAAGTAGTATGGGGGTCTCCAGTTGTTCCGAACAAATCAAAAAAGTCAAGTTTTCTCGCATAAGCATCTTTTATCGCTTCCATATAAGCCCTGGATATCGCAAAAGAATTATTTGCATAATTATCACTACCAATAAATAAACTCCAGCATCTATTATGTGTATAAATACATATCAAACTACAAACTAAAATCTTATCCTCATGACACTTACCAAATACTTCAATATCTTTATTTATTTTATTAAGTTTATTTTGAATATCCTCTTTTCTTTTTTTGGCAAGTTTTAATTCTTCTTCCTTTTCTTTTTTTTCTTTTTTAAGTTTCTTCATAAGTTTATCTACATTAATACTTATATTAAAATATTTTAAATTGTCTTTATTTTCTTCATTAAATGTTTCATAGTAAGAAAGAGTATGCGCATCAAATCCATCTTTTTTACTATTTTCTCTCATCAAATTATAAAACTCTTCTACTTTATTTTCATTATCAATCTCCAGCTCATAATACTCGCTTCTACTAACAGACTTCAAAAAAGATTTAGACATTTTCTTCTCTATATTATCCCATGTATCATGCAAGTTAATTCGAAATGTATACCGTGGTTGATTACCCTCATAAAGTTTATAAAATCCAGTATGTTTATAACCTAAACTAAGCAAATACTTATATAATTTATAATTATTATTATCACTTTCTATCTTTTTTCCATCTTCATCAATATCTTGATACTTAATATCAGGATCAAACTTAATATATATTATTTTCTTTTTTTTCATATATTCTCTTAAATACTCAGTAAATTTTCTAATCAAACTATAATCAGAGTAATCAAGTAAAAATCCTCTTGGAGCATAACCATAACTAAAGCCAAGTGGTGTCTTTTTTAAAACAATAAGACAAGTTGCAACCAAATTATTATTATCATCAAAAAGTCCAACATACTCCGCTATTTGTTTTTTTGCCTTTTGACAAAACTGTCCCCATTCATAACTTTGTAAAAAATGTGATTTATCTGTCCTTTCTGCAAACTTTTTATAACTTTCTTTATCTATATTTTCTCTAAATTCCATTAATCAATCACCTTGACATAAGTTTATCATAGCCACCATAAAATGTAAAACTTTATAATAGACATTTATATGACTTTTTAGTACAATTAAAATGGTGACAAGCTATGAATATAATAACAATTATTTTAACTATCATAATTATTTTAGGAGTATTAGCAATAATTTATGCAACTATATATAATAATTTAGTTAGTTATAAAACAAAAATCGAAAAAGCCGAAGGTATAATCGATGAGTCTCTTCGTCAAAAATATGATTTAATATGTAAACTAAATATATCGGTTAAAAAAGAAGTCCCTAAAAAAGATTATTTAAAAGATTATATAGAACTTAAAAATAAAAAAATTAGTAACTATGATTTAGACCGAAAACTATCTGAAGCTCTTAACATTATTCTTGATTTAAAAAGTGACCATGAAACTTTAAATACTAAGGAAGTTAATAAAGATATTCGGGAAATAGAAAGAATAAATGAAACATTAATCTCTTGTAAAAAATATTTTAATAAAAACACTAGTGAATTAAATATTCTTATTAGAAAGTTTCCTACAAATGTTATTGCTAAAATACATGGATATAAAATTAAACCATTTTTCGATGGTAAAAATATGCAAGATGCAGTAATTGATGATTTTAAACTTTAAATAGACTAAATAATTAATGAAAAAGAAATAAACTCCATAAGATAATACTGAAAGGAGTTTTTTAATGAACAATAATATAAAAAGAGCTCAAAATTATATAGACTGTTATAACAAAAATAATCCGGCACCAATCTATAGTTGTTATGGACCAACAGGACCTAC
>CAKOLB010000014.1 GCA_934096125.1 uncultured Bacilli bacterium
CCGGTGGAAAGAGAGTATTTAGAAACTTTAAAAGCAATAAGTAATAAAATTGATGATAAAGCAAAGAGTGAATAGAGGCTCTTCGAAATGTAATGGGGAGCTAAAATAACTCCCCACCAGATTTCGAAGAACCAAATCAACATTTGTGTTGATTTTTTTGTTTTCAGAAAGTTTTAAAAAAATAATAAATTAAAAGCAGGAAGGGCATTAAAAAGGATGCATTAAAAAAATATTTCTTTTTATGTTCATGCAATTGCCACCTCTTGAATACTACAAACGGGTGTGATAAAATAAAGATGTGAGAGAAATAAATAGAGGTAGAGTAAAAAATGAAAGACATTGAGAAACAGTGTTTAAAAAACGCTGAGCGAAATGAAGTTCTTATCGACAAATTTAAGTTATGGCTTAAGTCTAAAGATTTAGTGGATAAGACGATAACAAAACACATTAATAATATTTATACATTTGTAAATGATTATTTAAATCATTATGAAAACATCGAGGTGGAAGATGGTATAGGTAAAGTATATGAATTTTTAAATGATTGGTATATAAGGAAAAACATCGGCTTAACATCAAGTGCTTTAAAAGAGATGGCTAGTAGCATTAAAAAATTTTATAATTATTTAGAACAAATTAACAAAATAACAAGTGATGAATATAAAAAATTATGTCAAAGTATCAAAAATAACATGGATAATTTTTTAAATAGTTTAAATAGTTTTGATAAAAAAGATGTCTACAACTGGCTATAAAGTATCTTGAACTCCCGTTAAAAATGTGTTAGAATACTAACACATTTAAGGGGGAAAATATGAAATTTGCTAGTAAAAGAGAGTTTAATTCCTATTTAGATAATCTGAGAATAATTGGCTGTGGAGAAAATGGAGCAAGTTACCTAGATAATGAGCACAACATTGTTCTTAAAGTATATCATGATTATGAAATAGATGATAAAATGTCTCATATTTATAGTGGGTATGAGCACAATTTAAGTTATCTTTTTGATGGTGAAGCTGAAGAGGAAATTAAGCCTAGAGTTACAAAGGAAGATATTTTAAAATTTAGTGCTATTGAAAATGATACATTTATTTGGCCGAAAGATATTATAGAAGTAAATGGAGAAATCGCTGGATATTATTATCCATATATAATAGGAGTTAATTTGAGTTCTATTACTACTCATGATTTCCAATTTAAAAAGTTAATTGAGGCTATAACGAGTTCTATTGATGATATCAAGAGAATTACAGCTAGTAAGGTTAGGATAACCAAACTTGAAAATAATATTTTGTATCAAAATAAATTAAATAAATTAAAAGTAGTAGGAACATCAAATTATAAATTTGACCAAGAAGTAACATTAGAAGAAAATTTAGCTGTTTTTGAAAAAGAACTAAAGACTGTTCTAGTTACTAAACTTGCATATCATATAAATGATAATGCACTATTAAAAATTCTATATGATATATATGATAATAAACAAAAGTCAGTTAAAGATTTTATCGAGATAATGCAAAAAGAACTGGAAAGAGTGCTGGAAATTAGGGAGTTTCCCAGAACACTTAAAGATGTTGATGATTTAACACTGAAGTATCATATCTTAAAACGCAGTAGGAAAAAATAAATAGTATGAAATATAAGAGGTTTGTATGAGAGAAGAACAAGAATTTTTATTAAATTTAAGTAAAATTATTACGGATGATAATAGTAAAGTAGTAAATATACGGGATATTTTACACGAAATTAAAGTATTTAGCGGTGGAACAAATATAGTTATAGAAGCTGAAAGGCGAAAAAACGGAGAGTTTTATAGTGATAAAATAACGCAAGATTTGTCCCAAAACTTAAATCTTTGTTTAAAAGGAAAAAGTCTTATCATTACAAGTATTACCCGAGTTTTTGATAACAAAGAATTTTTCGAAAGCATGTGTTCATCACTTATCAACAATGTTTTAGCTTTTGAGAAACTACAAAAAGAGGTCTATATTGATAAACTATTAGAAATTTCTAATTATACAGCATATTTCAAGAAGTTAACTGATCAAAAAGCGTATTACAATTGTGGGGTTGCTTTTCTTGATGCTGACAACCTTGGTTACATCAATAATACTGAAGGTCAAGAAGCTGGGGATTTAATGCTAAAAACAGTCGCTTACACTTTAAAAAAACATTTCCGAGAAACCGATATCTTTCGACGTGGTGGTGATGAATTTATCTTAATTTGTGATAATATTGACAAATGGAAATTTCTAAAAAAATTTAATGCCTTTTTAGAAGATTTAAAGAAAACTAAATACTCTGCTTGCTATGGCTTACAATATATATATAAAACAGATGATATAAATGAGGTTATCAACAAAGCTATAGCGATAGAAAAAAGAAGCAAAGAAATTTATCGTAAAAATTTTCCGGAAAGGTATCCTGATAAATATGAAGCAAAATTTAAAGTGAAAGGAAGATAAAAATGACAAAAGAAGAAGCTCAAGCTCTTATTAAAACATATGAAGAAAAAATGAACTTGCTTGGGAGGTATCTTTGACTTAAGTGAGAAAAAAAAGAAAATAGAAAAGTTAACAGAAATGCAAGATAACCCTACCTTTTGGCAAGATATTTCTAAAGCGAGTGAAGTAAGTAAAGAGTTATCAACACTTAAAAAAGATATAGATTTATATAATGACCTTGAGAGAGGAATTAAAGAAAACAAAGAACTTTTAGAAATGAATGATGCTGAACTTCTTCCTTTAATAACTGATGAAATAAGTAAAATTCAAAAGGCCGTAGATGAGCTAGAAATAAGTACTATTTTATCTAAAGAATATGATAACAACAACTGTTATCTAGAAATTCATCCTGGGGCTGGAGGAACAGAGTCTTGCGACTGGGCTAGCATGCTTGCAGATATGTATATAAAATTTTGTGAAAAAGAAAATTTTAAATATGAAATAATTGAAAGTCAAAAAGGGGAAGAAGCAGGCATTAAAAGTATAACTTTAAAAATTATGGGTGCCTATGCTTATGGCTATTTAAAAAATGAAAATGGTGTTCATAGATTAGTTCGGATTTCTCCTTTTGATGGAGGGGCGAGAAGACATACCTCTTTTGCGTCCGTATCCCTTATGCCAGAGATTAAATCGGAGATTAAAATAGATATAAGCGATGATGACTTAAAAATAGATGTCTATCACTCTAGTGGTGCTGGAGGACAATCGGTAAATACTAGTAACTCGGCTGTTCGGATAACTCACTTACCTACCAAAATAGTGGTGACGTGTCAAAATGAAAGAAGCCAGCTAAAAAATAAAGAAGAAGCTTTAAAAATTTTGAAAAATAAAATTTATTTACATGAAAAAAAACTTGAAGAAGAAAAGTTAAATAAGATAAAAGGAATATCTTCAAGTATTGATTTTGGTAGTCAAATTCGCAGCTACATTCTCGAGCCTTACAAAATGGTAAAGGACCATCGCACAAGTTTTACATCAAATGAACCAGATAAAATTTTGGGAGGAAACATCAAAGAGATGTTAGAATTTAATTTGAGGAATTTACAATGAAAGAAGAATTAAACTTTTTAAAAGAAAATATAAGTGCATCTAGTAGCGTTGTTATTGCAGTAAGTGGCGGACCAGATTCAATGTGTCTTTTGTCACTTCTTTTGTCTTTGCAAAAATCCAAAAATTTAAAAATTATAGTAGCTCATGTTAACCATAAAATTAGAGTTGAAAGTGAAAAAGAAGCGAAAATGGTGGAAGATTATTGCCATGAAAACGGCTGCATTTATGAACTATATACTATTGATGAATACCAAAATACTAAATTTAGCGAGGAAGATGCCCGCCGAAAAAGATATGCATTTTTCCAAAAGTTATTAACAAAATATTCTAGTCCCTACCTTTTAACCGCTCATCATGGTGATGATTTAGTAGAGACAGTTCTTATGCGCTTAAGCCGAGGAAGTAATATCAAAGGATTTGCAAGTATCAAAAGAATAACTGTTAATGATATCTACAAAACTCTAAGACCGCTCCTTACTACAACTAAAGAAAATATTTTACATTATCTAGAGGAAAACAATATTCCATACGCACTTGATGCATCAAATAACGATTTAAAATATACGAGAAACAGATATCGCCATCAAGTTTTACCTTTTTTAAAAAAAGAAAATAAAAATGTTCACAAGAAATATCTTAAATTTTCGCAAGAATTAGAAGCATATGAGAATTTTGTCCGTCAGTATATAGAAAAGAAACAATATATAAGTGAAAATGAAATTGATGTCAGTAAAATTAAAGAGGAAAGTGATTTCATTAAAAGAAAGTGTTTAGAACTACTTATCGAAAACATTCAAAAAAAAGATATACTTGATATTAATGATAAACAACTAAAAGAACTTATGAAGTTGTATCAAAAAAATAACATTACTATTGATATTAAAAGTGGTTATAAAGGTATTAACGATTATGGCAAGATAAAAATTGCTAAATTATCTAAGGAAAGTATCAAGGAGCAAATTTTTACTCATGATATTAAGGTAAATAGTTATAATTTTTATTACAATCCTAAAAAGGAAGGTATTTGTATATATTTAGATAGTAGTAGCATCGCTCTTCCGCTGAAAATTCGCAGTATTCAAACAGGAGATAGAATAGAGGTTAAAAATCTTGGCGGAAGTAAAAAGGTTAGTGATATATTTATTGATGCCAAAATTCCAAAAAGTAGAAGAACTTCTATTCCTCTTCTTGTGGATAGTGAAAATAAAGTATTATGGATTCCAAATATTAAAAAATCACAATTTTGTAAAGACAAATCAGAAAAATATGATATAATAATTAAATGTGAGGCAAGGTGAAATAATTAAATGAATGTGAAAAGAAATAAAAGTGATAATTTTAAAAACTTTTTGCCATACCTAGTTTTGGCAGGAGTTATACTAATAGTAATAGGTGCCTTAAACATGCAAGGTACAAAAGTTCACGAACTTAAAACGGGAGAACTTATTAGCAATTTAGAAGAAAATAAGGTTACAGAAGTAACAGTAACTCCTAAAAGTAATGAAAGTGTTTACTATATTGAAGGTAAATTAAAAGGATATAAAAAGACTGAAAGTTTTGAATCTAAAGTAGTAACTTCTGAGCTTGATAGCGTTTTAGACTTAATTAAAGAAAATAATGTTAAGAAGTATGACACTAAGTCTGACCCAGGGGAAAATATGTTTGTTTATATTCTTATCAATGTTATGCCCCTTTTACTCCTTGTAGTAGTTATGTATTTTGTCTTTACTAAACTAGCTAGTTCTAACAAAAATTCTATGGATTTTGGTCGGAGCAAAGCTCGTTTAAGTACAGATAGTGACAAGAAAAGTTTCAAAGATGTTGCTGGACTTAAAGAAGAAAAAGAAGAAGTTGAAGAACTTATTGACTTTTTAAAAAATCCGAAAAAGTTTGAAAAAATGGGAGCAAGAATCCCTAAGGGAGTTCTTTTAGTAGGGCCTCCAGGAACAGGTAAGACATTACTTGCTAAAGCAATCGCTGGAGAAGCTAATGTTCCATTCTTCTTCATAAGTGGTTCTGATTTTGTGGAATTATTCGTAGGTGTCGGAGCATCTAGAGTACGTGATATGTTCAAAGAAGCTAAGAGAAATGCTCCATGCTTAATATTTATTGATGAAATCGATGCTGTTGGTCGTCAAAGAGGAACTGGCCTTGGTGGCGGTCATGATGAAAGAGAACAAACATTAAACCAATTATTAACAGAAATGGATGGTTTTGGTGAAAATGAAGGCATTATAATAATTGCAGCAACAAATAGACCTGATGTTTTAGACCCAGCATTATTAAGACCAGGACGTTTTGATAGACAAGTAACAGTATCTCTTCCTGATGCAAATGAAAGAGAAGCTATTTTAAAAGTTCATGCTCGAAACAAAAAGTTTGCAAGTGATGTTCATTTAGAAAACTTAAGTCAAAGAACTCCAGGCTTTAGTGGCGCTGATCTAGAAAACTTACTTAATGAAGCTGCTTTACTTGCTGTACGTCGTAACAAGACAAGTATTAGTATGGATGAAATTGATGAAGCAACTGATAGAGTTTTACTTGGGCCTGCTAAAACAACAAGAAAGATAACAGATAAAGAAAAGAAACTTGTATCAATTCATGAAGCAGGACATGCCGTTATAGGTTTGAAACTTGAAGATGCTCAAGAAGTACATAAGATAACAATTATTCCAAGAGGTATGGCTGGTGGTTATACAATGATGCTTCCAAAAGAAGAAAAAATAGCAGTTCTTACGAAAGATGAGTTACTTGCACAAATCACTGGACTTCTTGGTGGTCGTGTTAGTGAAGAAATGTTCTTAAATGAAATTTCTACTGGAGCATCAGATGACTTCAAAAAAGCAACTCGTATTGCTAGAAGTATGGTAACAGAATATGGTATGAGTGAACTTGGGCCAGTTCAATACGAAGAAAAAAGCGAAGGTGTATTCTTAGGTAGAGATTACAATAAATCAAGAGATTTCTCTGACCAAGTGGCTTTAGAAATAGACCAACAAGTTCGCAAGATAATTGAAGAATGTTATGCTAAAGCTAAAAAAATAATCGGAGAAAACAAAGACTTAATTAACGCTTTAAGTGATGCTTTAATTAAATATGAAACAATCACTAAAGAACAAATTGAAAGTGTTGTAAAAACTGGTAAAATTAAAGATATTGAAGAAGAAAGTGAAGAAACAGAAGTATCTGATAAAAAAGTTAAGAAAGATAAAAAAGAAGAACAAACAGATTAAGGAAATGGATGTGAAAACATGTTAGAAAATTTATTGTTAATAATTTCTGTCTTAATCATCGCTGTAGTATTACTTCAAAGTAATAAAGCAAGTGATGCTGGACAAATAATTACCGGAGGAAATGAAAACTTATTTCAACATCAAAAAGAAAGAGGTTTAGAACTATTTATAAGTAGACTAACAATGTTTCTTGGAATAGTATTCTTCGTAATTTCTTTAATATTATTTTTAAAATAGTGGATTTAACTCCACTATTTTTTTTCATCTATTCTTTTTGCAATAATATAATGTTTTTTATTAAAAGTAATTAAGTCAGCACTTGTAATATTAAGCTTTTGGGAAAACTCATCTAAAAGTTCTAAAGTTGGTTTTCGTCTTCCCTTTTCAAGTTGATTTATATAAGGCAGAGTACTACCAAGAAATTCTGCAAATTTTTCTTGTGATAAATTATATTGATACCTACAGTATTTTAAATTAATTGCTAAAATATCTTTACTAGCCATTTTATACAAAAGTTATCCACCTCTTTTTCTTTATTATAAGAAATTGGTAATATCAAGTCTTTTATACACTGTGTAAAAGACATTTTTGCTGTATAATACAAAATAAGAGGAGGATTACCAATGAGAGGTAATAAAAAACTACTGTTAATAACTGGGGTAACATTAATACTAAAGAGTGGCTTTTGAATAGGGAAATCAATAATAATAATCAAATATTTTATGTTTATCACGAAGGTTACGTAAGTCATGGAAGTAAAGCGTATGCACGTGAAAAATTTAATGTCAGACCTACCTTTAACCACTTATCATCCGTAACCTATGCATCCGGCACAGGAACCAAAGCAAATCCCATTCGTATCACCATATAAAAAACTAGGAAATATCTCCTAGTTAGCTGCAAAAGACTTTATAAACTTAGTAATTTCTCTGGGAGCAAGTACTTTGCCTTGAGAACAAGTTTTACCATTTATTATAAGCGCCGGAATATTACTGATATTATATTTCTTTTGAGAAATACTGTCATCTTTAAGTTCTACATTTGCATCTATTACTGACTCATTAAGAGCCTTTAATAGATTTTTTTTAAGTTTTATTCCATTACTACAATTACTTCCAATAATTTTTATATTCAAAAAGTCACCTCACTTTCTGTTATCATCATAAAACTAGCTTGTGAAAAAGTTATGTTTAATTTGCGAAAACTGTGTTATACTTTGACTAGGTGATAAAAGTGAATAATCGTGGTTTTACATTAATTGAAGTTTTAGTTGTCATTGTCTTAGTTGTCGCAATTTCCGTAACCGTTGGAATAAACACAACAGGTATGCTTGATAAACAAAAGGAAAAAGAAATAACAAGTTATAAAGAAACTATTGAAAATGCTGCTTGCACATATGCTGAGCTTGAAGATGTAGATGTAGATAGCACTGTAACAATTAACGCCCTACTTACCAAAGGCTATCTTAAGAAAGATTTAAAAAATCCCCAAACTAAAGAAACTGTTGTAAGTGAAAAAAATAAGGAAGTTAGTATAACCTATAGCGACGGCGAGAAAAAATGTACTTATAACTAGTTAAAATAATATAAGTATGATATACTTTTAGTGTGATTAATATGAAAGATAAAAAGTGGTTACTAAGTGTACTAAAACTATTAATTATTGTTTTAACATTTTTTCTAGGTATAATTCTTGTATTTGGAGGCCTAAAAGATAAGCAAGTTAAAAAATTTGAAAAAGTTATGGAAACAGCCGCTTGCAAACTAGCCGAAGACGAGGGATATACGGAAAGTATTTGTCGTGGCTTTGAAAACTTATGCCAAGTGCATTATGAAAAACTTATCAGTCGCAAATACATTGATGAGAATTTAAAAAATCCTTTAAATCATAAAAAGGTTAAAGAAGATAAAAATAGTTATATTTTAGTAAGCTGGCAAGATGATAAAATAAAATGTACACACAAAGAAGGATAGTAAAATGAAAGATAAAGTATTAGAGATTTTAAAAGATGAGAAGAAAGCTCAGTCTATTACCATGATTAATAAAAGTTTAAAATTAAGAACTGTTGAAGAACTAGAGATGCTAGAAAATGTTTTGCACGAACTAAAGTGCGAGGGTATTTTACATGAGTCAAAAAGTCATGAATTTATGCTAATGAAAAATACTAAATCCTTAAAAGCAGGTACCTTAAAACTTAATAAAAGTGGTAATGGCTTTGTTGATGTTCAAGGGTTTAATGATATTTTCGTTCGCCGAACAGATTTAAATGGTGCTATAAATGGAGATTTTGTAGAAGTAGAAATAAAAAGTAAACTTGATGACCCCGACCCTGAAGGGTATATATCTCATATTTTAAAAAGAGATTTACGAAGAGTAGTTGGAGAAATAATTAAGGTTAAAAATAAACTTCAATTTAAGCCAGATGATGAAAAATTAAACATTGTTATTAAACTAACAAAAGAAAGTATGAAAGGCTGTGTTGAAGGTCACAAAGTTATCGTAGAAGTAATAAAAGAAATTGGAGCAAGAACATTTCTGGGCAAGATTGATAAAATTATCGGTCATAAAAATGACCCAGGTGTTGATATATTAACTATTGCTGCCAAACATTCTATTGAAGCAGATTTTAGTCAAAGTGTTATAAATGAACTTAAAAGCATTCCTGATGAAGTAAGTGAAAGTGAACTAAAATATCGTCGTGATTTAACTAGCGAAATGATATTTACAATTGATGGTGATGATACTAAAGATATCGACGATGCTATAAGCTTAAATGTTGAAAATGGCAATTATCGTTTAGGAGTTCATATCGCTGATGTATCTTACTATGTCAAAGTTGGTACTAGTCTTTATGAAAGTGCATTTGCTAGGGGAACATCAAGCTATCTTGCTGATACTGTTATTCCTATGCTTCCTCATCAACTATCAAATGGAATATGCTCTTTAAATCCAGGTGTAATTCGCCTTACTATCAGTTGTGAAATGCTAATTGATAACAAAGGAAAAGTTAAAGAATATGATATTTTCCCATCATTTATTAAATCCCGCAAGCAAATGACTTATAAAAATGTTAATAAAATTTTAATGGAAAATACCATCCCTGAGGGTTATGAAGAGTTTGCAGATACCTTAAGAGAAATGGAAAAACTTGCTAAAATACTAAGACAAGAGAAAATAAATCGTGGCTATATAGATTTTGGTTTAGATGAAGCTAAAGTTGTACAAGATGAAAATGGCAAAGCAATTGATATTATTAAAAGAGAACGTGGAGTTAGTGAAAACTTAATCGAAGACTTCATGATTATTGCCAATGAAACAGTTGCTACTCATATAACTAATATGGACCTTCCTTTCATCTACCGAGTTCATGATTTACCAAGTAGTGAAAAAATTGAAGATTTCATGAATTTAACTAGTCAGCTTGGGTATAAGCTAAATACAAGCATTGCTAAGCTTACACCTAAAACTATGCAAGAAATATTAAAGGAACTTAAAGATAAACCAGAGTTTACGATTTTATCAGATATGCTTCTTCGGAGTATGAAAAAAGCTGTTTATAGCACAAATAATATTGGTCATTTTGGCCTTGCTAGTAAGAATTATACACACTTTACATCTCCAATCAGGAGATTTCCTGACTTAACCGTTCATCGTCTTCTTCGAACTTATCTTTTTGAAAACAGAATAGATATGGAAACGATTAACTTTAATAGTAAATATTTAATTGATGTGGCTGAACACTCTAGTGAAACTGAAGTTAATGCTCAAAATGCAGAGCGAGATGTTTTAGATATGAAAATGGCTGAATATATGGAAAGTAAAATTGGCGAAAAATATACTGGCATTGTTAGCAGCACCACGAGCTTTGGTATGTTTGTCGAGCTCGAAAACTTAGTCGAAGGACTTGTCCACATAAGTACTCTTGATGGATATTATACTTTTGTTCCAGAACTTCTATCTTTAGTTAAAAATGATAAAAGTAAAAAATATCGAATTGGTGATAAAGTAAATGTTGTTGTTACAGGTGCATCTAAAGAAAATGGTACTATTGATTTTGAGATAGTAAAGGAAGATATAGATGGAAATAAAAAATAAAAAAGCCTACTTTAATTACTTTATCAAAGAAGAACTGGAAGCCGGACTTGTTTTACAAGGAACAGAGATTAAGTCTGTTAAAAATGGAAAAGTAAATATAACCGATAGTTATGTACGTATTAAAAATAAAGAAGCTTATGTTATCAACATGGTAATTGATAAGTATGATGAAGCAAGTATCTTTAATCATAATCCATCCCGGGAAAGAAAACTTCTACTTCATAAAAGGGAAATAGCAAAACTATATGATGAAGTAACTAAAGATAGTTTTACCCTTATTCCTTTAAAGTTATATATTAAGGATGGTAAAGCAAAGTTGCTAATTGGGGTAGCTAAAGGAAAGAAGTTATACGATAAAAGAGAAACGATTAAACAAAGAGATATGGAAAGAGCAAGTAGATATGGAAGGTAAAGATGAAGAAAATTAAATTAGGAAAAAAACTTACTAAAAAGCAAAAGATAATATTTGGGGTAATTGGTGCTATTGCTGTAATTGGTATTGCCCTTGGAGTAGTATTTTTAACTAAAGATACACCAGAAGAGAAAGTGGATAACAAGACCGAGGAGACAAAAAAAACTGAAACTTCAGTTAAGAAACTTCAAATAGTCGATGAAAATTCAAACTCTAGGCCCTATGCTGTAATGATTAATAATATCAATGTGGCAAGACCTTTGCAAAGTGGGCTTCAAGATGCATATCTTATGTATGAAATGATTGTCGAAGGCGGAATTACAAGATATTTAGCTTTATTTATGGATGCAAATACCGAAAGAATTGGCTCAGTTCGTAGTGCTCGTCACTATTATTTAGACTATGCTTTAGAAAATGATGCTATCTATGTTCATCACGGTCAAAGTCCCGAGGCTGCTTCGGATTTTTCTAAACTAAATATCGACCGAATAGTAGTTGATAACAGTAAAACTGGCTGGCGAGATAAGAGTTTGAAAGTATCAAGTGAACATAGATTATTTACAAGTATTGAAAAACTTAAAAATGGAACAGGTAAACTTCGAACCACACGTAATAAAGATTTATTACTAAACTATAGTATCGATGAAATAGATATGGCATCTTTGCCAGGAGCAACTCCGGCAAGTAACATAGCTATTAAGTATTCTAATTATATTACAACGAGTTATACATATGATGCTACCAATAAGTATTATTTAAGAAGTGTAAATGGTGTTGCCCATACTGATTATGTTACTAAAAATCAGTATCATTTTAAAAATATTATAACTTATCAGGTTCGTAATTTTACGTTAAATGATGGAGAAAATAAAGGTCGTCAAGAACTTGAAAATGTTGGTTCTGGAACAGGTTACTTTATATCAGGTGGCTACAGCGTTCCTATTAAATGGAGTAAATCAAGCCGCAGCAGTCAAACTGTATATACTTTAGAAAATGGGGAAGAACTAAAAGTTAATGATGGTAATACCTTTATTCAAATTCAGCCAAGTGGCCAAACACTAAGCATTAGTTAGGAGTTTTATGGAGAAAATATTAAATTTTTTAGGAAATTACTATTATATCTTTGATATTATCACTGTTTTCTTAATTCTATCACTTATTGGCTACTTTATTAACCAAAAAAATAAGAACGAAACTCCATTTAAAATAAAACGTAAAGAATATAGTATGCAAAATATTGTAGGGTCACTTCAAGAACTTGGTAATATTTCTCTGCAAGAAAGAGTAAATAGAAATGCCAATATCAAAAATGACCATAATGTCAAGTAAGAGGTATTACCTCTTTTTCTTTTTTTAAAATTTTGTTATAATAAAAATAAGTATTATTAAAGGTGGTGGAAATAATGAATTTATCAGGAATTTGGGAAATATTTACGAAATTATTAGATATTTGCATAGTTTGGATAGCTTTTTATTATATATTAAAAAATGTTAAAAACAATATTAAAATGGTTTTAATTTTAAAAGGAGTAATAATTATCATTTTAGTTAAGTTTTTAAGTGATATTTTAAATCTTTATACGGTTGGAGTAATGTTAGAATATGCCATCCAGTGGGGGCCTCTAGCCATAATTGTTATCTTTCAACCAGAAATTAGAAGTGTTTTAGAGTCCTTAGGAAGAACTCAGCTTCTTGGAAGACATAAAATACTAACCGTTGATGAAAGAGAAAAAGTAGTTTATGAAATTATGCGTTCAGTTGATTATTTGCGTAAAAATAGAATTGGAGCTTTAATAGTTATTGAAAGAGAAATATCTCTAGAAGAATATATTAAAGGGGCTACTAAAGTTTATGCTGATATCACAGATGCTCTTTTAGAGACTATATTTTTCCCAAATTCACCACTTCATGATGGTGGCGTAATAATTCAAGGAGACAGAATAACATGTGCCGGCGCTGTGTTTAGAACAAGTATGAACCCAAATATCTCAAAAAGACTTGGAACTAGACATAGAGCAGCCCTAGGTATTGCCGAAGAAAGTGATGCTATAGCTTTGGTAGTCAGTGAAGAAACTGGCCGTTTAAGTATCGCTGTTGATGGTAACTTAAATTACAATCTAGATGCAGACCAATTTAGAATGATGCTTATCGAAGAATTAAAACCAAAGACAGAAGTATTCTTTGAAGCAGATGAAAGTGATGGTGAAGAATAATGATAACCAGATTTTTCAAAAATATTTATAATTTTATCGATAGATTTATCGTTGTGCCAATTAGTAGAGCCATATATTTTTTGAGTAAAAAGGTTAAAAAAAATCAAGGGAAACTTGATAAGATTTTAAATCGACCTAATTTTCTAATTTATATTTCTCTTGTGCTTGCCGTTATTATGTTCTTACTCATTGATTCTAAAGTCATTACTTTAGTAGAAACAGAAGCTGAAGTTATAACTAATGTACCGGTTGTTGTTAAATACAATGAGGAAGCTAATGTCATCGAGGGAGTACCTGAAACTGTTGATATTACCATAACAGGTCGTAAAAGTGATATATATCTTGCTAAACAACTAGGAGAATACGAAGTTATTTTAGATCTATCAGAGTATACTCCAAGTGACAAACCTTATAAAGTATATTTTACTTATTCAAAATCAATAGATAGTTTATCATATAAACTTGATCCATCTTACGTTCAAGTAACTATCAAGAATAAAGAAAGTCAAGTTAAATCTATTTCTTATGACTTACTTAATATAAATGCTTTAGATAGTAAGTTAAGTGTTAAATCTGTTACTTTAAATAAATCTGAAGTTGTTGTCAAAGGTGGAAGTGATGCCTTAGCCGAAATTGCCTCAGTTAAAGCACTTATTGACCTTGAAAAACAAAACTTCACAGAAGCAGGCAGTTATGATATAGATAATGTTAAGCTTGTTGCATATGACTCAAAGGGTAACAAACTAAATAATGTTGAGATTGTTCCGGCCAATATTAGTGCAACCATTGTTCTCGAAAGTTATTCGGTAACAGTTCCTCTAGAGGTCGAGACCACTGGTGAGCTTGTCGCGGGTAAAGCTATTGCTTCTATTCTAATTAATAATAGTTCAAGCTATAATATTACAATTTATGGAGAAAAATCAGAAATTGAAAACATTACTAGCGTACCTGTAACTATCAACGTTGATGGACTGGGTAAAGAAGGAACCAAAACTTATAATGCTACCATCAACAAGCCTAATGGAGTACGTGAGATGAGTACGGAAAAAGTAACTATTACGGCAACATTTGGAGAAGAAGAACAAAAAACTATCGACATTAGTAGTAGTATTCTGCCTCGTAATTTAAGTGATAACTTAGCAGTTAATCTAATCGATACTAAAGACATTACTGTACAAGCCAAAGGTGTTGCATCTGTTATAGAAAATATCAAACTAGAAGATATTGCAGCTTATGTAGACCTTTCTGGTCTTGGTGTTGGTGAACATGAAGTGGAAGTTAAAATTGATAACAAAAATCCACTCGTAACATATGTTGTCTCAAGTAAACTGAAAATTAAAATATCTGAAAATTAAAAAGAGTTCTTAGTCTAACCTAAGAGCCCTTTTTTTAATCATCAAAATCTGTAAAAAAAAGTCCAATGTTGATAAGCCCAGATATACCAACAATTATATAAATGATTTTTTCAAGTAAGGGAATAAAACCAAATAACTTATTTACAATATTAAGATCTAAAAGTCCGTAAATTCCCCAGACAATTGCTCCAATTATCGTAAAGACTAGAGCAACTCTTTGCAATATTTTCATCAATTTTCACATCCTTTATTACTATTTTCCCCATTTTTAAAGAGAATATACATATTTTAGAAGAAGGAAAATATATTTAAATAGAAAAGGGGATAAGATATGAAAAAAATAATTATCATGCTAATTTCTTGTGTTTTACTAACAGGCTGTGGCACATATAAACTAGAAGATGCAACCAAAGACTTTACGAAAAGTGTTGAAAGTAGTAAATCATATAAATTAAATGGCGTGATGGAAATAAGTAGTGGGGAAGAAATATTTACCTATAATATTGAAACCTACTATTTAAAAGATGATTATTACAAAGTAATTTTGGTTAATCAAACAAATAATCACAAACAAGTTATTTTAAAAAACAAGGACGGATTATATGTCGTAACTCCAAGTCTTAACAAAAGTTTTAAATTCGATAGCATTTGGCCAGAAAACTCTTCGCAATCATATTTATTGCAAAACCTGTTAAATGATGTTAAAAGCGATAATAACAAAGAATTTATTAGTGAGAATAATAAATACATTATTAAATGTAAAGTTAATTATCCAAATAATGAAGATTTGACATATGAAAAGATATATTTTAACAAAGATATGAAAATAGAAAAAGTTGAAGTATATAGTAAAGATGACCTAGTTAAAATAAAGGCAGAATTTAAAAGTGTAGATTTAAAAGCTAAATTAAAAGAAGATGATTTTAAATTAAGTAGTTTGATAGACACAAGTAAAACAAAAGATAACAGTAGCAATGAAACTACTGAAAACGAGAATAAAAATAACACTAACCAAAATAATCAAGGTCAAGATAGCAATATAGAAAATAAAGATAATCAAGATAAGGATACTCAAAATAAAAATGCTACTAATAATAATGAAGAAAGTGGAAATGTAAGTAATGCAGATGCTAAAGAAGAGGATACTAAAACATGTGAAAATGAAACATGTGATAAAAAATCATCATTAGTTGATAATATTATTTACCCATTATACATTCCAGCCAATACGCATTTACAATCTTCAGAAACAGTCGAAACAGATGGAGCTGATCGTGTAATTCTTACATTCGCTGGTGATAAAAACTTCGTTATAGTAGAAGAAACATTAAAAGCTAGTGATGAATTTGAAATCATTCCTGTTTTAGGAGACCCGCTTTTATTAGATAAAACTATCGCTGTTATTAGTAACAATTCAATAAGCTGGCATGCAGATAACATGAGTTACTATCTTGTTAGTAGTGATCTAAGCAGTTCAGAACTTGTAAGTGTTGCAACCTCACTTGGAAATTCAAAAACAGTTGTTTCTACCAAATAAAACATAAACCTTGTCACTTACGATGAGGTTTTTTAAAATATTGAAAAAAACAAAAGTTACCTTGCCAAGACAAGGGAATTTGGATATAATGGTTTTGGAGGAAACAAGATGAAAAACACAAAGAAAAAATTAAACGATAAAACTCTAAACAGAAAGATAAAGAAAGAAAAGTTCGTTAGTGATGAACAAGCAGCTGTTCAAAAATTTGTTTTCATACTTATTGGTATAATTGTTATTTTATTAATTGTGTATGGTGTAGCTAAAATCTTTGATGATAAGAAAAAAGATACCAGCTCATCAGATGTAACCGCTGGCAAAATCAATTATGATAAGGTAAGTATTGGCACTATGCTTAATAGAAGTGACAGTGAGTACTATGTAATGATATATGATGGAGAGAATAGTAATGCTGTTTTATACTCGGCTATAATTAGTAAATATCAAAATACAGAAAAATCTCTTAAAATATATTATTGTGATTTGGGTAACAAACTAAATAGTAAATATAAATTAAGTGATGGAAACTCTAGTAATCCAAGTGCAAAAAGTATTGGCGAACTATCTTTAGGTGATTTAACTTTAATCAAAGTAAAAAACGGTAAAATAGATAAGTATATTGAAGACTTTACAGCGATTAAAAGTGAATTAGGTATGTAAGAAAGGTTTTAACTTTTCTTTTTTTATATTAGGTGATACAATAAAATTGGTGATACTTTTGAAAAATAACAAAGGCTTTAATCTATTAAGCGTTGTAATCATTATGTGCGTCACATCAGTTATTTCTGCTGTTACTGCTGGTATAATTGTTACAAATAATTATGGTTTGTCTTCTAAAGTCATAACTGATGATAAGGAGTTAAGTGATTTTCTTAAAGCCTACTCAAGTATTGTTGATAATTATTATGAAGACATAAATAAAGAAGAAATGCTAGATGCAGCATTAAATGCTATGCTTAGTTATTTAGATGATAATTATACTACCTATTTAAATAGTTCACAAAGAAAAGATTTGGAAGAACGTCTTGCAGGTAGCTATAAAGGCATTGGTATATCTATTCAAGGAAGAGAGATTAAAACGGTTAATGCAAATAGTCCAGCTCAAAAAGCTGGCTTACAAGTTGGAGATATATTCATGAGTGTTGATGGAGTGGATTGTACTAATCTTTCCAATGGGGGAATATCAGGTTTAATTAAGGATAATAAAAAAGACAGCGTTAGTATAAGTGTGCAACGAGGTGAAGAACTTCTATCTTTTAATGTGGATCTTGCCACAATTGAAACATCAGCTATAACATATAATATAATGGAAAATAAAGTCGGTTATTTAAAGATGAATATCTTTTCTAGAACAATTCCTACTCAAGTAAAATCTGCTTTAAGTGACTTAGAAAATCAACAAATGGATAAGCTTATCATAGACTTACGCGATAACACTGGCGGGTATCTAGACAGCGCTCAAAAGATTGCTAATTTATTTTTAAAAAAAGGAAAAACAATCTATTCCTTGCAAAATAAAAACAAAACTGAAAAGTATAATGATGATACCGAGGAACATAAAACATATCCTATTGTAGTAATTATAAACGGAAATACAGCTTCAGCAGCAGAAATATTAGCAGCAGCGTTAAAAGATAGTTACAACGCAACTATAGTTGGAGAAACTAGCTATGGAAAAGGAAAAGTTCAACAAACATATGACATGGAAGATGGAGCTATGGCTAAATACACATCTGCCAAATGGTTGCGTCCAAATGGAGAGTGTGTTGATAAAAAGGGGATAACTCCCGACTATGAAGCAAAATTAACATACGAATATGACGAACAGGGAAATGAAATATCTACAATTGATACACAACTTAGCAAAGCGATAGAAGTTATAAGCACATTCAATTAATCATAATATATATTATAACGTGGTCAAAAATATAAAAATTAGCAAAAAAGAGCCAAAAATAAGCGTAAATTTGGCTTTTTTTAAAAAAATTAAAAAAAAAACAAAAAAAAAGCATTTTTTTGTTGACATTAAATATTTATTTTGGTATATTATCAATGCACACAGGAAATACCGTGTGAAAATGATCTTTGAAAACTAAGTAAAAAAAGTCAATTTTGAGTAGCTTTGATTAAACTATCAAAATATTAATTAATTTAATATAATCAATTTATTGAGAGTTTGATCCTGGCTCAGGATGAACGCTGGCGGCATGCCTAAGACATGCAAGTCGTACGAAGGAGCCCATTGAAAAGAATTGAAGTTTTGCGTGCTTGCACAAAAAATGGATTTTCTTGGATTTGGATTCTCTCCTTAGTGGCAAACGGGTGAGTAACACGTGGGTTACCTACCTCTAAGATGGGGATAACAGTTGGAAACGACTGATAA
>CAKOLB010000015.1 GCA_934096125.1 uncultured Bacilli bacterium
CGCAAGTAAAAAATTTAAAAAAGCTAGATTTTATGGTATCTAGTAGCAAATTTTATCTAACAACTGTCAAACTAGGGTGAGGTAAATGTCGATATGTTTGGCTCATACTTAAATAGTGAAAAAAAGAAAAGTCAGTTTATTGTCATTACCCATAAAAAAAAGATGATGGAATATGCCGATTCTCTTTATGGCATTACAATGCAAGAATCTGGAGTTAGTAAAATAGTTAGTGTCAAAGTCGAAAGTTAGGGGCCAAATAGCTCCTAATTTTTAATTGCAAAAGTATTATATGTTTGGTATAATTTAGAAAGAATAGGTAGGGTGAGATTAAGTGAGCTTAAATATTGCTGATAAGTATTTAGCTAAGAAAGAAAAAGATTTATTTGAATATGCCAAAATACTAGAAACAATCATAAGTGTTGAAAATAATCATGCATGGAAAACTAAAAAAGAATTTGGGATGTATGCCAAAGGCGCTATAGAAAAATATGTAAAGAAGAGTTACTTTACCAACAACAAAAATCGTCTTGACCCAATTGAGTACTCAAATGATAACATTAACATCGTCTTAAAATGTATTATCGATTACTTAAAAGAGACAAACAGTATGTATTTATTAAATGAATGTAAAGATGAAACATTTTTGTTATCCGTTATCATTTGTTCCAGCATCTATATCGATATAGCTTCTAATTTTGTCGACGGTGATGTATCCGAGGTCAAAACTAAATTTAAATATTTACTGGAATATCTTAAGAAAAGCAGTATTTTAAATATCAAGAACAATAAGTACTTTTTAAATGATTTATTTGAAGCCGCAAAGAAAAATGCTAGTGAAGAGAAAAAGGCTTTTACCATCATTCAAAGTGAAAACTATGAAAATAAATATAAATTAATTAGTAATGATAAAAATGCTTATTATGAAGTTGATTTCTCTTATCATATTAAGGGTTTAGAAAACTATGATGAAAATATTTTAAAAAGTTTATTTAAAGAGTATGAAAGTAAATTTTTAGAGATTAGTTATAACTTATTGGTGTTTCAAATTTTGGAAAATCTTATCAGTGATAAAATCATGCCGATTTATGTTATAAAGATTAATAAAGCTATGAAAAGAGCGGGTATTGTAAAACTTTTTGATAATGAATACATCAAAAAATATGTCCGCCTGTTAGTGCCATTTGATGATGAGATAACATATCAAAACGTGTTAAAGGAATATCAAAAAATAAATGTACCTATTATGTACGATTATAAAGGGGTGGAATATGTTAAAAGCGCAATCTTCATGGATAACGTAAGTGTTTTAGTAGATAAAGCATTCTTAGAGAGTAATGCCGAAAATGAACATGACTTTGCCAAAAGAAATATATCGATTGTTATTAGAAATAAGGAGGTAGAATAATGAGTATATATGGTGAGTTTTTCACAAAATTCATGGAACCTTTATTCGAAGGTTTAGTAAAAATTTTTAAAGGTCTTGGGGAAGGGTTATTTCAAATGTTTAACATTGTTAGCTACATCACTGTAGTTAGCGACTATAAAAGTAATTTAACAGGCTTGGGCTTAGTTATTCTCATTTTTTCTTGTATTTTTCTTCTATGTGTATTTGGGTTAATTATCTTCCTTTTATATAAGAGTATTAAAACTTACATGCGTTATCGTCGTAATGTCAAAAAAGAAGATATGCTAGTAGAAGAAATTGACAGCTTAAATAATGAGATATTTAAACTTAAACGTCAACAAGAAAAGATAAGTGAGCTTACAGACCAAAATGGAAACCTTGAATATAATGCGGATGGAACACTTAAAAATGAGTTAAAAGAGGGAGAAAGTAGATTTTTCAAACTTACTGAAGTTGATAAAAAATATGCAAATAATCCTGCTCCAGAAATTACTAATTCCTTTACTTTAGAAGAGCTTTGTGAAAAGTTTCGAAATTATTCAGCATCTAAACTTCACTTATACTATGACATCAATTTAATTCGTTTGTTTATAGCATCTTTTGCTTCCAATAAACTAATCATCTTAGAAGGTATCAGTGGGACTGGTAAAACAAGTTTAGCATATGCCTTTGGTTCTTTCGTTGGTAATGAAACAACGGTTGCTAGTGTTCAACCATCATGGCGTGACTCAACAGAAATATTTGGTTATTTCAATGAATTTACAAAAAAATTTAATGAAACAGAAATTCTTGGTAAGATGTATGAAGCATTATATACCGATAATGTTTATTTAACGCTTCTTGATGAAATGAATATTTCCCGGGTTGAATATTACTTTGCAGAAATGCTTTCTATTTTGGAACTTCCAAATCGTAAAGACTGGGTTGTTGAACTTGTTCCAAATGTTTGGGCAAATGACCCTAAAAAACTTGATGAAGGAAAGATAAAAATTCCTGATAATATGTGGTATATTGGGACAATCAATAACGATGACTCAACGTTTATGATTACTGATAAAGTTTACGATAGAGCAATGCCAATTGCAATTGATGACAAGTGTGAAGAGTTTGATGCTCCAGATACAGAAAAAGAAGTATTAAGCTTTAAATACTTTGAAAATCGTTTAAGAGAAGCAAGTGCAAATAATCCTGTTAGTGAAGAAACCCTTGAAAAAGTTTCTGAACTTGACCGTTATGTAATTGACCACTTCCGTCTTGCTTTTGGTAACAGAATTGTTAAGCAGTTAAAAGAATTTGTTCCAGCTTATGTTGCTTGTGGTGGAGAAGAAGTCGCTGGTATTGACTACCTAATTGCTCATAAAATTCTAAGAAAATTTGAACAATTAAACCTAGCTTACATTAAAGATGAAATTGATGGTTTAATTAAATATTTAGAAAAATTATTCGGAGAAAATAAAACTCCAGAATGTAAGGCCTATTTACTAAGACTTAAGAGAACAATTTAAGGATGTGAAAGTATGGATATAGTTGATTATATAAATAATATAAATAAAGATAAACTAACAGAGTTTACCCAGTTAACTAGTTCAAATATTACTCATAAAAGAAATATAGATGCCAAAGTTAGTGATACAAGTTGGATAGATATGGTTGAAGATTGTATACCATATCTTGATAACATTATCCGTAATCCTCGCCGGTTTATTGTGCAAGAGGAAAACATTGTGCCAATTGAAAAAGCTAAGGTAGTAACGGAAGAAAGTATTAGACATTTAGCCCAAAATACGAACCTTATTCAAGAAATTCAAGATGATGGAACCGTTATTCCTCTTAAACTTTTAAATGTTTACCGGGAAGAAACTTTTGACCTTTATGAAAACCGTTTTATTAAATCTTTAGTTGACAATTTGTATATTTTCGTTAATAATAAGTTAAATGAGTCTGACCAAAAGAGTTATGCTAAGGTTGAAAATAATGTAACTTACACCGGACTTATGAAAAATAAAGAAGAAGAGATAACCATTTCTTTAAATCTTCAAAGCAAGAAAAATTCGGTGGTCTCTGCATCAAGAGATGGACACAGCTTAGAAGACCGTATTGCTCATATTAGGGATATTGTCTCAGCCTTTCGTTCTAGCACCTTTATCAAAAGTTTAAAAGAAGCAAGCCCTGTTCGAAGTCCAATTCGTAAAACAAATGTTATCTTAAAAGAACCTAACTTCATCAAAGCCTTGGAGTTATGGGAATATTTAGAAAAAAACAACATTAAACCAGTTACCGAAATTAAAAAGAGTGAAGAATACGTTAAAGATAGTAATATTAAACATAAATATGATTTAGCCTTCTTTATAGATAGTGAAGCCGTAGAAAGTGAAAACAGTAATAAAGAAGAAGCTAAATTCAATAGCGCTCTTATAAGTAAAATGGTTAATGACTTTGTTTTTACCGGAGATATAAGTGATGGAGAGTTTAAAAAGTTAGTAGATAAAGAATTTAAAGATGCCAAGAAGAGAAAAGAAAAAATGGTTAATTTAGCCAGAGTTATCTTTGAAGATTTTACTTTAGATTTTGATAAAAGAAAGAAAAAAGCTTATTCAATTATTAAGTAGTAAGGAGGATGCATTATGGCCAAAAATAAAAATAATGATAATAAAGTGATGGGAAATAAAGAGGCGATAAATTTAAAAGACTTTATGCTTTTAAATAATAAAAAGCAAGATGAACTTTTAGATAGTACGCTGGGAAAAATGTATGAAGATACATTTGCACCTTCTTATAAACATGTTGAAAAAATTCTAAACATTGCTTTTGATAATCATGATAATGAAGTAGTGCTTCCTCATAATTTACTTGTTAAAAAAGAGGGAAATAAGTTAATATTTTCCTTTAGGAAGAAAAAAAATGGTGCTCTTATTATTATCCTTTTACTGCTTGCTTTAATGACTTTAGGCTTTGCGACGTACACTGGTGTTATTCTTCTTTCTAAAGCTAATTTAAATATCGACTTAGATGGTGATGGTGTGCCAGATTTAAATATTGACTTAAATGATGATGGTATTTGTGATATCAATTGTGATACCAATAAAGATAAAAAGCCCGACCAAAATATTGATTATCAAAATAATCGTAAAGCGACATTCAATGTTTTAATGGAAGATGGAAGTATTTTTAATAAGATGAACCAAGATACTGATGGTGATGGTAAGTGTGATATCAACTGTGATACCAATAATGATGGCTTTCCCGACCTTTTTATTGATATAGATGGTGATAAAGCTCCCGATTTAAACATCGATGTTGATGGCGATGGAAAAGCAGATTTAAACTTTGATACCGATGGTGATGGCGTATGTGATATCAACTGTGATACCAATAATGATAATAAATGTGATAAAAATTGTATTTCAAATTTAGTTAAAAATAATAAAGGTGAGTTAAATCTTGATTTAGATGGTGATGGTAAGTGTGATGTTAACTGTGATACCAATAATGATGGAATGCCAGATGAAAATATCGACTATTACGGTGATAAGAAAAGCACTTTTAATAGAAAAGATAAAAATGGTAATATTACCAATAAAACTAATCAAGATTTAAATAATGATGGAATTTGTGATTTAAACTGTGATTTAGACCATGATGGTTGGCCTGATATCAATTTGGATATTGATGGTGATGGAGTGCTAGATTTAAACATCGATTTAAATGGTGATGGAACTCCCGATTTAAACATTGATACTGATGGTGATGGAACACCTGATATTAATATTGATACCAATGGAGATAATAAGTGTGATAAAAATTGTATTTATGACCCTACTGCTAAGGGTGATGAACTATCAAATGATGGAAAACACGGTCAGTATACTGGGGGAGAAAGTAATTTTGACATGGATACAGCCTCTTTAATCGTTATGTTTGAAAATGGTAATGATGTATCTTTACAAAATCTTTATCCTGATGACCAAACTGATGAAGGGGTAAACACTAAAGTCCCTGACATTAAATTCACTATTAAAAATACCACGAATAAAACTCTTTATTACAACATCGATTGGGTAAATATTGAAAATACTTTTGAAAGTAATAATTTCTGGACTAAAGTTGTAAGTGATAATGGAGGATATAATAAAGATTGGGAAACTGCTCCATTTAATGATGTTAATCTTGTTCAAAATATTGCAGTTGCTCCAAATACTACACAGTCTTATACTGTTTCCTTTACTCTTCATGGAACTGGCACTAGCCAAAATTATGACCAAGGAAGAACATTTAAAGGACAAATTAAAATAGAACTTCTAGAAGGCTAGAAAATTTTTCAAAAATATTGTATAATAAAAAAGACATTAAACGCTGCCTTAGTCATTGTCCGCGACTAGGCGGTCTTTTTTTGTTTTAAAGAAAGGAGAAAAAAATATGCCAAAAACTAAAAAAGAGGGAGTAGTCTTTGCCCTTTTAAATGCCTTTTTTATGGCTTATCTTATGAGTGTTTATAATATTGCTCTAAACTCCCCCCAAGGACTTGTAAATAGCACATTTTATCTAGCTTTAAAAACATTACCACTTCAATTATTGGTGGCATTTATCTTTGCAAATTTCCTTGCAACACCTCTTGCTAAAAAGTTTGCTTTTAAAGTGGCCAGTCCCAAAGAAAGTAAAGAAATATTTGTAATATTATCTATGCAAACCTTTACTTGTCTAATAATGGTCGGACTTATGAGTTTATTTGCCATATTTTCTCATCACTTAGTAAATAGTAATGTTTTCTGCACATTTATCACTACTTATTGCAAGAATTTTTTAATGGCTTATCCTTTGCAAATATTTTTAGTAGGCCCACTTGCACGAAAAATTTACCGCAAAATATATGCTGGGAAATAGTTATTGCTTTTTTGCGTAGTTATTATATAATAGTAAGTACGAAAAAGAGGTAGAGTAAAAATGTGGAAGAAAATAACAGCAGTTGCCCTAATATTTGTTCTAGGAACAAGCTTTAGCATCAAAATAAAACATAGCAAATCATTTCAAAAATCTTTTGATGATGCTTGCGTTTTAGATTTATCAGGAGTTAATTTTAACTATAAGTATGCAAATTATTATTTCTCAAATATGGAGTGCCAAGATTTAAAATATGCATTTGATAAAAAAACAAAGTGTAGTAATGATGAAATTTTAAATAAGGAAATAGTATATCAAAACATCATTAATAATAGTAATAAATATGAAAATAGTTTCTTTAAACAAAGCAATATAGATGGGAAGAGTATATTTAAAAAAGCATTTTATAACTCATTTTCATCCCCAGGGCAATTGAAAGAAGATTTATGTAAGCTAAATAATCTGGCTATTGTAGCAAGCTCGGAGCTTGAGAAGGAGACACAAGGGTTATATCAAGATAGTAATTGTTTAATTACGGTAGATGTTGATAAGATTAAAAAACACAAGTCTTCAGCGGAAAACTACCTTACCAATGTTTTATGGCACGAGATAGACCATGCCAAAGAATATATGTGTAATGACCGCCAAAATAATAGTCAGTACGTATCTTTGTCAGCAACTAAAACTTTTAAAATGCTTCATGAAGCAGCCGCTGAGTCTGTTATACATGAGTATTCAAGTGCTGCAAATAATATCTATCAAGATTACCGTTTGAAAGAAGGGAGACTTTTAATGATGGTAGCTTTTTCCGAAAATAAAAATTTAGACCAGTATTATGAAGCAATTTACAACACAGATTTACTAGCACTACTAGATTTTTTTGAAGTAAATAGTGAAAAGGAACTAAAAAACTTTTTAAATATTAATTATAATTTCGATGCCCAAACCGGTTTTAACGATTTAGGTAAAGCAAAAAGTGAAAGAAAAATAGGGAGTAGAGCAAACACCTATATCTTTAGGGAAGTATTAGAAAAACTTGCTATTAATATAATTAATGACAAAATGACTATCAAGGAAGCATCATCTGCTTATAACTTTTCTAAAAATCTTTTAAAGGCTTCTTCAGAGATGAAAAATATCCAAAAAATGGAAGATATATTTTTAGATTTTGTTCTTGAGACAAAAGGTTGGGATAAAGAAGAGTTTCTTGAATGTGGCAAATTTTATAACCTTGAGGACATGACTGAGAGATACCCAGTTTTAAAGTATTTTCAATACAATGACTTAAATGTAAAACTTACTCGTTAAATAATCTTTACAAAGTCCTATCATTTGGCTATAATAGATTAAAGTAGAGGAGAGTATCTATGGACCTAAGAAGCCTCAAGGAAAATATAAATGATGCCTTAAAATTATTCATTTTTATTTCTATAATATTTATTATAATTATATATGTTGTATCTGTTACACAGGTGGTAGGAATTTCGATGCAGCCCACACTAACAGATGGAAATGTTTTAGTTTTGGATAAGTTAAGCTACCGGTTTCAAGAAGTAAAAAGAGGAGATATTATTTCACTTGATTATGTAGATACCAAAAACTTAATTAAAAGAGTTATAGGTCTTCCAGGTGAACATGTTAGCATCAAAAACAGCAAAGTCTATATAAATGGTAAATTGCTTTCCGAAAGTTATATTTCCAAAAATATAGAGTATAGTGACTTTGATTTAGCGGACCTCGGTTATGATGTAATTCCAGAGAACATGTACTTTGTCCTTGGTGATAATAGAACTGATGGAAACTCCATAGACAGCAGAAGAATTGGCTTGATAAAAAAGAAAAGTATTAATGGTAAAATTATTTTACGTTTCTGGCCTATTAATAAAATAGATACTTACTTTAAGGAGAAATCTTACGATGAAGTTTAATAGTTTAGTGCCGGAGCTAAGTGTTTCTGATATCGAAAAAAGCAAAGAGTTTTATTTAAAGTTAGGCTTTGCAATAAAATATGAAAGAAAAGAGGATAAATTTTGCTTTTTAGAGCTAGAAGAAAATCAAATAATGCTTGAAGAGGTTAATGAAAACTGGTCTGTTGGTCCATTAAGTTATCCATACGGGCGGGGAATAAATCTCAGTATGAGTGTTAAAAACATAGCCAAAATGTATGAAGACTTAAAGGATGAAAACTTTACCTTTTTTAAAGATTTAGAAACACATAAATATAAAGTAGGGGATAAAACTTATTTTGATAGGGAATTTTTGCTCCAAGACCCTGATGGTTATTTGCTAAGATTTAATGATTAAATTAACAAAAGAAAGCTTATTAATGTCAAAAATAAGTTTTTTTCTTTTATTTACTTGCAGGAAAGCCTACTTTTAAGATATAATGGGCATGTATTAATAAAGGAGGATGAAAAATGGATAAGAGAAAAGGGATAATAATTGCTGCACTACTTTTCTTAGTATTTGGCTTAAGTGGATATGTTTTCGCTGGTTCAGATGAAGAAAGTTTAGAAAAAATTGAAACTAAAGAAAATAGCCAAACGACAAAAGATGAAACACGGGAAGAAGAAAAAGAGGAAAGTGTGCCTTCCACAGATAATAAAAACGAAAATAAAAGTAGTGTAGCAGTTCAAACTAGCACAAATGAAAATTTTGCTTTAACAAAATTAAAAGATATGGTAAATACAGCTTCATCACGTGCTGAAATTAATGCTGCTCGAAATTATGCATTTAATAATAATCTTCTAAGTGCTTTGGAGAAAAATAAAAGTGATGAAAATTTATCTATTAAAAAAATAATCAATGATACAACTGCTCCGGTTTTAAATGGAGTGCCAAATGGCAAGTATACAAACAAAGTTGTAAGTATAACTATTGCTGAAGAAAATCTCGCTAAAATATATTTAAATGAAGAAGAAGTTACAGTTGATAAACTTCAAAACTTAAGTGAAGGTAGTTATAATATTAAAGTTATTGATAAATCATTTAATGAAACAAGTGCTTCATTTATTGTCGATTTTACTAGTCCTGTTGTAAATATTTTAGATAAGGCAGTATTAGATAATGACTTTATGATTACTGCAAGTGATGAAAACTTTAGTTTTATAACGCTGGAAAGTAGTGAAAAGTCCGATATTTATCTAGAAAAATCTATTAGCACTAAAGATTTACAAGATGGCTCATATACTTTAGTAGCTTATGATTATGCCAAAAATGCCAGTAAAGTGACATTTACCATCGATACAACTGCTCCAGTAATCACCGGAAAAGGAAAGGTAAACAATAAAACAGAAGACTTTGTTTGTGGCAAAACATATCAAAATCTAAATCTTTCTATTATAGATGAAAATTTAGCTAGTTATGATATTTTAAAAAATAATGAAAAATATAGTTCATTAGACTTTAGTGAAGATGGAAATTATAGCGTAGGTGCTATTGATATTTTAGGACATAGCACAACTTGTAATTTCAAAATAGATACAAAGCTTGAAAAAATAGAAAATGTAATAATTTCTAACTTAACTAGTCCATCTAGTAAAACAGTCGGTGAGGACCAAACTATAAGAGTTGAGTTTACAGCAAATGAAACGCTGCAAATGGCCATTTTAAATTTAGGTAGTATTAGCACAGTTTTGAAGCCTCTTGCCAAAGAAAATACTTATCAAGCCGATATCAAAATAACTAGTGATATTGCTAAAAATATGCAAAATAAAGAAGTGATTGATTTTAGTATCACTGCTAGCGATATGGTTGGAAATATGGCCGAGTTTAAAAGAGTAGACTTAATTAGTGAAGATGAAAACTTATATTTTGATAAAGAAGGTGCTACTGTTAAATATGTTGGCTTTTTCAATAACAGTGCCTATAATAGCTGTGGAAATACTCCATGCAAAGGCATTAAGGAAGCTAAAGTTGGTGATGTGCTTCGTTTGTTTGTGGCCTTTGATGAAAGTCTTGGCCAAAATCCTCATGCTAAAATAGGAAATAGTAAAGAATTAAGCCTTGTTTATTCTTCTAAATTTGATAAAAATAGTTATGTCTATTTAATTGACTATCGTTTAAAAGAAGAAGATATATCAAGTCAAGGAAATATTGATATTTTAGTTTATGATATTTTCGATAAAGCTGGCAATAAAACTGAGGACATAACCAAAGTAACGCACTCTATATTTAGTGGTGTTACATATTTAGGAGATTAATTATGGCATATATAAAATTTAAAGAATTAACTAAATATTTTGATTTTAAAAAAGAAATTTCAGAAAATGACCTTCCAGATTATGCCAAGGAGTTTGTTTTCTCTGGCGAAAAAATCATAATGTCTTATAAGAATAGTAAAGATTACTGCATATTTACAAGTAAGAAACTAATTCTTTTTGATAGGGACACAATGGGAGTATATTACAAAAAAATTCATATTATTCCTTATAAAAATATTTCTAGTAGTGCTATTAACTTTAAGCCTGGCAAAGTAGAAATCTTACTTAGCATGGATAGTGGCTATCAGCTTCACATTAATTTTATCGAAATGAACTCTGAAAAAAAGGTAAGACTAAAAGAAACTTATAAAGAAATGGTAAAATAGATTATTTTAAAAAACACCAAAAGATACGCATCTTTGGTGTTTTTTTTAGTATTTTCCATTAGAATTTTCTTAAATAAAGACACATAGTATTTAGTGGTGAGATAAGCATGTTTTATAATGAAATACACACACGAATTAGATTTATTTTTTTAGTGGTAATTATTATACTTTTAATAGCTATTGGCAAAGTGTTTTATATTCAAGTTTTTTCCTATAATAAACTTAGTAATTTAGCTGAAAATCTTTGGAGCCGTAATTTACCAATATCCGCTGACCGTGGCAAAATCGTGGACCGTAGCGGCAAAGAACTTGCTACTAATATTACAACCACATCTTTAGTAGTAATACCTGGGCAAGTTAAAGATAAAGAAAAAACTGCTAAAGCTTTAAGTGATATTTTGCAAAGTGATTATAAAGATATGCTTGCCCATATTTCTAAGAAAACTTCTATTGAAAGAGTTCATCCTGAGGGACGTAGACTATCTTATAATGTAGCTGAAAAAATTGATAGTTTAAAATTAGATGGAGTATATTTAGTTAAAGAAAGTAAAAGGTATTATCCTTATAATAATTTACTTAGCCATGTTTTAGGTTATGTTGGTATTGATAACCAAGGACTTTCTGGTTTAGAGCTTTACTATAACGACTACTTAACTGGCAAAGACGGCTCTATTAAATATTTCTCAGATGGTAAAGGACATAAACTTAACATGGCTGAAATCTATGAAGCACCAACTAGTGGAATTACTCTGGAATTAACTATTGACCTTGATTTGCAGTTAGCTGTTGAAAATGAACTTGATAGTGCGATGCAAAAGTATAACGCTAAAAGGGCTATTGCTATTGCTATGGACCCGCAAAGTGGGGAAATACTAGCTATGGCAGGCAAACCAGATTTTGATAGTAATAATTATCAAAAAGCATCTACCGAAACTATCAGCCGTAATCTTCCTATTTGGATGACTTTTGAACCAGGTTCGACTATGAAAATTACAACTCTAGCCGCTGCTTTAGAAGAAAAAGTTGTTAATTTATTTGAAGACACGTATGTAGATACTGGCGCTATAAATGTAGATGGTGCAACCCTTCATTGTTGGAAGCATGGTGGGCATGGCGTGCAAACATATTTAGAAGTGGTAGAAAACTCTTGTAACCCTGGATTTGTAAGTCTTGGTTTGAAACTACAAAAAGAAAAATTAATGCAATATATTAAAAACTTTGGTTTTGGCAAAAAAACTGGGATTGATTTAAATGGAGAAGCATCAGGTATTTTATTTGATGTAAATAAAATGGGAAATGTTGAATTAGCCACCACTGCATTTGGCCAAGGAATAAGTGTAACTCCTATTCACCTTACTGTCTAATAAATGATACCACAAAAATCATTAAAGGGATAAGTAGTAAATATACTAAAAAGTATGATGTTATATTTAATTATAATTGTTTTATAGAAATTTGACTTTTTCCTGTATTTACTTGGTAAAAACTGGAATTTATGATACAATTTAGTTGTTGTTAGATGGATAAACTATATACTTGTATATGTTTTATCTTGAAAATGACGAAAATTAGGAGGTGATGTCGTGTTAAAAGCGATTTTACCTTTGGTGGTACACCCTTAGTATTAAATAATTAGTTAACAACCATTAAATGTAATTTTAGCGCTATGTAACGATTTATTGTTACAAAACTTAAGATAGAATTATGGGGAATGGGATATTGTTGAGTATTAAGCTCATTTTGCCACTAAATATTATTCAAGCAGTAAGTAGTGAGTGTAAGCATGTCAACGCTTACAAAGGTGTAAACATTTATTTATGAATGGTGCATCGTTTATAAATAGGTGCATGTTTGACGGAAAAGCTGACAAGACAAGTTGGCTTTTTTGTTTATATAAAATGTTACTTTTGAAATTAAAACGTTAAAAAAATAATAAAAAAAGTAACATAAATATAACAAATCTACATTTTTTAGTAATATTAATTATTTTTTAATAATTTTACTTAAAATATATTTTCAAATATGATTTGTTTTATTTTTTAAAGGAAAATGGCAACGTAATTTACAAAATGATTAAAGTATGATATATTATAATTGTAAATTATTCAAAGAAAGGAGTGTGATTAAGATGAAAAATTTACAAGTTATAAATAATGCAGAATTAATCACTACT
>CAKOLB010000016.1 GCA_934096125.1 uncultured Bacilli bacterium
CTATTCCATGTTTATCTATTAATGCAGTTAGATAGTCGATTACATTTTTACTTACTTTGTATTTATTTGATAGACTTTTTATCGACATTCCTTTCTTTTTATCTGTATATAAATTTATTTTATCTTCATAAGTTAATTTTGACATATAAAAACCTCGTTTCTCTTTTGTCCAAGAAACGGGGTTCATATCAATTCTTGCGAGTTTTATTTATAAGTATTCAGCCATTTTATAATTGGCATTTAATTTTTCGATTAATTCATTTTTGTCATATTTTGCAAAGATATTTATAAAGTTACTATGGTCGATTAAAAACATGTCTGGATAGTTTACAAATATTTCTTTGAAATTATTTATGCCAAGAGCGGATAGATATTTTAAGTTTTCTTCCACCAATCTTGAATACTTGATTATTTCTCCAATTATTTTAGGAGAACAACCTAAATTAAAGTCATTTATTTCTTCTCTACTAAAGTCATATTTTTCTAAAAATTTCATTGTTCCTCCTATTTTTTCATACTTTCAACTTGGCTTAATACTTTTTGGTAATTGCATTCATTAAACAAATATGATTGATACTTACCCTTATCATTTTTATAGGGAACGTTTAAGCTTTCAAGTTTTCCCATTCTTTTGATAACATCATCTACTGGAGATTTTAAGAAAAGCGGATTTTGTTTATAGCCTTCGATAAAGCCAAATTCTTCTGCTCTTAAAATATTTTTTTCTAAAGTAGTTTTATCATAAGTACAAACTATCCATTCTTTAGCTTTTGTTAAATTGATACCATATTTTTCTAATAAGCCAACATTTTTATATCCTAGCACAAGAGACATAATAAATTTCTCTGGTTTTTCTCTGGTTAAGTCTAGTTTTTCACGGCAAGATAAATAAGTATCAAGCCAGTCTATGTTTTCTAAAGCAATTAATGGTATTTCTTTAATGCTTAAACCTTTATTTTTGATAATTTCAATATTTTTGGCAATATCAGTTTTTTGAAGAATGCTACTTACAAGGTCAATATCTTCAGCAGTTTTACCAAGGTATAGAAGTTCTTCTTTTAATTTATCATTATTTTTTTCTTTCTCCGGGGTTTCTTTGGTAGTTTCTATTTGTAAATCATTTTCGCTAGTTCCAAGCAAACTTTCTTTTTCTTCAGTGATAACTGTTTCTTCCCCTTTTTTCGCTTCTTCCTTTACTTCTTCGTTTGGCACATTTTCTTCAAATACCGTTGCAAATGTTTTTTCTAAATTGGGAGCATCTTCAGGAATAACAACTTCTTTTTCCTCAGATTCTTTTTTAGCTTCAGCAAGAACTTCAGTGATAGTTTTACCGGATTTATCACTACTTTTTAAACTAGCATCATATTCATATAAAGCATCTTCAGGGAACATTAATATTTTAGCAGCTTCTCTTTGTTCATCTTCACTAAAATTAAATTTTTCAAGTAAACTTGTAATGGCATCCCTAGTTATGTTGATATTTCCTTTTAAAGCTAGATCAAAAAACTCATTTAACTTAGCTTGATTATCTAGAGCTTCTTCTTTTCTAAGTTCTAACTCCTTTAACTTTGTAATAGCAGTTTGCATTTCATTTTCAATATTTTCAAGATCTTTAACAGCTTTTTCTTTTTCTTCTGCTAATTTTTTGATAGTATCAGGTAGCATAGCATTTAACTTATCACTTATTTTTTCAGGATCAAAATCAATATCTAACCGAGTTAAAACAGTTGCAAAATCTTCCTTTTTTAAACTTGCCAAAATAGATGATAGCTTATTTCCTTCATCCGCTAGTTTAGTTTCTTCATTATTTAATACTTCTAACTTGCTATTTAACTTTTCCTTTTCTTCTTTGGTTCTTTTCTCAGTATCAATAGCGGCAATTTTCTCTTCGTCCATTTTGCTCAAAATGATACTGTCTTCCCCACGAAGATTATACATTTTATCGAGTAATGCTTTTACTTCTGTTGATAGTACTTTCATTTTTTCACGCCCTTTTTATTTTAACTAATTATATCAAAATAATTTTCAGTTGTAAATATCTAGTAACTAACGAAAATAACCAGAATAATGCTATAACATATAATAATTTTTTTTGAAAAGAAAATAATGGAGAGTTTATTTTGTTTGTTAGCGCTTTGTTTAGGGGTACTAAAGCATAATGCTAAAGATTTAATTACAAATGAACTAAATGTAACTCCTGACTTGGTTAATAGATGGAAACATCAAATATTGTTATATCAAAAAAAATACCAAAAAAGTGCTTGAAGTTAAATAACATTCTCTTTTGGCCAGCTATTTAAAATTTCATGCACTTTTTCTAACGCTACATCTTTTTCTTTATCTTCAATATTTAAGTTTTCAACACTTTTAAAATTAATTAATCTTTTAAAATTACTATTTTTTTAACATTTGATAATTTGGCAGGTTCACTTGGTAATATCACATCAGATGAAGTAATAGTTACTTTTTGATTTACTTTTAACTTATCTGCAGTACTATCTTCATTGTTATAAACTATTTTTGTATCTTTATTTATTTCAAACTCATACTCTACAGAATATTCTTTTTTCTTTTTGTCATATTCTTCCACTAAAACAGTATATACATAATCATTTACTGTTACTTCTTTAATTCTTGCTTCAAAAACTAATTCTGTTTCTTTTGAAACATAATTTGTATACACGAAGTATCCTAATCCGGCAAGAACAATTACCGATATAATTATTTTTACTAGTAAATCTTTTTTCATTTCTTTCCTCCTTTCCTAAATCAATTTATTTAACCATATATTATAAGAATCTATCCCAATAATATTTTCCTGTATTAGATAATGTATTAAAATGTTCTTTAATTTGTGAACTAATTAATTTTGCTTTTTTGTTTATTGGGGTACCATCATTGTAATATGTTTTTTTTGTTGCCCTAGTCATCATATCTGAAAACAAAACAGCTCTATCTTCTAAATAACTTTGCCTTGAATAATATGATATAAAATATGCCTCATTTGGATTTGAAAAATTATAATCATAGGAACTATCGCTAGAACCATAACTAAATCCTTCAGGGTTATAAGCCTTCATTGTTTCCTCCAAGTTTAATGTTGGATTTTTTTGTCTCATATAAATATCAATATAGTGCATTAACTCGTGATGCAAAGTACTTTCAAATAATTTAGTACCATCTGTTCCAATAGTCACTGTTATATTGCTTTGATTTCTACCGTCTGTCAATCCTGAATAATTTCCAACTATTTTATTTACTATGTATATTCTAAGAGAAACATTATTATCTTTCATTTCTTTAAAGAAACCATTTGGATATTTTTTTAATGTTAATTCTACTTCCTTTAAATATTTATTTATCTCATTATCATCATTTAGTTTTTCGGTATTTATAGAGCCACCAATTAAGTAATTACCAATTTCATCTTTATATACAATCTTAACTGAATATTTATTTTCTAACATTTTTCTGTATTCATTATTTTTTTCTGCTTGTGTTTTTTCTACAACTAGTGATTTTTCTTCAGGTAAAACAATATTTTCATTATTATTTACATTATGATTAGAGTTATTAGTGCTACCATTGTTATTATTTGTATTAATATTTGTTTTATTTTTTTCAGTTTTAGAACTAGTTTTTTTGTTTTTGTCTTTTTCCCAAACTGCATAAAGAGTTGTATCTTCTGCAAGTAATGCTTTGTTATAAATTGGAGTTTCATTTTTATCAACCCAGCCTTTAAAAGCATAACCATCTCGTGTAGGCTCAGTTGGAAGCGTAAGCTCAGTATTTTTACTTATAGTAATACTATCTACTTTACTTCCACCTTTAGTATCAAATGTGATTGTTATTGTTTTTTTTCCTTCCTTACTATCTTTCGTAGGACAAACATATTTAGCCATTTTTAAAACTGTCTTTGTTTTGCCATCAGAACATTTATAAGTATTTGTAAATATTCCTTTATCTTTGTAAATAGTAGAACTGCCATTGTAATAATCTCTAATTTTAATTATTGGACTATTATTAAATGAAAGAGCAACTAAAAAATCTAAAAATATTAAACCTATTATAGAGCACAATGTAATTATTATTATTTTTTTCTTCTTCATTATACCTCCTCATAAATGACAAACGAAATCCTATTTACTTCTTGTATTTTAATTGTACCAAATTTCTGACGAAAAGTCTTTGGTTTTAAGTAAATTTTTATTTACAAAAAAAGCACTTGAGTTTTATATACATGTTGTTCAAAACAAAAAAACAAATCAAGTGCTTCTTATTATTATATACATTTTATAAATTAAAAAGCCTTTTTTGTGATTTGTTTTGACAAATTAAAGAAAGAAGAAGTAAATGTAGGCAGTTATGAAACATTTAATTAAGCTAAACTAGTAATATTTGAATTTATAGAAAGTTGGTATACCTAGTTTAGCACTAGCCTAGTATTTGATTTTATACGAGGAAAATCTATTTGTAATAGGTAGGCAGATTTATGATACTTAATTAGTAATTAAAATTGGCTGGTGTCCAATTCCAAAGAAAAGAATCGGAATAAATTTAAATATGATCATTTGAATTATTTGTCTTAAAATATGTGGCTAATGATATCCTTCTTTTGAAGGGGCTATAATTAATGGCTCTATATTATTTATATGAAATATCACTTTTAGATACCTCAATTACAGGACGAACCCCAACTAAAACATCTGTTCTTTGTACTTCTATACTATGAACACGTCTTGCTGTTGCATAAATTATCCAACTATGGTTTGACATAGTGTTTCTTGGTGTTTCTAACCAATATCCATCAAATTTAGAATTATCTTTTTTTGAAAAATTGGTGTTTTCAACAAGATAAAGGTGATCATCTAATTCTCCATTTTTCCAAGTTGGAATATAAAAATCTACAAGACTTTTTACTTCTGCTAGTGTTAAAAATCGTGCTGCATACTTCGAATAACTAAATACTTCAGGAAAATTATGACCATCTTTGGTACTTGTTGTATTATATTCATTTACTATCCTTCTTTCTGTGTTTGATAGTCGTACATTACTCCATTGGCTAACAGTTGGAAGTTGTTCTATTGCATTTCTAGGTCCATGCCAATTTTCTTTAGAACTATCATATGGATAATATTTTTCATTATCAGGCTTTCCAGCACTAACATTATTATAATAAATTAAAACAGCTATGTTACTATTTTTTTCCATATCAGTAACATAATAAAATCTTTCTGTATTTGAGTCATAAATTCCATCACCATTCACGTCACAATCAAATGCATCACCAGATGAAAGTATATTAGATGTTCCTAACGAACCATATGTTATGGTAGAAGTGCCTTTTTTACCATCAACTTTATAACCCATCCCAGAGCAATATCCACCCAAACATTCCTCCGTATGAAGTAGTGTTGCCCTTTGACATATCGGCATTTTGTAATGAATTTGAATATCACCCAAAATATTTGGAATGATTAAATTATCGTTTGTATATTGATAATCAATGCCACTATATAACAACGTATTATTCATAAATATCTTTATAAGATAATCTTCTTTATTTGGAATATTTAGATTTAACATATCACCTTCTATTATCTGGGTAGGAAAATTATCACTGTTAGAAATATTATAATAAGTAATGTTAAAAATTCTTCCAAATTTAAAATTTAATACAAACTTATTTTCATCATTATTAACAATTGTATCATCTTTATATGAGACTTTAATTTTAAATGTTTTTTTAACTCCTAAAGTGCATTCTTTATTATCGCAAATTTTATCTTTTAAATTATAGTCTAAAAATTCAAATTTTAAATTTTCATTATCAATTGATGCATCCCTTATTCCCATAATAACATTACCTAAGTTATGAACTTCGACATCATAAATAACATAGGAATTACTATTGTTTAATACAACACTACTAGAAATATTAGAAACATTATAATCCTCATAATAACTAGTGGCATCTTTCACACTTTCAACCCCAACATTTGTCACTCTTACATCTTTATCTATTTGCACATTAGCACTTATGTCTTCAACTGCTAATTTATTTTGAAAAGCAGAAAATCCAACGCTTAAGAATATAATGGTTAAAACAACTGTTATAAAGCCAAAATAAATTAAATTATTATTTTTGCTAATTTTTTTTATTTTCATACTTCTTATCTCCATCATTTATGTCCTTTGAATTTACTATATACAAATATAAGTTATTATCATTAAGAATATAAAATATTGATATTTTGTGATCTTTAATATTATAGAACATGATTGGAGTGCGTAAATTATCACGAACATCTACTAATTCATTAAAATTATTGATTAATAAAACATTATATTTTTTTTCATCAGGAAATGTTGCTGTTTCTACTATTAAACGGTCATATTCTTTTAATATTTTATTAATAAATTTGTCATACTTACTTATTTTTTTGGTATATCTTTTTATTATTACAATAGTAAATGATAGAAAAAGAAGTGATAGGAAAAAAGAAATTATACCAGCAATTAATTTTTGATAGTCATTAATAATAACAGCCTTTGATATAATGTATTTTTCTATATTTATATTTATTTCTTGAGTATTAAAATTTATTTCAATAGCTTTTTGTGATAGTGGTATTCGAACTGATATTTGTGCATTTGTTGGAATATCTTTATATTTCGGGTTAACATTATTATATGTGTTTAAAAACACCTCTAAATAACTTTGGGAATCAACACCATATTGAGATTTAAAATTAGTTGCAATACTATTATAGTATTCATAATCAATATTAACTTTTTTATCTAAATTATATAATGTTCCACTATTTTTTACAGAATCTGTGGTTTTAGGAACTAAAACATAATCTTTTTCATAATACTTTGTTTTAGTGTCTTTGTTTTCAATAATAAGTTTAGCTCCAATTTCATAATCAATGGAACTAGCTAAATTATCATAATTACCATTAAATTGATAATTAAAATCAAGTGAAATGTTCTTAATTAAACTAGCCACATAAGACATATTGGAATCTAAACATTCGTCTTCAAAAAAAGCATTATCTTTTAAGCATACAGAATATTTTATGTTGCCCTTTTCTTGGAAATGTAATTTTTCATCACTATTAGTACTTAATGCGTTAGTAATAAATTTAAAACCTACAATAACAAATAAGCCGAAAAAGAATGCGCAAAGAAAAAGTTTCAATAAAAATTTCTCTTTTTTTATGTTTTTACTATTCTTTTTACTTTTAGTATAACGTACATCTTTTGTAATTTTTACCACCTCTCATTAACTAATACAGTGGGATATCCTATCAACGGAATCTTAATTTTAACAATTCCAATAAACAGATCCTCTGTAATTTTGTATTTATCATAATCGTTATTAGCATCACCTTTAGTATATATAAAATATTCGTCATCAGTTTTTATTATTCTATAAATTCTATGAATAATCACTTTTTGATCATGTTTATATGCTAGTACATCACCAACATTAATTTCATTATAATTTTTATCAACAATAACTATATCGCCTTTCGATATTTCAGGTTCCATAGAACCACTAGCAACTGCAACTGCATAATATCTAAAATATCCAGAAACTACATAAATTAAAACACAGATAAAAATAGTTAAAGGAAGAAAAAATAAAAGTTCTTTTTTGCTCTGTCTATAATTTTCAAGTACAACGTTTTCAATTCTATCTTTTTTAAACCATTTTTTTATCCTTACAAGAACAATCAATGGAAAAACAAGAAAAATTAAAGAATAAAGGTATTCATTAGGATTTGGAATTATAGGAAGAAGATATTTATACAGTTGCATAATTAATAAGTATACAATTCCAGGCTTATAACCAAGATTTAAACTTAAGTATGAACACAGAATATTTTCTGAAATTGATGGTAAAAATGTTAATGCAATTAATAAGAATGTGTCCTTATTAAAGCCAAGTGAATGGGCTGAAAATGGTACAACATTATCAATTATAATAAAGAAAATACATGTAATTATAATTAAAGTTTTTGACTCACTGGACTTCATTAAAAGCTGATATCTCAAAAATTCTTTTATAAAAAAATAAAATATTATAGGAATTATTATGTTACAAAAAGAATTTATTGTAAAATAATTAGTATTTTTGGCAAATCCAATTAAAATGCCAGATAAATAATAAAATAGAAAAAAAACTATTAAAATAATAATAATTTCCAAGACGATATCTTTACTGTAGCGATGTCTATCTTTTTCAAATCCAAAAGTAAAATACACAATAACTAAGGATAATAAAAGTACAATATCCAACCCAATTTGTCCCAACATTTTAAATTTCAAACTGTTTAGAACTAAAATAAAACTAAAAGTAAAGATAAATAATATTATTTTAATATAGCTTTTTTTCATTATTATCTCCCATCTTTAAAGAGACAAATCTGCTTCAACATGTAATTTTTAATCAGCAGAGCTGTAATTTAAAGTTATATTGCCAAATGCAACAGTAAAGTCCCCATCTGCTCTATCAGCACCAGCTTCATATTCTAAAGTAACTGTAACTAATTCTCCGCTACTCTTAGATAAAGTATGTCCTGTAATTGAGGCCATGCCAGTTGCTGTTTCAATTTCATTTCCAACTTTTACTTTTATGGAAATTTTATCACAAGCTTTTTGAACTAGAGCATCAGTAGTTCCTTGAGCTGCTGTGCAGATTTTAGTAGCATTTTGATCAGCAACATTACTGAAAACTATACTTTTTAGATAAGCATTCAATTCCCCAGCATTGTACGCATAAAATTTGTATACAACTGATTGTCCAGGTTCAGTGAATGTTGCACTTAACTTTGAAATAGTTGGATCACCGCTATTATCAATAACACCATTTGTTGTTACTAGCGAGTTTGGGGTAGCAGTTGGTATAATTTCAGCAACTTCCACTTTATCTTCGGCACTAGAAAAATCTACATTCATTGTACTATGATCTGGTTTAACATTCGCACTACTTTGGATGTTTAAAACACTAGAAAAAGCAGCAAAACCAATCGATAATCCAATAGCACCAACAACTAAAGCAACAATTGCTATTATCTGTACTTTTCTATTTTTCTCCATTTATTTTACCTCCTATTATTATAAATTTTATCATAGTTATTATTTTTAAGCAATATAGTTACTTTATTTTGTTATATAATACTTATCAAAAAAATTTTTTATTAACATTTTATATTTATCACATATTTAATATAACCTCTTCTGGAGAAAAATAAAAGAGTTATTATAGCCAAAATTTGTAGAACTTCATATATTACCCTAGAGGGAGGAATTTTTTTGAAAAAGAAAATAATTGGAGGTTTATTTTGTTTGTTAGTGTTTTGTTTAGGAGGATATTTCTTAGGACTAAAAACTACAAATAAAGAAAATGATTTGGAAAAAATAAGACTTGCAGA
>CAKOLB010000017.1 GCA_934096125.1 uncultured Bacilli bacterium
ACAAAAAACTTGCTAATAAAAATCAATAAATTTTGATAAAATAATTTAAAAATTTTTTAGTTAATTTTAGGCATGCTAACGCCAGACCTCATTTTGGGGGTCTTTTTTTCAATTTAAATAAGCATATTTACCACTTTCCTTGTTCTTTATATATCCTTTTGACTATTCCATAATACATTCTTAAAAATTTATTTAATCCTGCGATTTTAGCAGATTTCTTTGATTTACCTTCATTTTCTTTTTTTATAATATATTCTTTTAATTCGTTATCTGACTTGCAACTACTTTTGATTGATTTCATCACTTCGTACCCTGTTTTTCTTAAATGTTTGTTTCCTCTTTTAGAAATATGTCTATTCGTAGCTTCGAATTTTCCTGATTGATATGGTGGTGCATCTAATCCTGCATATGCAATAATACTTCCGGCATTTTTAAATCTTCTCACATCACCAATTTCAGCAATTATTCTTGATGTTAATTTCTTACCAACTCCAGGCATTTTATTTATTTCTTCATATTCTGGTAATTCTCTTGCAAGTTCGGCCATTTCTGTTATAATCTTATTAGATGATTTAATTGTTAAAATTAATTCATCAACACAACATTCTGCTGAAAGTTGTGTATATTTATTGTTAGGACGTGGGCTGATTGTATTAAGTGCCAGATTATAAACTTTTTTTGCTAGGTTTATTCCAGCACTTTTATGTCCTAACTTTTTTGCAAGTTCATCAATCTCGATTATAAATTGAGATTGTTTTTTTGCTGTAACAATGTCTGGATGATAATATTTTTTAAATACTTCTAAACCTAAAATAAAATTGTTCTCATCTAGCAGTTGATAATACCCAGGAAATAATAAATCACATAAATTAGAAAAACTTATTTTCTCTTTTGTTTGAATTGCCACATTATCTAAATATCTTCTTGATAAAAATCTTAAATTAGTATATATTTCATCATTTTCTCTTACTTTGCTTAACTTATACCAGTTATCACAACAATACTCAGCTAACTTTAATGAATCTTTTTTATCAGTTTTAACTTTTCTTAATCCTCGGTCAAGATACTTTTTAATTTTCAAAGCATTTTCAGCAACAACAAAGTATCCTTTATCAAGTAAATAACCTAATATTGGTAAATGATATGTTCCTGTCTCTTCCATTACTATCTTTAAATCTTCTTTTGGAATATCTTTTATTTTTTCCTCTAATAATTTTAATCCATCTATATCATGATTTATTTCAAATGGTTCAACAATCAACTCTCCAGCAGCTGATAATACAGCTATTGTACTTTTTCCTTTTGAAACATCAATGCCAACTCCATATTTCATTTTATTTTCCTTCCTATCCTTCTTAATTATGATTGGTTCCAACTCCTCTACATATCCTCATTTTGGCTCTTTACACGAGAATTATTTCAATCTCAACTTGCTTAAACGAATATATTATGTGAAGGTTGGATAACACTTTTTTGTACGAGAACGTTATCTCTAAAAGGCCAACGTTATCCAATCACTTCAATCATAATAAAAAGAAGTGTAATATTCAATCACATTTCTGCAATTAATTATTACACTT